>NZ_JBFANZ010000049.1:0-27567 GCF_040659735.1 Micromonospora sp. NPDC049679
CCGCCTGGTAGTTGGCATTGCCGCTCTGCCTGGCCTCGATGGTGCAGGTGCCCGGCCCGTTGAGCGTCACCGTGCTCGTAGCGGTGGCGCCGCGTACCCCGCTGGGCAGCGCGCCGGTGATCTCGCAGACCTCCGGGTTGGTGCTGGTGTAGGTCACCGGCAGCCCTGATGACGCGGTCGCGTTCAGCGCGACCGGGCTCGCCGTCATCGCCACGTCGGCCAGTTCCGGGAACGTGATGGTCTGCGTCGCCGGAGTGACGGTGAACGACCGGGTGACGCTCTCCGCGGCCCGGTAGGTCCCGTCGCCGGCCTGATCCGCCTGGATGGCGCAGGTACCGGTGGCGACCAGGGTGACCTTGTCGCTGGCGACCGTGCAGACACCGGTGGTCGCGCTCGTGTAGCTCACCGCCAGGCCGGACGAGGCGGTAGCGGTCAGGGTGACGGGTCCGCCGGTGAACGACACGTCGGCCAGCGGTCCGAAGGTGATCGTCTGTGGGTCGCCCACCACGGTGAAGGATCGGCTGATCGGCTCGGCCGGCGCGTACGTGGCGTTGCCGGCCTGTTCCGCCTTGATGGTGCAGGTGCCGGCCGCGACCAGCGTGACGGTGTTCCCGGCGATGGTGCAGACCGGCGTGGTGGTGCTGGTGAGGACGACCGCCTGGCCGGAGGAGGCGGTGGCGCCGAGGGTGAGCGGACTGGCCCCGATCGCGACGTCGGCCAGCGGCCCGAACGTGATCGACTGTGCGAGCCTGTTGACCTGGAAGGTCTGAGTGACGGGCGTCGCCGTCTTCCAGTTCGCGTCGCCGGGCTGCTCGGCCTTGATGGCGCAGGTGCCGGCGGCGACCAGCGTGACGGTGCCGTCCGCGACGGTGCAGACGGCCTCGTCGGTGCTGCTGAAGGTCACCGACAGGCCGGGGGCCGACGTGGCGGCGGTGACGGTGAAGGCCGCGTCCGTGACCAGCTTGTCGCTCAGCGGCCCGAACGTGATCGTCTGCGTCCCCTTCGTGATGGCGAAGTTCGCGGACGTTGCCGTTGCCGCATTCCAGTCCGGGTCGCCGTCCTGCTCGGCCTGGATGGTGCAGGTGCCGACCTGGACCGGGGTCACGACGCCCTCCTGCGTGACGGTGCAGACCGCCGTCGTGGTGCTCGTGTAGGCCACGGCCAGGCCGGACGAGGCGGTCGCGTCGAGTGAGGCGCTCGTGCCCATTGCCACGCCACCCGGCGCGGGGAAGCTGATCGTCTGATCTCCCTTGACGACCGGGAAGCTGCCCGGCGCCGTCGGCGCGGGCGCCCACGTACCGTTGCCGGCTTGGTCGGCCTCGATGGTGCAGGTACCGACGTGCACCGGCGTCACGACGCCACCCGCCGTCACCGTGCAGACCGCCATTGTCGTGCTCGTGTACGACACGGGCAGGCCGGACTCAGCGGTCGCGTTGAGGGTGCGGCCGGTCGTACCCATTGGCAGGTCGGCCTGCGGCGGGAAGGTGATGGTCTGGGGGTCGGTCGAGGCCGCGGTGACCGGTGCTTCCACCTGGACCCGCGCCTCGCGCTTCGCGACACTCTTCGATGCGGACGGGGCCGGACTCGGGCTGGCGGAGGGCGCCGCCTTGCCGGTCGGGGCGGCGGCCGTGGCGTCCGCCGTACGAGTGGCCTTGTCGGCTGTCTTGTCCGCGGTGGCGTTCCGGTCGGTCTTCGCCCGCGTGGCGTCCGCACCGGTGTTCTCCGGCGTGGCCGCGCGGATACCCACGTCGGCTCGGGTCGTGGAACCGCCGGCGTCCGGCGTCGCGGGGGCGGCCAGACCCGGTGTGCCCACCCCCATGCTGATCATCATCGTCACGAGCGCCGTGACGCTCAGCAGCGCCCATCTGGACCCCTGCTTGCCCCGGCTGAGCGAGGCCTCCGTGTGGATCATGGATACATCCCCCGTGCCTTATATCGCCCACGACACCCGCAGGCGGTCATAAGAGAAAGTTAAGGGAAAAATCCAAGAAGTGTTGCAAATCACGCAAAACGGGTAGCGATGGGTAATCGGAATAGCGCCGGCCAGTGCACGCCGGAGGCGCCGTCCGGGCCGGGAAGGGACGGTGGTCGCGGGAGCCGACGGAACGGGCTCTCAGGTGCCGCCCGCCGAGGCGGCCGACAGACCCCGCGCGCCGTGACGCCGCCCTCCACGGGGGTGGGGCGACGCCACGGTCGCGCTGTCGCTAGGCGGTACCCCGACGCGGCCGCCGGGTCAGGCCGAAGCCGACGACACCCCCGACGGCGGCGAGGATCCCGCCGGCCGCGGTCCAGATCCAACGCGACGAGAAGTCCGGGAACCAGCCCTGCTCGTCTTCCTGCTCCACCCCGGGCGGGGAGGCGTCCGCCGCCAGGACCGTGCCGGAGGCGACGGTCGGTACGAGCGGCGCCTTCAGGTCGCCGTCCTCCGGTTGCCCGTCGCCGTCCGCCGTGGCGGAGATCATCATCTCCACCTGAATCGGGAGACCAAGGTCCTGCTCGGGCAGATCCACGACGGAGAGCCGCACGTAATAGGTGCCCGGGAGCGGATCGCCGGACCACGGTTCGGCCCACGGACGGACCCGGCGCAGGGTGCAGCCGAGGCTCGCCGTGGTCTGCGCACCCGTGACCGTCGGACTCTGGGAGCCCGCCGTGCACGCCTGACGGCGCCTTAGGCCGTCGAAGACGTCGATCGTCCAGGTCGAACCCGTGTGCCGGCTCGGCAACGTCACGCTCGCCGCGACATCGTTGACCTCTCCGGCGGACGCGGTGAAGGACCAGTAGAGGTAGTCGCCGGTCGACCCGGTCAGCTTCACGGGCACCCCCGCCGCGACGGACGTGGCGGTCAGGAACGACGCGCCGGCCTTGGTCACCGTCACCGCCCCGGGCGACGGGGTCGGCGACGCCGGGTCGGCGGTGGCGGCGCCGACCGGCAGCAGCGCGAGACTGACGCCGGTCATAACGGCCGCGGCTCGACGGATCACGCTCGTCCCCATCAGTTCTCCCTCCAGGTCGCGACCCACCAGCGGGTCAGCCAGCCGGCGAGCACCCCGGTGAGCAGCCCGGCGACGGTCAGCACGATCAGCAGCAGCCAGCCCCGCCCGAGACCGGGACTGTCCGGCGCGGGGGAGGCGGCGACGACGTCGATCGTCAGTTCCACCGGCATTCCCGGGCTCTGACCGGCCGTGGTGCGGGCGGAGAAGGAATTGCTGATCACGAGGCAGACGCCGCCCGCGTCGGCCGCGGACGCGGAGGCGTTCGGGGACGGCGCGGCACCGGGCGGCGCCCAGCGCAATCCGGTGGAGAGGACGTCGGTGCGGCCGCTACCGGCATCCGTGCCCCGCACGAGTTCCCGTCCGTCGGCGGCGGTCGCGCGAAGGAGCACGCCGTAGTTCCGGTTGACCGGACGGTCGAGTGCGATGCTGGCCGACGCCCTCAACTCCTGGCCGGAGCGGACCGGGACCCGGTACCAGCGGTGCTCCTCGAACCGCTCCCGGTCGGTGTAGACGCCCGGCGACAGCAGCGGGGCCTTCGCGCAATCCTCCGAGCCCTTGACCAGCGCCGGTGTCTGGGCGTACGTGTCCTTGGCGCGGTCGACCAACTGCTTCAGCCGGCCGGTGAGTTCCTCGGCGCTCTGCGCCGACGTGTACGAGCCACCGGTCGCCGACGAGATGCAGACAAGCTGCCGTCGTACCTTCTCGTCGGGCGCCAGGCCGAGCGTGTCGACCACCAGGTGCGTGCCCTGGGCCGCGAGTTCGCGCGCCACCTCGCACGGATCGGGCGGCGCGCAGGTGTCCTCGCCGTCGGTGATGAGGACGATGCGTCGGGTCGTCTCGCCGGTCCCGAGATCCTTCGCGGCGGCGCGCAGTGCGAGCCCCACGGGGGTGAATCCGGTCGGGCGCAGCGTCGCGATCGCCGCCTTGGCGCGGTCCTTGTCGACCGGACCGACCGGCACGATCTGCTGCGTGTCCCGGCAGCCAACGGCCTTGTCGTCGCCCGGGTATGTGGCGCCCAGCACCCGGATGCCGAGCTGGGTCTCACCGGGAAGCGCGTCCACCACGTCGTTGAACGCCTGCTGCGCGACGGAGATGCGGCTGCGCCCCTCGATGTCGTTGGCCCGCATCGACCCGCTCACGTCGAGCACCAGCTCGACCTTGGGTGGCTCCTTGGGTGTGGTCTCGTCGGCGGCGGCAGGGGAAATGCCGAGTGGCGAAAGGGCGGCCAGCAGTCCTAAGAGGACCGCAGTAGCCCGTCGTCTGGTCATCACGGCGCAGATCCTAGTGATCACCAAAAGAGCCGTAGTCCAGTGGTGCCACCGGAATCGGCTCGTCCGTCCACAGTACAGACAGACCGCCCCGCGGTCCGTCGTCGGCGTACCGAAGGACCGTCGTGCGGCGCGCTCTGCTAGTCCTGTTCCGCCAACAACTCCGAGACCGTGACGAACTCGAAGCCCTCCGCGCGGAGGCCGCGGACCACCTCGGGGAGCGCGCGAATCGCCACGAGGCGGTCCGCGGGACCCGTGTCGTGCGCGAGCAGAATCGTCCCGGGCGCGCAGGAGGTGACGATGTAGTCCACCAGGCCGCGCGGGTTCGACGTGTACTGCGACTCGAGCATCTGCCGGTTCCACAGCACGACCCGGTATCCGAGTTCGTTCGCGGCGAGCAGGGTGCTGCCGGCGAGATGCCCGTACGGGGGGCGGAGCAGGGTCGGCTCCCGGCCCCACAGCTTCGTGAGATGCTCGTGTGTGCGCTTCAGCGTCTCGTACGCTTCTTCGAAGGTCAGACGCGCGAGGTCCTGATGCCGCCAGGTGTGGTTGCCCACCTCGTGTTGGCCGAGCCGGCCGGCGACGATGGCGCCGTGATCACGCGCGTTGGCGCCAACCATGAAGAAGGTGGCGCGGGTGCGCGTCTGCTCCAGAATCGACAGGACCTCGGGCGTCCAGTTGGGTTTCGGCCCGTCGTCGAAGGTGAGCGCGACCAGTTTGTTGGCCGTGTCCACACTCCAGATCACGTCTACCGCCGGCGACCTCGGGGGCGTCTTTCTGTCCCCGTGGATCGGGGACGCGTAACCGCCGTAGAAGGGGAGTGGGTCATACGCGGTGATGGCGTCGTGGGCCATTTTGACGCCGCCGGCCGTACCCGCGCCGAGGAGAGCCGAAGCGGCTTTCGTCAGCATCTGCCGTCGCGCGAGCGTCACAACTCCTCCTGCGTGTCGAGATCAGGGCCGGCCGCGCCGTGACCGGTCACCCTTGGTGACATCGGCAGGTCAGGGGTGTGGGTGTGAAGAATCGGCCGGGAAGGTGTGCTCGTCGCCAGGTGACGCGGGCGGCGACAAACAACCGCGATCGCGTGTGCCCTCGGGCCACCTCGGGTAGTAGGAAAGGCGCGCCCGATACCGGAAAGTAGAACGACCACATCGCATAGGAAGATGAGGAAACGTGTTTGTTTTCTTCTCCAACCGTCTGGGATGCGCTGGATCGATCCTGGTTTCTCTGCTTATCACCGCGATCCTGGTCGTGCTCTTCAACGTCCTCTGACCGTCCGCGCCCACCGCCGGCCACGCTGCCGCCGCGGCCCGCGGGGCTCAGCAGGCGGGTGCGCGGGGCCGTCGTCGGGTGCGCGGCGAGCCGCGCGGGGCTCGCCGGAGCGGTGTTTGTGAATTCTTCCCCTGGGGTAGGGCCCGGCCACGACCTATCCGCGGGGGTGACCAGTGTCGAGCGACGCGATTGTTCTGCTGAAGGAAGACCACAAGGAGATGCGCCGCCTGTTCAAGGCGTTTCAGGACGCCGGCCAGGACGCGAAGCTCAAGGGGAAGCTCGTCGAGCAGATTCTCGAAGGGCTGACCGTGCACACGTACATCGAGAACGAGTGCATGTATCCGGAGGTCCGCAAACTCCTGCCCGACCTTGAGGACGACGTGCTGGAGTCGTACGAGGAGCACCACGTCGCCGACGTGCTCTGTGCCGAGCTGGCCGCGATGAAGCCCGATGACGAGCGCTTCGACGCGAAGACCACGGTGTTGATCGAGAACGTCACGCACCACATGGACGAGGAGGAGCAGGACTGGTTCCCGAAGGTCCGCGAGGGGCTCGGCCGCAAGCAACTGCAGGAGATCGGCGCGCGCATGATCGAGCTGCGCGAGAAGGCGCCGCGCAAGCCGACCGAGCCGAGCGCGCTCAAGAAGGCCGCCGACGCACTGATCGCCTGAACGCATGAACTTGTCGCGCGACTGTTCCGCGACACCAGAGGCGCCCCGGACGGAAGTCCGGAGCGCCTCTGTCTGTGTCGCCGTCAGGCTGTGCCGCCGTGGGGCTACGGACCGGTGGTGAAGGTCCAACTGGTGGGCTGGATCGGATTGCCCGCCACGTCCCTGATCCCTTCGGTCAGGACGACCCGGTACTGGGTCAGTGCCGCCAGGTTCGCGTTCGGGTTCAACGTGGCGACGCGGGTGGTGGCGTTGTACGAGACCACGGCCGGGATGAGCACTCCGCCGGTGACCCGCTGAAGCTGCACCGACGTGCCGCTGACACCGGTGACCGCCTCACTGAACGTCGCGGTGATGTTGTTCGCCCGCGGGACCGCGGTCGCACCGACCGCAGGGGTCCGCGCCGTGATCGTCGGCTCCGGACCGCTGAGGAAGCTCCAGCTCACCGGGGCCAGCGCGTTGGGAGCCGGCGTCGCCAGGTCCGTGATCCCGTTACTCAGGCTGACCGTGTATCTCGTGTCCGCCTTGAGGTTGACGTTCGGGTTGATGGTGACGACCCGGGTGCCCGCGTCGTAGGTGACCGCCGACGGCACCGGGGCGTTGGTCGCGGTTTCCCGCAGCGTGACCGTCGTGCCGTCCACGAACTGCACGTTCTCGCTGAACGTGCCGGTGATGTTCGCGCTGACACCGACCCGGGTCCAGTTGATGCCGGGGAACCTCGCCGAGAGCACGGGGGCCACGACATCGGCCTGCGGAGTAACCGCGTTGGACAGGGCCGAGAAATCGCCCGTTCCCACGCCGTTGACCGCCGCGACCTGCAACCGGTACCGCACGGCGTTGGTCAGTCCGGTGACGACCAGGCTGGTGGCGTTCGCCGGAGCCGTGCGCACGGCGCCCACCTGGGCGTCGGCGTCGTTGACCACCCGCACGACGTAGCCGGTGACAGCCGGGCCGCCGTTCGGAGCCGGAGCGGTCCAGGTGACAGTGGCCTGGCCGGCACCGGCGGTCGCCGTGCCGATGGTGGGAGCGTCGGGAGACCGCAGCTCCATCGTCTGGTCGGTGAACTGCAACTTTTCGATGTTCCGCAGCGTGTCGACGCCGTTCCCGACCCCCGCCACGTTGCGGACGTGGGCCACGGTCACCGAACCCGTGTTGTACGTGATGTCGTAGTCGGCCCGCGCGCCGGTGAAGACGGCGGTGTCGACGTCGTTCGCGCCGGGGTTGGAGAGGATCTCCCGCACGATCACGATGTTGCCCGGGTTGAGGTTGCCCGCGAACACGTCCGCCGCCAGCTCGTTCATGCTGTTGGCGCTGCGGGTCTCGGTGGCCGGGTCGGCGGGGTTCGTCCGCACGCTGAGCCGCACGTTCAGCCACCGGTCCCCGTCGATGATGTCGTTGGCGCCGCGACCCTCGATCACGTCGCTGCCCGAACCACCGATGATGATGTTGCCCTCGCCCCACGAGCCCGTGCCGGGCGGAAGCAGCGCGCCGAGCCCGTTGATCCGGGCGATGCCCGCGGCGTCGAGGTTGTTGCGGCCGGGGCCGCCGCCGAGCTCGGCGTCCGGGTCGGAGGGTACGAGGTCGTCACCCTTCAGGATGTCGTCCCTGTCCCAACCGGAGAGCCCCTCGGTGAGCAGGTAACGGTCGGCGAGCTGGATCGGCCCCGCCGCGATCGCGATGGTCAGGTCGGAGTTGGCCGCCTGCGGATCGCGGGCGTGGGTCGACCAGTCGAACCCGAAGGCACCATGGTTCCGTTCGATACCGGGACCGGCGACCATGATGTCGTCACCGCCCTCGGCGTCGTAGTCGTCCTCACCGCTGTCCCCGATGAGCACGTCGTGCCCGGGGTCGTTGAGGTCGTCGAAGAACACCGCGCCGCTGTCGCCCTGGAGCAGGTCGTTGGCGTTGCCGCCCTCCTGCCAGTCGTCGCCGCCGCCGCCGAACACCGTGTCCGGTCCGTCGCCGGCCAGCGCGAAGTCGTCCCCCTCGCCCGAGATCGTCTCGTTGCCGTTGAGGCCGCCGTTGGTGAAGTCCTTCCCGTTGCCGCTCATGATGATGTCGAGGCCCGGGCCGCCGTCGATGGCGTCGTTGCCGTCGCCACCCTTGGGCACGTCGTCGCCGGCGGAGTCGGTGATGATGTCGTCGCCGTCGCCGCCGAGCGCGGTGTCGGCGCCGTCGTTACCTTCGATCCGGTCGTTGCCAGCGTTACCCCAGAACGTGTCGTTGTCGACGCCACCCCAGATGCGGTCGTTACCGGGGGTTCCGTTGAACGTGCTCTGGGCGTTGAGCCCGGGCCGGTCGACCGAGTTGGACTGCCGGTAGCGGAACGTGCCGTCCGGCATCCGGATGAGCAGCTTTGTCTCGTCGCACTCGGAGGCCGGGTCGTTCGGGATCGCACCCGACGTGCCGAGGTTGCCGAGCTCGAACTCGCAGTCCGCCGTACCGAAGACGTCGGCCTTCAGCGCGCTGGCGTCGGTGTTGCGCATGACCAGTTCGGCGAAGGAGTTGCCCTCGAGCTGCGAAGCCAGGTTCAACCCGGCGGTACGGGTCAGGTAGTAGAGCCGGTCGCCGTCCTGCAGGTCGGTCATCTGCCGCTCGAAGACGTAGTTGAACGTGGAGCCCAACAGGCCGCCGAAGAGGTTCTGCGACTCCGCCAGCCCACCGACCCACAGGTCGATCTCGTCGACACCGGTCCGCGACACGCCCGCGGCGGTGTTGGTCCAGTTATCGCCGTTGCCGTCCGGCGTGCCGTCGGTGGCGCTGTGCACGAACTCGTACGCGTCCTCCGGGGTATCCGGGTTGAGCAGCGGGTCGTTCTCGTAGATCACCCGTGCCGCGTCGCGCTTGCCCTGCAGCGTGCTGGCGCTCTTGATGCTCGGGTGCTGGCCGTACGCGGCCATGAAGTTGATGACCGACTCCGGGTGCTTGAGGCTCAGCCCAAAGTCGACCCAGCTGGAGTACGGCTGCATCGAGCTGTCGTTGGTCGCCTTGTGGA
The DNA here is from genome assembly GCF_040659735.1 of Micromonospora sp. NPDC049679. Taxonomy (NCBI): domain Bacteria; kingdom Bacillati; phylum Actinomycetota; class Actinomycetes; order Micromonosporales; family Micromonosporaceae; genus Micromonospora; species Micromonospora sp. NPDC049679. Next base: position 9,197 of record NZ_JBFANZ010000049.1, read on the forward strand.
CCTGGCGACGGAAGTTGTTCAGCGACGGAATGCCGGCATCGCGGGCCCGCGTGATGTTCAGCGTCGCCAGGTCCAGCGGCAGCCCGAGCAGGTTGTTGCGCAGCGCCTCGGTGACGAACTCGTCGAGCTCGTTGCCGACCTGGTCCGTCATGCCCATCGCGATGCTGCCGGCCGCCTGCTCGGGGCTGAGCCGGCCGCCCTTGCCGTCGTCGTAGTAGGACGGAGGGTTCAGGAAGGCGTCCAGCAGCGGGATGTCGTTCTTCGAACCGTCCGCGTTGGTGCGGTCGACGGTGTCGGTCAACATCGAGTGCCCGAACCGGTAGACCGCGTGCGCGAACTCCGCCCGGACCTGCGGGTCGATCGAGGTAGACGACTGGGTGAAGACGTTGAACGGGTTGATCCCGGGCTGCACCTTGCGCGCGAACTCCTCGAACACCAGGTGCTGGTATTCCATCTCGGTGACGAAGCGTGCCGCCTGGAACAGCCGCTCGCCGTTCCAGCCGCCCGCGCCGGTCTCCGACTGCCATTCCTCCACGTCGAGGTTCTGCGAAGTGATCAGCTGCTTGATGTTGCCGATCAGGCGGTTGTGCTCGGAGTGGAAGACCTGGTGCACGGCGGTGAGCCCGATGTTCTCGTTGGCGCGTCCGTCACCGGCGATGAAGTGCTCGGCCAGCATCTCGTCGTCGTACGTGCCGGCCGGCTGGTTGCCGTGCGGACCGGTGATCGTGTTGTCCTCGTCCGGGTTGAGGCCCGGCTTCGGAACCGCGTTGTGCGCGATGTCGTCGAGGAAGGCGATGCCGATCCGCGCCGCGTTCGCGGGGACGGCGACCGGGGTCGCCGGGTTCCCCTCGACGAGACCCGCGGCGGTGACCAGCTGCGGGTATCCGTTGGGGCCACGCAGGTAGCGGCCGTACTGGTCGGTGGCGAGCATCGGGATGTTCAGCACGTCGGCGTCGGTGAGCGCGATGCCCAGGAACGTCGCGGCCTGCCACTTCACCCGCGCCCAGTTGGCCATGCCACCCGCGGCGCCTTCGAGCAGGTGGCCGGTCGAGACCGTCCGACCGTCGGTGTTGCGGGCGTATTCGCGCAGGAAGACCTGGTGGGACGAGTGTGAGCTGTAGGTCTGGCTCTGGTCGACCCAGGCCGAGTCCGTGTTCGTCGCATCCTGGACGTCGTCGGCGCTCTCGTCGGCCGGGGTCGCCGGGTCATCGCCCAGCCTGCCGTCCGGGCCGGGCTGGTTCTTCGTCCGGGTGAGCACCATGAAGCGCACCTGCGGCGGCAGATCGTCGCCGTTGCCGAGGATGTGGTCGGGCCCGGCGATCAGCGGGTCGTCGGCCTTCAGCGGGACGAAGACCGTGCCCCCGCCCTTGGCGGTGGAGTCGATGCCGTGGTCGAAGAACTGACCGAAGAGCGTGAACCACGAGTTGTACGGCGGGGAGAGGCCGAAGTCCGTGGTGATGTTGGGGATCATCAGCGTCTTACCGGCCGGCGTGCAGCCCGCCGGCGAGCCGGGGGTGTCGCCGCTCGGCTGCGTCGTGCACGGTACGGCGCTGGGGTCCTGGTTGTGGTTGCGGTGGGGCTTGCCCGCCGCGGCGACGGCGGCCGGGTTCGTGGCCGTCTGGTCGACGATCAGGTTGCTGACCACCCGCGGGTGGGAGTCGACGACGTTGCCCTTTTTCTGCTTGTACGTCGTCACGCCGAGCGCGGGGTCGTTCTGACCGACCGGGCCCATGCCGGGGATGTTCGCGTCCTCCGCGTCGCGGAACGTCGGCGCCGTGTGCCGCGGGAAGACCTGGTACGTCGCACCGAAGCCGGCCTGCCCGGGCTGGCCGTTGTTGTAGGTGCCGTCCACGGTCCGCAGGCCGTACGGCAGGAGCGGGCTCGCGATCTGGTTCGTCCCGGTGCCGAAGAGCGGCTGCCCCGCGACGGCCTCCCCGTTCGGGCCCTCCTTGGTGGCGTGCGCCTCGGCGATCTTGATCTGCTTGAGGATGAACCTCAGGTCACCAGCGTTGAGCGTGAACCCCTGACCCGCGGGGGCCGCCGCCCGGGCGGTGCCCACGAACGCGGGTTGGAAACCCAGCCCCAGCGTCACGGCGATTGCGGCTGCTATAGAATTTCGACGTCTGCCCACAATTCTTCCCTTCAGTGGTCGCTTGCCGATGTTCGAGCTGACCGATGATTGAAGACGCGTGCAGCGCGCACGGTACCGAGGCCCTCACCGGGGTTATTGCTCATTCCCGGGTGAACGCCTTCAGTGGCGCACTTCGCCACACACTTTGTGAAGATTGGTCTCGGTTACTCCAAACCGGACAACAACCTCTTTCCTTCGCGAAGGAACGTGGTTAACGGATGGTTAACGAGCACTTAGGCAAGACAATAGGGCGGCGCTTCGGGAGCGCTGATAGACGTTCGGACGACCCTGGATGGAGATCCGGCGCACGATGGACGGTGACCGTTGGTCGGTCGTAATCGATGTGGCATGAGGGGCGGATGTTCGGCCTCCTGTAGCGCCGCGCCGCTATTTCCCGGTCGTTCTACTGTCGGAAGGGCGACGTTAGTGTGGCCCTGTCGCGTCCAATTGCACTCAGCGCCGATGTCATCGCTGTCCGCGATGACTGCCGGCGACGGGCACGAATGTGTGGCTGTATTGGACCGTGATGCGATGAGCAGAGGCCATTAGCGACGCACGTGCGGTTTGGCGTATTCAATAACGGTACCGGGCGTTTCGGGACTTACGGTCGGACCGCCACCACGACGGTGTCGAGGGCGTGCCGCGTCTCGTCGCCGACCCGCACCGGCCGGCGGACGGTCGCGGCCCGTGTCACGTCGAGTCCGTCGAGCGGCGCGACGATCGCCTCCGGCGTGTGGAGCAGGGCGGCATCCTGCGGGCCGCCGACTCCGGCGGTGAGATTGGCGACGTCGTGGCCAACGATCAGCAGGGTGCCACCCGGGGCGAGCGCCGCGCCGGCCGCGGTCAGCACGGGGCTGAGGTCGGCGGCGGGCAGGTGCAGGTAGGCCACGATCACCGCGTCGAACGAGTCGGTGGGCGGCGCGTACGCCCGCAGATCGGCGACGATCCACTCCACGGTGACCCCGCGCTGGTCCGCCAGCCGGCGTCCCCGCTCCACCGCGACGGTGGAGAACTCCACCGCCGTGACCTGCCAGCCCTGCTGTGCGAGCCAGACCGCGTTGCGTCCCTCTCCGGCGGCGAGATCCAGCGCCCGACCCGGTGGCAGGTCCGTCAGCACCTCGACCACGAACCGGTTCGGATCAGCCGTCCACACGAGGTCGGGTGCTGCGGCGTATCGGGCATCCCACTGGCTGCTGTCCATCCCGGCCCTTCCGTTCTCCGGTCGTGGCCCGCGATCCCGCCGCCGCGCTCCTCGACCGTGCCGCCCGACGGGCGTTCCCGCCGATCGCGCCATGTGCGACCCGTCAGGCCGAGGCGACCGCCGGTCGGGACGCTCCGCCCGCCGCCGCGGACGGGGATGCCCACGCCGCGCACCATTCTGCCGCAGCGTGATGACGCGGTGCTGGGCGTGGGACATCATCGCGGCGGGGTAGAGCCTGCGAGAGGGCCGGGCGCGGTCAGACGCGGAAGCCCGCCGTCAGTTCGCGAAGGTCTGCGGCCATGCGGGCGAGATCCTCGGACAACTGTCGCCCCTGGCCGACCTCGTCGCGCGTCGCCTGCGCCGAGAGCGCGACGTTCGCGACGTTCTCGGAGATCTCGCCAGAGCCTGCTGCCGCCTCGCCGATGTTGCGGCTCATCTCCCGTGTCGTCGCCGTCTGCTCCTCCACCGCCGAGGCGATCGTCGTCTGGTAGTCGCTGATCCGCGCGATGATCGCACCGATCGTGTCGATCGCGGCCACCGCGCTGCGCGTATCGGCCTGGATCGCCTCCACCCGCCGCGAAATGTCCTCGGTCGCCGTCGCCGTCTCCTGCGCCAGGTCCTTGACCTCGTTGGCCACGACCGCGAAGCCCTTTCCGGCCTCGCCGGCCCGGGCCGCCTCGATCGTCGCGTTGAGCGCCAGCAGGTTGGTCTGCTGAGCGATGGACGTGATGACCTTGACGACGTTGCCGATCTCGGTGGAGGAGTCCCCGAGCTTCGCCACGGTCGCGTTCGTCGTCGATGCCGCGGCGACCGCCTGGCTGGCCACCTTCGCCGCCTCATCCGCCGACAGCGAGACCTCGCGGATTGCCGCGCGCATCTCCTCTGCGCCGGCGGCGACGGTCTGCACGTTGCGTGAAACGTCCTGAGCGGCCGTCGCCAGGACGTGTGCCTGGGTGGATGTCTCGTCCGCCTTCGAGGTGATCTTTCCTGCGGACCCGGCCAGCTTGTCCGACGAGATCGCCAGCATCCGGCCGCTGCTCGCGACCGTGTCCACCGTGGCGCGGATGCGGTCAATGGCACGGTTCGCCGCGATCGCGATGGCGCCGACCTCGTCGGCCGAGCTGACGGGCACCGATTGGCGCAGGTCACCCTCGGCCACGTTGTCGAGCACGTCGCGTATCTGCCGTAGCCGGGGCGCCAGCCAGCCAGCAGCCAGCAAGACGAGCGTCGCGGTCGCGACCAGGCCGGCGAGGAGGACGACCACAATCAACTGCTTGGCCTCACCCGTGTCCACGACGCCGGTCTCGTCGCTCACCTGGTCGAGACGGGAGAACGCCATCACCGCCACGAGCACCGCGAAGATCGAGACGACCAGCACGGTCGCCGAGACCTTGGCGATGATCCGCAGGTCGCGCCACCACTGCACAATGCCGCCGACCGTGCGGTCGGTCGTTAGCTGGGTCATGTACCCGCCCCCTCAACACGAGCGCCCACGGCGCGGCAACGTATTCGAATATGACGACCACATCGGCGCCGTTATCGCCGAGTTGATCTCACCACGTGTGGCGTGCGTCGCCAGCAGTGCGGCGGGGCCCAGACGTCACACGGCGGTCGGCCACGAAGCTACGGTCAACCCATGACAGCGCAGCAGGAGTACGAGCGCCTCGCAGTCGACCTGGCGGAGGTCGGCGTCGTGCCAGGTCAGATGTTCGGTAAGCCGACGCTCAGGACCGTGCGGCGCGCGTGAATCTCAGTCCCGGGCGTGGACGTCGCCGCAGCGTTAGTCTCATCTGCGATGTCGGCGTGCCGATCGCGGTGGTGTGAGTGGCATGAGCAGCGAGCGTCCTATCCGCAGCAGTCAGCTGCTGCTCGTTGGCGTGCTCACGATTGTCAGCTTCGCGCTCGCCTGCGTCTACTGCCTCGGCACGTGGTCCCAGCCCAACCGTTCCCCGATGCTCACGCTGTACGTCGCCGGGGTCGGCTCCGGCGCGTACCTTGTCGTGCTCGCGCGGCGGCTGGCCGTCGCCACTCGTTTTCGCCGGATCGTCATGGTGACGCTGACCGTGGCGTCCGTGTTGGTCGTTTCGGTCTGTGCCTACCTGGATGGCGGTGCGGTCTCACCCACCGTGATGGGTTTCCTTGCCCCGATGGTGTTCGTCGCCATCACCGCGCGACCACGCCAGCAGGTGTATCTGCAGGGGTTCATGGTGGCGGCCTACCTGACAGTCGCGGCGTTCGGTGAGCCGCCTCGACCGGGCTATCTGTTTCTGCACGTCAGCACGATGGCGGTGGTTGTGGTGAGCTGCGTCGCCCAGGGCCAACTCGTCGTCCGGCAACGAGCCGAGCTTCGCGCGATCGCTCGGATCGACCCGCTGACCGGCGCGCTCAACCGACGGGGACTGCACGAACTGGCGGCCTCGATGGAGCAACCCGTGTCGGTCGTCTGCGTGGACTTCGACGACTTCAAGTCGGTGAACGACCGACTCGGTCACGCGGCTGGCGACGAGTTGCTGCGGTGGTCGGTGGCAGCGATGCGTCTCACGCTGGGCCGACACGAACTCATCGCCCGACTCGGGGGCGATGAGTTCCTGATCGTGCTACCCGCCGCGGACTCGGCCACCGCGGCCGCGGCCGCGGAGCGCCTCGTCACCGCCCTTGCCCCGCGTACCGGGGCGAGCGCCGGCACGGCCACGGCGCCGCTGGACGGCGAGACGCTGGAGGAGCTGACGAAGCGGGCGGACCAGAGACTGTACGAGATCAAACGTGGCCGGCGGCGGCGCCGCGGCGAGAAGCAGGCTGCGGTCTGACGGCTGACCCGTCGATGACCCTCCGCGCCACCGCGCGCCGGCTGGCCGCGCGCATTGCCCCTGGCGTGCTGCTTCGGCGTAGGGTCGGTCGCACTACCGCTCGAGCTGACGCGTGAGGCCGCCCAGCAGCAGTTCGAGTCCAAAACGGAACTCGTCGTCGGGATCCTGCGCCGCCACCTCCGGAATCATCTCGGAGGTATTGGGCAGCATCCGGCTGATCGAAATGTGGTCCAGCGAGTCCGGTAACCGTCGGGCGGTGAGTTCCTTCGGGAAGAAGTCGGTGAACTCGATCTGCAGGCTGCCCACGAAGTAGGCGACCAGAGCGCGATACGCCCGGGCTGTGGCGGCGGTGTCGAAGCCGGCGGTACGCAACGCACGAAGGAAAATTTCGACGAACACCAGGGCGTCCGGGGTACGCGGCGGAAAGCGACTGATCAGAGGTGCCGCACGCGGGTGGCGCCTCGCGAGGCTCCGGAGCGAACACATGACATGTTGCGTCGTTTCCAGCCAGCCGAGATGCGGCGCGGGCGGCTCGACCTCGGCCAGCAGCAGCTGCGTCACGGACTCGAGGATGGCGTCCTTGTCCGCGAAGTGGTGGTAGACGGCGGTCGGCGCGACGCCGAGTTCGACGGCCAGTCTGCGGATGGTGAGTGCGTCGATGCCCTCGACGTCGATCACAGCCAGCGCGCCGGCCGCGATGGAAAGCTCGGTCAGTCGCCGGTGCGGCATCGGAACCCTTCCTGGTACAGGCAGGAGCGACGGACGCGAGCCCCACTGTTCGGCGGTCTCGTCTTGCGACCTGCGGCGCCACGCTGACGGATAATCATGTGCTTCATCGACGCGCGCTCGCCGCGCACGAGCATTTTCCACTGTGCAGCGCTGCCGTCAGCTGTCGCGCGGCCAGCGTCACTACCAAGACCAACCGGCGACGCGGCGCCCGCGCAGGGAGCTTTCGACACCGAGTTCGGCCGCGCTATTTGAACGGTGAGAAACCCTAACTGATCACTGTACAGGCCCGATGAAACGACCGGCACCTCCATGTGAACAGGTGCGGGTCCTGCGACAGCGACGTACATGAAAGCGGTAGAGGGTAATGATGTCTGGTGCGGCTACCAGTGATAGAAACGTCGGGCCTCGGGCTGGTGGGCGGCGCAATCCGGTGACGGGATGGTTCGCCGACCGGAAGGTGAACACGAAGATCCTGGTGATCGTGGCGACGATGGCAGTCGTGGCGGTCGCGGTCGGCTTCAGTGCGGTCACGTCCATGGCGCAGATGAGTGCGGCCGCGGACGACCTCTACGAGCGGAGTGTGACGCAGACCGCTCAGGTGGGCGACATCCGTCAGGCGTACATGCAGCTGCGGGTGGACATGACCAATACGCGGGCCGCCCGCCCGGGCGCGGAGCTGGACAGCGCCATCGCCGTACTGGACGACAGCGACGCAACGATCGACAAGGAACTGGTCGAGTACGCCTCGGGTGCCATGACCGGCCGGCAGCAGGCGTTGGACCAGTTCAAGGCCGACCTGGCGGAGTACCGTGCGGTGCGCGACGAGAAGTACCTTCCCGCGATGCGCGCCGGTGATGTCGACACGGCGCTCAAGCTGCGCAACAACGAGTTCGGCGCGGTCAACAAGGCGCTCGCGGAGGGCCTGACCACGCTGGTCGAGATCGAGAAGGAGCGCGCCGGCGCCCGGCACGAGGACGCGTTGCAGGCGTACACCAGCGCACGCACCACCTTGATCGCCGTGCTGGTGGTGGGGCTGCTGATCGGGCTGATGCTCGCCCTGTACGTCGCCCGGCTCGTGGTCCGCGCGGTGCGCAAGGTGTCCTACGTCGCCGAGGGCCTGGCCGCCGGTGATTTGACGCGTTCGGCGGGCGTCGACGCGCGCGATGAGCTGGGCCAGATGGCGAGATCGTTGGACGCGGGGATGCTGCATCTGCGTGAGGCGATCGGCGCGGTCGCGGAGAACTCGCAGCGGTTGGCGTCGTCGAGCGAGGAGATGACGAGCGTCTCGACGCAGATCGCCGCCTCGGCGGAGGAGAGCAGCGTGCAGGCCGAGGTGGTGTCCGCGGCGGCTGAGCAGGTTTCCACCAATGTGCAGACGGTCGCGACGAGCTCGGAGGAGATGGGCGCGTCGATCCGGGAGATCGCGCACAACGCGACCGAGGCGGCGAAGGTGGCGGCGACCGCTGTCGCCGGTGCGGAAGCCGCGAACGCCACGGTGGGTCGGCTCGGCGCGTCGAGCGTCGAGATCGGCAACGTCGTCAAGCTGATCACGTCGATCGCCGAGCAGACCAACCTGTTGGCGCTCAACGCGACGATCGAGGCCGCCCGGGCCGGCGAGGCCGGGAAGGGGTTCGCGGTCGTGGCGACCGAGGTCAAGGAGCTGGCGCAGGAGACGGCGAAGGCGACCGAGGACATTTCCCAGCGGATCCAGACCATCCAGAGTGACTCGACCGCCGCGGTCGAGGCGATCGCTCAGATCGGCGAGGTGGTCGCGGAGATCAACGGCTTCCAGGCGATGATCGCGTCGGCGGTCGAGGAGCAGAGCGTCACGACCAACGAGATGAGCCGCAACGTGGCCGAGGCCGCCACCGGCGTGTCCGAGATCGCGTCGAACATCACCGGCGTGGCCACGGCGGCCCAGAGCACGAGCGCCGGCGTCAACGAGTCACGTCGCACGGCCCAGGACCTGGCCCAGATGAGCGGGGAGCTTCAGCAGCTCGTCGGACGCTTCACCTACTGATCGGCGGCCCTGCAACCAGCGCCTGTTCATCCGGCACAGGTGGTGGACACGCGCTGGTTGCAGGCCCTCAAGGGCTGCCGCGCAGAAGCGGGCCGCGCTTGAGGCTGCCGGCCTGCGCGGATCGGGTTTCAGATGCCGGGTCCGCGGTTTACTTGACTGCCTTGCTGCGGTGCCGATGTGTCAGCCGTTATGCCGACAATTGACACGGGTACGCGATGAGCCGGAGCGGCGCCAAAGTAGCCGCCTGGGCCGCGTGTGGCCTGACACAGCTCATCGGCGCGGCGGTGTTCTTCCTGCTGCCCGACAACGTGTCACGGCCAATGTTGGCGGTCGCGCTCACCGCGGTGAGCGTGCTGGCGCTCGTCGTCGGTACCCGCCGCGTACGGCCCGAAGGCCGGGTCGGATGGCACCTGATGACCGTCGGTCAACTCCTGAACGTCGCCGCGTGGGGCTGGTACCTCTACCCGGTCGCGGCGTCACGGGAACTGCGCTGGCCCTCCGTCGCCGACGCGCTGTTCCTGCTGTCGTACGCGGTCACCGCGCTCAGCCTGATACTGCTGGCACGCCGTAACGGGGCGGACCGACGGGCGCTGCTCGACGCGTCGATTCTCGCCACGGTGGCCGCCGTCATCATGTGGATGGTCGTCGCCGAACCCGCCGCTGCTCGCGCGTCGGGCCCGATGGACCGACTGGTGACGACCGCACACCCGTTCATCGGTGTGGTGTTGCTCGGCGCCGCGGTCGCGTTGGCGTTCACCGTCCACCGGTCGCCGCGCTCGCTGCTGATCCTGCTGTGGGCCGTCCTCCATCTGGTTGGCGACACGGTCTTCGACACCCAGGTATTGAACGGCTCGTTCCGCCTGGGCAGCCCGATGGTCGCGTGGTGGCTGGTGTCGTTCGCCCTCCTGTCCGCCGCGGCGCTGAACCCCGGCACCCCGCACCTGCGGCTCTCGGTGCCGCGACGGCTTCGTTCCGCGATCGTGGCGGCCGGCGTGCTGCCGCTCCCGGTGCTGCTGGCGATTCGCGCGTTCCAATCCTCGACCAGCAATGTCGCCGTGGTCGCCGTCGGCTCGTTCGCGGTGACCGCTCTGGTGCTGCTGCGGCTCTCCCTCGCGGATCGCGACAACCCCACGACGGTCTCGACCCGCGCGGTACTCCGCCGGTCGACGGTGCGGCTGTGCGCCGGGTTCCTGATCCTCGCGCTGATGCCGCTCACCGGACTGACCTACCTCAGCGTCAGCCAGGCGAAGAAAACCGTGGACACCGAGGTACGGCGCAGCCTGACCGCCAGCGTCGATGTCAGCGTCGCCTACGTGGCCGACCAGATGAACGCGGTGAAGGAACTGGCGGCCTCCTACGCCGAGCGTCCCGGTGTGGTGACGCAGATGGCCGCCGGGGAGCGGGCCGACCTGGTCAAGATGCAGGAGCACCTGGCTTCGCTGCAGTCACGCGGTCCGCAGTTCATCGGCGTATGGGCGATGGACGCGAGCGGCAGGATGCTCGCGTTCGACCCGCCGCAGCCCGGCATCATCGGCAGGAATTTCGACTTCCGGGACTACCACCAGGGCGTCATGCGCACCGGCAGGCCCTACGTCTCCACCGCGTACCAGGCGGCGATCACGGGAAACCCGCGCGCGGTCGCGGTCACGGCGCCGGTGATGGTCAACGGCCAGGTCATCGGCTCGATCGGGATCGGACTGCGGCTGGAGGCGGTGGCGGCGTTCACCGCGCGGCAGGCCGACATGCAGAAGGTCAATCTGAAGGTCGCAGACCGCAACGGCGTCCTGCTGGCCGGGCCGGGCAGCGAGCAGCCGGGCCTGCCGTCGGTTGCCGGGGACCCGCACGTGAGGGCGGCGCTGGCGGGGCGCAGTGGCATGGTCCGCGGCACGGACAACGGCGTTGACACCCTGTCGGCCTACCGCCCGGTGCCCGATCTGGGGTGGGCGGTGCTGGCCAACGTACCCGCCAGCGAGGCGTTCGCCGGAGCCGACCGCTTCACCGGACGGGTCCTGGCCGTGGCCTCGCTGCTGGCCCAGGTGCTGCTGGTCGGACTGGTGATCGCGGTACGCGCTGAACGCCGTCGGCGGATGGCCGAGGCCGACGTGGCCAGGCGGGAGGACCAGCTCAACTCCATCCTGGAGGCGGCCGGTGACGCGTACGTCGCGGTCGACGTCGACGGATACGTGACCCGGTGGAACACCCGCGCCGAGAAGATGTTCGGTTGGACCGCGCCGGAGGTGCTGGGGGAGGCCGCCACCGACCTCATCATCCCCGGCGACGACGCGCAGGACCGGCGGGACAGGTTCCGCGCGGTGCTGGCCGGCGGCCGCTCCTCCCTGCCTGACCACCCCGTCGAGGTGAGGGTCCGGCGTCGCGACGGCACGGTGTTCCCGGCCGAGATGACGATCTGGTACTCCAGGAGCGGCACCGACGTGACCTTCAGCGCCTTCCTGCGTGACATCACCGATCGCAAGCGCTACGAGACGGAACTGGCGGCCGCCCGGGACGAGGCCCTGGCGGCGTCGCGGATGAAGTCGGAGTTCGTGGCGAACATGAGCCACGAGATCCGCACGCCGATGAACGGCGTCATCGGACTGACCACGCTGCTGCTGGAGACCGACCTCGACGCCCGGCAGCGCGACTACCTGACCACGGTGCAGAACTCCGCCGACGCGCTGCTCAACGTCATCAACGACATTCTCGACTTCTCCAAGATCGAAGCGGGCAAGCTGGAGATCGACCCGGTCGACTTCGACGTACGCGCGCTCGCCGAGGACGTGGTGAGCCTGCTCGCCGCCACCGCGCAGGCCAAGGGGCTGGAGATCACGGCGGCGGTGCACCCCGCCCTGCCGCCGACGGTACGGGGCGACGTGCACCGCATCCGTCAGATCCTGACCAACCTGCTCTCCAACGCGGTCAAGTTCACCGACCGGGGCGAGGTGATCGTCGAGGTGGGCGTCGGGGAGGCGGTCGGCGACGACGGGATCCGATCCGTGACGTTCGCGGTGGTCGACACCGGCATCGGCATTCCGGCCGACGGCCAGGCCCACCTGTTCGAGGCGTTCACCCAGGTGGACGCATCCACCACCCGCCGCTACGGCGGCACCGGCCTCGGCCTGACCATCAGCCGGCAACTCGTGGAGCTGATGGGCGGCAGCATCGGGGTGGACAGCATGGTCGGCGCCGGCAGTCGCTTCCACTTCACCCTGCCCCTGCGCAGCGGCGTCGAACCGCACGCCCACCCACCGGCGCCGGCGGACCTGGCCGGGGTGCGGGTGCTGATCGTCGACGACAACCCCACCAACCGCAAGGTCGTACGGGACCTGCTCACCATGTGGGGCATGCGCCCCTGGGCGGTGCCCGACGGGAAGGCCGCGCTCGCGGCGCTGCGGGCCGCCGTCGACCGTGCTGACCCGTTCGCCGTCGCCCTTCTGGATATGCACATGCCCGGCCTCGACGGGCTCCAGGTGGCGCGGGCCGTTCTCGCCGACGATGCCCTCCGCTCGACCCGACTGGCCATGCTGACCTCTACCAACCAGGCCGGCGAGGCCCAGGAGGCGCGCGAGTGCGGGATCGAGGCGTACCTGACAAAACCGGTACGCGCGGCCCAGCTCCGCGCGGCGCTGGTGCAACTGCTCGGCCGGGCGACCCGGCCCGTGGTCGGCACCGGGGAGCCTGACAGGCGCGCCGCACCGTTGGATGACGGCCGGCCGGCCACGAGGATTCTGGTGGCCGAGGACAACGAGGTCAACCAGCAGGTCGCGGTCGAGATGCTGGCCAGCCTCGGTTACGCCGCCGACGTCGCCCCCGATGGCGAGCAGGCGCTGCGGATGCTGGGCACCCAGCGGTACGACGCGGTGCTCATGGACTGCCAGATGCCCAACCTCGACGGTTTTCAGGCCACCGAGCGGATCCGGCGGATGGCCGCCCCGCTCGACACCATGCCCGTTATCGCGCTGACCGCCTCGGCCCTGCCGTCCGACGAGCAACGCTGTCTCGACTCCGGGATGGACGCCTTCCTCACCAAGCCCCTGCGTAAACACCAGCTCGACGCCGTCCTGCGGGAACACCTCCTCCGGCAGACGGCCGAGGTCGCGGCCGGGCCTTCGAGCGCTGCGGAGCCGAGCGCGGGGCCGGACGGGGTGCTCGATCCGGACGTGCTGGAGGAACTGCGTGAGATGGGGCCGGCGTTCGTCGACCGCGTCCTGAAGTCATACCTGCGCAACGCGCCGGACACCGCCGCGGCGATCAGAGCCGCGGCGGCCCGGGAAGACCTGCAGGAGCTGGCCAGACTGGCCCACAAGCTGCGGGGGAGCAGCGGCACGCTCGCGGGATGGCAGCTCGCGGCCACCTGCGGGGCGCTGGAGGAGGCCGCTGTCGCCAACGACCGCCCCGCCGCCACCGCCCTCGCGGTCAGCGTCGAAGAGCAGACGGGAGTTACCTGCGAGGCGCTACGTGCCGCGCTCTGCGTCGACTAGCAATACCTCCCGCCAGCCAAGGTTCACAACCTGTCGCGCGTCTGCCCTTTCATCCGGTAGGGCGACGAGCAGACTAAACCCTAGTTGGCGGTCTCTACCGTTACGTTGGGGTAGCGATGGCCGTGTTGTGCGAAGAACGTGTCGAACATGTGCAGTGGTAGCGGCTCAGGGATGGGGTACCGGGCGGGTATGGCGCGAAGCGCCCGTTGGTAGCTGAAGACGGCCGCGAGGTCGCTCGGGTATCGGCGGATGTCTACTCCGGCGAACATTCCGGTGACTCGTGCGCGTTGGAGTAGCGTCCGCCACTGGTCGACCGTGGTCAGTCCGACGGATTCCACGCCGTGGCAGAACAGCATGAGATGGAGGAAGTCGTAGGTGTCCGACTCGTCGAGATAGCGTGCGAGAGCTTCGGCGGAGTGTTGCACCGGGAAGACGCTCCAGTACGGTACGCAGCCGGTGAGCAGAGTCCACCGCGGTTCGAGAAGGATGAACGACTCGATGAGCAGGCGATTGGACGGCATCCCGCGCTCGGCGTACCACCAGCGGTACAGGTCGGCGACGAGGGGACTGAGGGCTTCGGGGTCGTTGAAGATTAGTCGGCGAACCTGGTATCCGTGCCGCCGCGCGAACGCGATCACGTCGTCGCGTAGGGCCGGCTCGAACCCCCACTCGGCTTCGGGGCTCTCACCGTCGGATGGCGGAGCCTCCCAACGGGTGCGCGGAATTCCGTAGCGGCGTAGGTATGCGGCCACACGAGGATCGCCGTCGCGGTATTGGTGTGGTTCGAGGCCGCCGACGGCGCCGAATTGAAACACGTGTCTCTCGCTGACCTGGGTGGTGGGCCAGCGCCGGGTGCACTCGGCGAGGAAAAGGACCGCACCGGTGTCCAGCGTGTTGGTGAGGAACCGTTCGTACGCTGGTCCGAGCCGGGTGCGTTTGACGCGGAAGTAGGCCATCCGGTGCGACGTGAGCCGGTCCTGGTTCGGATCGTGCATGTGGTGGAGTACGAGGTCTGGATTGCGGGTCAACAGCGCCCGGGCGGTGTCGTTGAAGGCGTGTACGGCGCGCATTGGTTCATCGGGAGGCACGTGCCGCTGGCGCAGAGGGAGCAGAAGCGTCTGCGGTAACCACGCGATGCCCAGGGCCGCGCATAGGTGCACGAGGGCACCGTTGGACGAGCCGAGAACGACTGCTGGGTACCGCCGCTGTGGATAAAGCCGGACGATCGCGGCGGCGATGTCCTCGATGTCGACAGCGGCGAGCCGCCCGGGCGGCCGAGCCTCTGCTCCGCTGGCCACGCTGTAGATCGTCTCTCGTAGGCCGATCGGAAGCCGGTTCGCGGCGATCGCGAGCGGCAGCAACGCGCGAGCGGACGGCCTGCCCAACGGTGGCGTGTCACGGCCGTGCAGGAACCGGGCGGTTGCGATCGCCATCGCGGAAGCGGAGTCGAACCCGGCCACGTCACGTGAAAACGTCATTTCGCCCCCGGTCCGGCTCTTACCCCGGACCGCCCGTCGTACGCGCGCTTTCGGTTACCGGCGTGGGGTAACCGGGGGGTATGAGGGACAAGAACCGGTCCTACGCACCACCGTTTCCGCGCAACGTGATCACGTCGTACCACGACGGCCCGCTGGGCCGGATGCGCAGCCGCGCCGTGGGGGAGCCGCGATCGGGGGTACCCGAGGTGGTGCTCGTTCAAGGGATGGGGGTTGCCGACTATCTCATGCCCGGACTCGGCGCCTTCGGCGAGTGGACCCGGGCACACCTGGTCGAGCTGCCCGGTTTCGCCGGCAGCGGTGACCCGCCCCACGAGCTCACCGTGCCGGAGTTCGGCCGCGCCGTCGCTGACTGGCTCACCGCCCGGCAGCTCGGCAGGGTGGTGCTCGCCGGCCATTCCAGCGGCACACAGGTTGCGGCACAGGCCGCGATGGGTCACGCACATGTTCCCGGCGTCGTACTGGCCAGCCCGACGGTGGATCCCGTCGCCCGGGGCCTGATGCGGCTGCTCGTCCGCTGGCGTTTGGACGGGCGCCGGGAGCCACCGGGGCTGACGCAGTCGCACCGCCCCGAGTGGAAGCGGGCGGGCGGTCCCCGGCTCGCACACCTCGTGCGCGCACATCTCAAGCACGTCATCGAGGAGCCAGTGGCGCGGCTTGCTGTCCCATTACTCGTCATCCGGGGACGTGACGACGTGATCAGCACGCGTCGGTGGGGGCGACAGCTGGCCGCGCTGGCGCCCGCAAGCGAGTACGTCGAAGTCGCCGGCGCGCATACCTTCCCGTGGCGGGACCCGCACGCATGGTCAGAACCCGTGCGCCGCTTCGCGACCAGGCTGACCTGACACTGGTCCGAACGTCTCCCTGCGGAGCTGCGCGCCACAACGGCGGATGAATGTGCGCGCAGAAGCGCCCTGGCCGTGGCCGACGCGGGTCGAGCCGGGCGGCGGAAGCTAGTCCCGCTTCGCGGTGCTCCGGGGGTGGGCCGGCGCGCACACCCCGTGCAGTAACACCGTCATTATCGAGTCGGTCAGCGTCTCGGGCGGCGTGGACTCCCGGGCCCAGACGAACGTGTAGACGAACAGACCCAGGATCGACTCGACGAACGCCAGGTCCAGCTCCCGGAACTCGCCGTTGGCCGCCCCGTCCGCCAGTACGCGCCGCCAACGGTCGAGATACTCCTGGCGGCGCTTGAGGACCTGCGCCTTGCCGTCGTGTCCCAGCGCGCTGTACTCGCGGAGGAACACGGTCCACGCGGCCAGGTCCGCCGCCATCGCGTGGCCGAGGTCCGTCCCGAGGTTGCGCAGCTTCGTGGTCGCGTCCGCGTCGGTGCCGAGGATGCGGTCGCTGCTGTGCAGGACCCGGTCGATGGGGTCGAACATGATCTCCAGCAGGAGCTGCTCCTTGCTGGCGATGTGGTGGTAGAAGCCGCCTTTCCCGAGCCCGACCGCGTCGAGCAGCTCGGACAGGCCGGTGCCGTGGTAGCCCTGGCGCGCGAACAGCTCGGCGCTCGCGGTGAGGATGCGGGTCCGCGTGTCCTCGCCCCTCGTTGGCATGGTCGTCCCTTTCGTGCGCCAGCTCTGCTGAAGATCGCGGGTTAAATTTCTGTTTCCACCCTACCGACCGACCGGTCGGTACGATAGCGTCCCCTCCCAACGCGGTACCGACTGGTCGGTCGGTAGCCATCCGAGGTCCCGGAGGGGGAGACGTGCCGGAGAGTGGAGTCGGAGAGGGCCTGCGTGCTGTCTACGACAGCCTGGGCTCGGCTCTCGCCGCGCGCGCCGGCCTTGACCTCCGGTGGGGTCCGGAGCTCGCCCTGGACGGTTCCGCGGCCGCCGCTGCGCTGCGCGCCGCCGGGGCGAGCTGGGAGTGGGTCGCCCTGGGCTTCGCCGGTCGCCCCTTCTGGGACCTGCACGTGGGCATCCTCCCGCTCGAGTCGGGTTACTCAATCGGTTTGCATTGGACCTCCGCCTTGGACCACGAAGTCCGTCCCTGGATGCAGGTCGCGGTGCCCGGGGGAGCCCTGCAGTTCGCCCCGGTGGCCGGAGAGTACCAACTGCTGTGCCCGGGCGCGCAGCGCGCGGCAGTCCACAGTGCCCAGTCTGCCGTAGGGGCAGCCCTGGAAATCGCGTCGCGGGTCCTCCCGAGGGTTCACCGGTGATGACACGCGCCGCTGAGGTGTTCGCATGATCAGGTTGCAGCACAAGGGAGAAGACATGCGGTTGAAGAGGGCAATGGTCGCCGCCACGTTGGCGGGTGCCAGCCTGCTGTTCGCCGGGTGCGGTGGCGCGACGGGCGGTTCGGGCTCGTCGGCGAGCGGGTGCGACCCGAAGGACATCGGGCCGGGTGTCACGGACAGCGAGATCCGGGTCGGCACGACGATGCCGTTGTCGGGCTCCGGCGCGGCCGGAGGCCTCGGCACAAAGGAGGGCCAGGAGGCGTTCTACGCGAAGCTGAACGCCGAGGGCGGCGTGCAGGGCCGGAAGATCAAGCCCATCATCCTGGATGATGCGTACGACCCCTCGACGGCGCAAAAGCAGATGCGCCAGCTGGTCGAGAAGGAGGAGATCCTCGTCGTCTCCGGCGGCGAGGGCACCCCGAACTTCCTCGGTGCCGTGCCCTACCTCGACCGCAAGAAGGTGCCGGCCATCGCGCCGTACGCGCCCAGCGACGAGCTCGGCGGCGACAAGAACCCGTACGTCTTCATGGCGACGGTGGACTACATCCAGGAATTCGAGATCCTGACGAATTACGTGTTCAAGCAGGAGTCGCCGAAGAAGATGGCGCTCGTCGGGGTTTCCGGCAACGTCGGCGACAACGCGAAGCTGGGTATGGAGAAGGCGCTCAAGGGCAAGAGTACGGAGCTGCTCTACGTTCCTGAGACGCCGGGCACGACGGACTTCACGCCGATCGCTACGCAGCTGAAGAAGTTCGACGCGGAGTACGTCTTCCTGATCCTCACCAACGCCGACACCGGCGGCCTGCTGCAGGCCATGTCGCGGATCGGGTACAGCCCGAAGACGGGCGCGTGGGCCGGGATGAGCGACGACTCCTACATCAAGGAGTTCGGGGCGCTCTCGCAGAACATGCTGGTCGCGCTGGAGACCGCGTCGCTGAAGAGCGACAACGCGCAGGTGAAGCAGTTCGTCGCCGACTTCACCAAGCAGACCGGCAAGGCGCCGAGCAAGTTCAACGAGCTCGGCTGGGTGCAGGCGCAGCTCACGGCCGAGGCGCTGAAGCGTGCCAAGGGCCTCTCGCGCGGCTGTGTCGTCGAGGCGCTCGAGTCGTTCGACAAGTTCGAGACCGGGATCGTCCCGCCGGTGACGTGGGGCAAGGGTGACCGCGCCGGCGTCGACGCGGTCGGCATCGCGCAGATCAAGGGGAATGACCTCATCGTCCTCGAAGAGACGCAGTCCCTCCAGAAGTGACCCCTCCGGTGGTGGGGCGGGCACGCAACGTCCACTCTGGGTCGGCTTTGGCTCGTGCAGCATCAGCGAGCCGCTGACCGA
>NZ_JBFANZ010000049.1:27577-30791 GCF_040659735.1 Micromonospora sp. NPDC049679
GCTTCATCTTGTAGATGCGGTTGTTCGCCGGGGGCGTGTGGGGCGGGCACGTCCCGCCCCACCACCGGATCAGCACGAGACCAGGAGTCCACGTGGGTGACCTCGGTCAGATCCTCGTCGGCGGTATCACCACCGGCAGCCTCTACGCGCTCTTCCTGCTGGGCGTACTGATCGTCTTCCAGGTCAGCAAGAGCATCAACTTCGCGTACGGCCAGGTCGGCATGATCGCGGCCTTCAGCGCGTGGTTCCTCTACTCCGAGCACGGCCTCCCGGTGCCGTTGGCGCTGGGCGTCGGCGCGCTGCTCGCCGTCATCGTCAACAGCGCGATCGACTACGCCGCGATCCGGCGGATCCCGGAGGGACGCCCCGGCCTCGACCTGGTGGTCACCCTCGGCATTTTCCTGCTCATCACGGCCGTCATGCAGCAGCTGATCGACGCCAACGCGCACACCTTCGTCTCGCTGGGCGCGGACAGCCGCGCCGAGCTGGGCGGCGTCGTGGTCAGCCTCAACGACGGCATCGTGGTCGGCCTGACCGTCACGATCATCGTGGGGGCGTACCTGCTGCTGAACCGCACCAGCCTCGGCACGTCGCTCCGGGCCAGCGCCGAGGACGCCGGCATCGCCCAGGCGGCCGGGGTGAACGTGCGGGCGTTGCGGACCGCCACCTGGGCGGCGGCCGGCGTGATCGCCGCGATCGTGGCCGTGCTGGTCGCCAGCCGGCTCTCGGTCGACGCCTTCTACATGACGCCGTTCCTGATCAAGGCCTTCATCGCCGGGATGATCGGCGGCCTCGATCGGTTCTGGCTGCCGCTGTCGGTCGCCGTGGCGCTCGGCGTCTACGAGTCGCTGGCCGTGTTCATCCTCGGCGCCAGCGCCGGCACGCCCGCGGTCTTCCTACTGATCATCGTCGTGCTGGCCCTGGTGCCGAAGCGGTTCGTCAACGAGCGGAACGAGGTGCGGGCATGACAGACGCCACCATCACCCGACCACGGCGCAGCGCGCAGCCGCCCGCAACGGGACGCGGCGCGGGCGCACGGCGGACCCTCACCCGGGTGGCGGTCTTCGCGGTGATCGCGGCCGTCCCGCCGCTGCTCTTCGACGACTACTGGGTGTTCATGTCCGCGCAGGTGGTCGCGTTCGCGGTCGCCACGCTGGGGCTGGACATCCTGTACGGGCGCACCGGCCAGATGTCGCTGGCGCACGCCTCGTTCATGGGCGTCGGCGCCTACACCACCTACATCGTCTCCTCGTACGGCCACGGCCCGGCGGTGCAGCTCGGCGCGGTCGTCGTGGTGGCGCTGCTCGCCGCGCTGGTCGTCGCGGTGCCCACGTTGCGGCTGTCCGGCCTGCGGTTGGCGCTGGTGACGCTGGCCTTCGGCGAACTGCTGGCCTGGGCGATCCGGGAGACCACCGACCTCACCGGCGGCACCCAGGGCGCCTCGGTGGACCCGATCGTGATCGGCGCCTGGGACTCCAGCGAGCCGCTGCACGCGTACCTGATCGCGCTGGTCCCGGCGGCGATCGCGACCCTGCTCGCCGCCCACCTGGGCCGCACCCAGCTCGGTCGCCGGATGCTCGCCGTGCGCGACACCGAGCTGGCCGCCGAATCGGTCGGGGTGGCGGTGGCCCGGACGAAGATCACTGCGTTCCTGATCAGCGCCGTCTACGCCGGCGTCGCCGGCTGGCTGTACGCCGCGATCGTCGGATTCATCGCGCCGCCGGACTTCGACCTGTTCGCCTCGGTGTACCTGTTCGTCGCCGTGGTGATCGGGGGAGCGGGCACCGTGCTCGGCGCCTGGCTGGGCGCCGCCTACATCGTCCTGGTGCCGGAGCTGTTCACGCTGGCCGGCCAGCCGAACCTGTACCCGATCGTGGGCGGCGCGCTGCTGGCGGTCGTGGCGCTGCTGGTGCCGGACGGGATCGTCGGATTGGGCCGCGGCCTCTGGCGACGGATCAGGGGCGCGCGCGGTGGACAGGAGGGATCGCGATGAGCCGGACGGCCACCCACGAAACCGTCGCCCCGGCGGTCCGGACCGAGGGCCTCACCGTCCGGTACGGCGCCTTCCAGGCGCTCTCCGACGTGACGGTGTCGCTGCCGCCCGGTCAGATCAGCGGCCTGATCGGGCCGAACGGGGCCGGCAAGACGACGCTGCTCAACGCGATCAGTGGGTTCACGTCGATCGCCGAGGGCTCGGTGCACGTCGGCCACGCCGACCTCACCGCGCTCGACGCCCGTCGCCGCGCCCTGGCCGGCGTGGTCCGCGGCTTCCAGACAGTGCGGCTGTTGGACCGCGAATCCGTGCTGACCAACGTGCTGATCGGCACCGAGCGGCTGCCGCAGCCGTCCGCGCTCGCGCAGTTCTTCGGGCTGCCTTCGCAGTGGCGGGCGGTTCGGCGCGACGCCGCGGCCGCCGCCGAGGTGCTCGACCTGCTGGGCCTGACCCGGCAGGCGCACCGTCGGGTGGACGAGCTGCCGTTCGCCAGCCGCCGCCTCGTCGAGGTCGCCCGGGTCCTGGTCTCCTCGCCGTCGGTGATCCTGCTGGACGAGCCGGCGGCCGGGCTGGACCAGGAGGGCCGGCAGGAGCTGGCCTCGGTGCTCACCCGGGTGCACCACAACCACCCCTCGACCATGGTCGTGGTCGAGCACGACGTCGATCTGGTCAAGAGTCTCTGCTCCTACGTCATCGCCCTCGACTCCGGCGCCTTCCTGCGGGACGGCACCCCGGCCGAGGTCTTCGGTGACCGGCAGGTGCAGCTCGCGTACTTCGGGAGGGCCGCCGGTGCTGACGCTTGATTCGGTGAAGGGCTGGTACGGGCGTACCCAGGCCCTGTTCGGGGTCGACCTGTACGTCCCGCCCGGCAAGACGGTCGCGCTGGTCGGCACGAACGGTGCGGGCAAGACCACCACGCTGCGGGCGATCCTCGGCGCGGTCCGGACCGAGGGATCGGTGCGGGTCGACGGCGAGGAGGTCTCGGCCAAGCCCACGCACCGGCGGGTCAACGACCACCGCATCGCGATCGTCCACGAGGGGCGCGGGCTGCTGTCCCAGCTGACCGTGCTGGAAAACCTGGTGGTCGGGGCGAACCGCGCGGAGCGGGCGCGGATCGGCGAGGTGCTGGACCTGTTTCCGGTGCTGCGTGACCGGACGCACCAGAAGGTGTCGCTGCTCTCCGGCGGCCAGCAGCAGATGGTGGCGCTCGGGCGGGCGTTG
>NZ_JBFANZ010000050.1:0-30390 GCF_040659735.1 Micromonospora sp. NPDC049679
CGGGGGGCGGCCTGGGGGGCGGCCGCCCCCCCCCCCCCCCCCCCGACACCTCCTTCTTACGACTCGTCCTTCTTACGACTCGCCGCCCGTCTCGCCGACCGGCGCGGCGTTGACGTCGTCGATGGCGTACTTCTTGGCCGCCTCGGCCGGCGTCGTCGCCGGCACCTCGCCGCGGCGGGCGAGCTGCCGCAGCGTCGCCACCGCGATCGACTCGGCGTCGACGTTGAAGTGCCGACGCAGGGCGTGCCGGGTGTCCGACAGGCCGAAGCCGTCCGTGCCGAGCGAGGTGTAGTCACCCGGAACCCACCGCGAGATGAGGTCGGGGATCGCACGCATCCAGTCGCTGACCGCCACCTTCGGGCCGGCCACGTCGGCGAGCTTGCTGGTCACGTACGGCACCCGCTCCTCGGCGCCCGGGTTGAGCAGGTTGTACTCCTCGCACTGCACCGCGTCGCGGCGCAGCTCGGTCCAGGAGGTCACCGACCAGACGTCGGCGGCCACCCCCCAGTCCTGCGCGAGGAGCTGCTGGGCCTTGAGCGCCCACTGCATGCCGGTGCCCGAAGCCAGGATGTTGGCCCGGGGCGCCTCGCCGTCGACGTGTGCGACCGTCGGCGCCGCCGCGTAGCGGTAGATCCCCTTGAGGATCCCCTCGGCGTCGACGTCGGCCGGCTCCGCCGGCTGCAGGATCGGCTCGTTGTAGATGGTGAGGTAGTAGAAGATGTTCTCCTGCTTCTCGCCGTACATGCGGTGCAGGCCGTTCTCCACGATGTGCGCGATCTCGAACGCGAACGCCGGGTCGTAGGCCACCACGGCCGGGTTGGTCGCGGCGAGCAGATGCGAGTGCCCGTCCTCGTGCTGCAGACCCTCACCGTTGAGCGTGGTGCGGCCGGCGGTGGCGCCGAGGACGAAACCGCGGGTCATCTGGTCGGCCGCGGCCCAGAAGGCGTCGCCGGTGCGCTGGAACCCGAACATCGAGTAGAAGATGTAGAGCGGGATCATCGGCTCGCCGTGGGTGGCGTACGCCGATCCGGCGGCGGTGAAGGACGCTACCGAGCCGGCCTCGTTGATCCCCTCGTGCAGGATCTGACCGCCGGTCGCCTCCTTGTAGGAGAGGAAGAGCTCCCGGTCGACCGAGGTGTACTTCTGGCCGTGCGGCGAGTAGATCTTCGCCGTCGGGAAGAGCGAGTCCATGCCGAAGGTACGGGCCTCGTCCGGGATGATCGGCACCCAGCGCTTGCCGAACTCCTTGTCCTTCATGATGTCTTTGAGCAGGCGGACGAAGGCCATCGTCGTGGCGATCTTCTGCTTGCCGGAACCGCGCTTGACGTCGTTGAAGCGCTCCGTGGGCGGGATGGCCAACGGAATGGACTTGGTGCGTCGGGACGGCAGGAACCCGCCGAGCGCCTCGCGCCGCTCCCGCAGATAGGCGATCTCCTCGGACTTCTCACCCGGGTGGAAGTACGGCGGCAGGTAGGGGTTGCTCTCCAGGACTGAGTCCGGGATGTCCAGGTAGAGGCGGTCGCGGAACGACTTGAGGTCGTCGAGCGTCAGCTTCTTCATCTGGTGCGTGGCATTGCGGCCCTCGAAGTGCGAGCCGAGCGTCCAGCCCTTGATCGTGTGGGCCAGGATCACCGTCGGCTGCCCGGTGTGCTCCGTCGCCGCCTTGTAGGCCGCGTAGAGCTTGCGGTAGTCGTGGCCGCCGCGCTTGAGGTTCCAGATCTCATCGTCGGAGAGGTGCTCGACCATCTTGCGGGTCCGCGGGTCGCGGCCGAAGAAGTGCTCGCGGACGAAGGCCCCCGACTCCGCCTTGTAGGTCTGGTAGTCGCCGTCCGGCGTGACGTTCATGAGGTTGACCAGCGCGCCGTCGGTGTCGGCGGCGAGCAGCGGGTCCCACTCCCGGCCCCAGACGACCTTGATGACGTTCCAGCCGGCGCCGCGGAAGAACGCCTCCAGCTCCTGCATGACCTTGCCGTTGCCGCGCACCGGTCCATCGAGGCGCTGCAGGTTGCAGTTGATCACGAAGGTCAGGTTGTCGAGCTCCTCGCGGGCGGCGACGCCGATCGCACCCAGCGACTCGACCTCGTCCATCTCGCCGTCACCGAGGAACGCCCAGACGTGCTGCTGGGAGGTGTCCTTGATGCCGCGGTGGTGCAGGTAGCGGTTGAACCGCGCCTGGTAGATGGCGTTGATGCCGCCGAGGCCCATGGAGACGGTGGGGAACTCCCAGAAGTCCGGCATCAACCGCGGGTGCGGGTAGGACGGCAGGCCGCCGCCCGGGTGGGAGAGCTCCTGCCGGAAGCCGTCGAGCTGGTGCTCGCTCAGCCGTCCCTCGAGGTAGGCGCGGGCGTACATGCCCGGGGAGCCGTGCCCCTGGTAGAAGATGTGGTCACCACCGCCGGGGTGGTTCTTGCCCCGGAAGAAGTGGTTGAAGCCGACCTCGTAGAGCGAGGCGGCGCTGGCGTATGTGGAGATGTGCCCACCGACGCCGATCTCCGGACGCTGCGCACGGTGCACGACCATCGCGGCGTTCCACCGGACGAAGGCCCGGATGCGCCGCTCGATCTGCTCGTCGCCGGGGAACCAGGGTTCCTGCTCCGGGGAGATCGTGTTGATGTAGTCGGTGGTGGTCAGGGGCGGGACCCCGACCTGGCGTTCGCGCGCCCGCTCCAGCAGGCGCAGCATGACGTAGCGGGCGCGTTTGGCGCCGCGTTCGTCGATCACCCCGTCGAGCGACTCGACCCATTCGCTGGTTTCTTCTGGGTCGATGTCCGGAAGCTGGCTCGGCAGGCCGTCGCTGATCACCGGGCGCTTGCGTTCCGTTGCCACAGGCGTTCCCTTAGTTGTGTGTGGGATAGGTCTCTAGCGTCATCCTGCCCCCTGATGCCACCTTCCGTCACGCATGGTGGCCGCAGACGCGATGCTCGACACACGTACTGACCAGTAACTTTGCGGTAATCGAGGTTTTCGCTAAAGGATCTTCCTGTGACGCTCGGCCCCGCGTTCGTGCCTGAGAGAGACTGTTGCGCATGCGCAGCGAAGTGATCACGGTCCGGACGGGCTCCCGAGCGACGGTCCGGGACATCACCGCGGAGGCTCAGGAGTTCGTCTCGGGGCAGGGCGACGGGCTGCTGCACGTTTTTGTGCCACACGCCACTGCCGGGGTCGCGATCATCGAAACCGGGGCGGGTTCCGACGATGACCTGTTGACCGCGCTGGACGACGTGCTGCCGACGGACGACCGGTGGCGGCACCGGCACGGGGCGCCCGGGCACGGGCGGGACCACGTGATGCCGGCTTTCGTGGCGCCGTACGCGACGCTGCCCGTGCTCGACGGGCGGATCGCCCTCGGCACCTGGCAGTCGATCTGTCTGGTCGACCCGAACGGCGACAACCCGACCCGCCACGTCCGGTTCTCCTTCCTCCCGGCCCGTTGATCATGGGCATACGCGCCATCCGGGTGCCGGAATTGTCGCGCGTATGCCCATGATCAACGCTGCGCAGCGCTGCGCAGCGCAGCGCGGGGGCCGGGTTAGGGGCGGCGGGTTTCCTGGTCGACCGTCGCGTCGGCGGACGCCGTGCCGGCGGCCGACGGTGCGACCGGACGGTCGTACGTCTGGTGCAGCCCCGGCACCCGGTCCTCGATGGCGAACGACGCTCGGGTGTACGCCGGCGCGTCGGGAGTCGTCACGTACGGCAGGACCTTGAAGTCGGCGTCGAGGCGGCCCGCCGTCACCCGGGTCAGCACGTAGCCCCGCTGGTTGTTGTAGAAGCGCAGGTGCGGGTTGGCGGCGAACCACGGGTGGGTCGTCGAGTCGGCGCCGTTGCCGCCGGAGGTGATCGACGAGCAGACCAGTTCGGTGCCGACCGTACGCGAGGTCGGATCGGCCCAGTCGAGCTTCAGGTCGTCGGCCCAGTGCGCGTGCACGTCGCCGGTGAGCACGACGGGGTTGCGCACCCCGGCCTCGAGCCAGCCACGGGTGATGCGGTCGCGGGAGGCGGCGTACCCGTCCCAGGAGTCCATGCTGACCACTTTGGCCGGGCCGGCGTCGGCGTCGCGCTGCCCGAAGAAGACCTGCTGGCCCAGGATGTCCCAGCGGGCGTGCGAGCGGCGGAAGCCGTCGAGTAGCCACTTCTCCTGCTCCGCCCCGGTAATCGAGCGGGTCGGGTCGAGCGCGGCCGGGCAGTTCTTGTATCCGTCCCCGCAGGCCTGGTCGTCGCGGTACTGGCGGGTGTCGAGCATGTGGAACGTCGCCAGCCGTCCCCAGTGCAGCCGGCGGTAGAGCCGCATGTCGATGCCGTGCGGCAGTGAGGTGCGGCGCAGCGGCATGTTCTCGTAGTACGCCTGGAACGCCGCGGCCCGCCGGGTCGGAAATCCCGGGTCCGGCTGCTCGGGCGTCTCGTCGGCCCAGTTGTTCTCGATCTCGTGGTCGTCGAAGACCACCAGCCAGGGCGCGACGGCGTGCCCGGCCTGCAGGTCGGCGTCGGACTTGTACTGGGCGTGCCGCTGCCGGTAGTTGGCCAGCGTCACCGTCTCCGGTCCCTCGTGGTCGCGCGGATTGCCGCCGGGGATGGTGTAGGAGTCCTTCGCGTATTCGTACTGGTAGTCGCCCAGGTGCAGGATCAGGTCCGGGTGTTCCTCCGCGAGCCGGCGGTAGGCGGTGAAGTAGCCGTGCTCGTACTGCGCGCAGGAGACGAACGCCATCGCCAGCGCGCCGTTGAGCGCCCACGGCGGGGGCGCGGTGCGGGTGCGTCCGACCGGGGAGAGGAAACCCTCGGCGCGGAACCGGTAGAAGTATTCGCGTCCGGGCAGCAGCCCGTTGAGCTCCACGTGGACGCTGTGCGCCGACTGCGGGCGGGCGGGGGTGAGCCCGTGCCGGATCACGTGCCGGAACCGCTCGTCGGTCGCGACGTGCCACTCCACGCTGACCACCCGGTCGGGCATGCCGCCGAGGCCGTCATCGGCGAGGGGCTGCGGCGCGAGCCGGGTCCAGAGCACGAATCCGTCGTGGTCGGGGTCGCCGGAGGCGACGCCGAGGGTGAACGGGTCGGTGCGCAGCGGTCCGACACGGGCCGCTGCGGCCGCGCCGGGCAGGGCGACGGCGCCGGCGGCCCCGACGGCCGCGCCGGCGGCGAGCAGGGTACGGCGGGACAGAGCGGTCATGGCGACCTCCTGGGATCCGGGGTACGGACCCAGGCAGCCTCGCGGGCGGCCATGCCGTGCACGGCTCCAGCGCGTAGCCGCCAGCCGAACACGACCGAAACGTTGTCGCCGCCGGTCCGCGTCCGTTGATCAAGGGATCGGCATCGTCCCACTCCCGTAATCCTGCCGCCGACCCCTTGATCAACCCGGAGGATCGGCGATCAGACCGTCACGTCGCGTCGGGTGAACGCCCACGTGCCGGCGGCCACCAGCGCGGCCATCGTGCCGAGCAGCAGCAGCGCTCCGCTGATCTGCACACCGTTGACCAGCGGCTCTCCGCCCAGATACCAGTGGAACGGCGACAGGTTGCGCGCCCACGACAGCCCCTCGACCTGCGGGATGACGCTGTTGGCGAGGTAGGCCAGGACCGCCACGGCGGCACTCAGCCCGAGGGTGAGACCCTTCCGTCCGGTGGCGGCGCCGACCGCGAACGCCAGCGCTCCGAAGAATCCGCCGAAGAGCAGCAACTGCACGGTGATCGCGCCGAACTCGCCCGCGGTGACCCCGTCGAACTGGGCGGGCCCGCTCAACGCGATCATCGCCAGGCAGAGCAGGCCGGTGACCACGGCCACCCCGAGCAGCAGCGCGGCGAACCGGTGCAACGCCAGACGGGTGCGACCGACCGGGTGGGCGAGCACTAGGTCCAGGGTGCCGGCCTCCTCGTCGCCCGCGATCGCGCGGGTGCCCGCGGTGATCGTGAAGACCGCGACCAGCAGCGGCACGAGCAGGCCGTAGACGCTGCTGGCCAGGTAGCCGGCGGCGCTGGTCAGGTCGTCGTAGTTGAACGCCTCCAGCAGGCCCTTCGGGTACGCGGCCAGCGCGTCCTGCATCTGTGGGGTCTGGATCGAGGGCCAGAACGCCGCGTACATGCTGCCGACGGCGGTGATGGCGATGGCCCAGACGGCCAGCGACCGGCGGGCGTCGAACAGCGCCTTCGTGAACGGGTTACGCGGAAACATGCTCGGCCTCCCCGGTCGTGTAGTAGCTGAAGAAGAGCTCCTCCAGGTCGGGTTCCTCGGAGAGCAGGCTCACCACGGTGTGCCGGGCGGCGGCCTTGACCAGCGCGTCGGCCCGGCCGTCGAGCCGGCAGCGCAGCGTGCTGCCGTCGACGGTCGCGTCGGTGATGCCCGGGAGGGCGCTGAACTCCGCGAGCGGGACGGGACCCTCGAAATGGATCTCGACCTTGCGGACGGCCCGCTCGCGCAGTTCCTCGACCCGCTCGACCGTGATCAGCCGTCCCTCGCGGATGATGCCGACCCGGTCGGCGGTCTGCTGCACCTCGCTCATGACGTGCGACGACATGAAGACCGTCTGTCCGGCGGCCTTCGCTTCGCGGACCAGCGCCACGAACTCCTGCTGGAGGAACGGGTCGAGGCCGCTGGTCGGCTCGTCGAGGATGAGCAGCTCGGGGGAGTGCATGAACGCCTGCACGACGCCGATCTTCTGCCGGTTGCCCTTCGACAGGCTCTTGATCTTCCGGTCCAGGTCGAGGTCGAGCCGCTCCGCCAGCTCCCCGACGCGTCGCGCCGGCACGCCACCGCGCAGGTTTCCCAGGTAGCCGAGGAGCTCGCGGCCGGTCTGCCGTCCGTCGACGACGAAGTCGCCGGCGAGATAGCCGATCCGTCGCCGCAGCGCGATGCCGTGCCGGCGCGGATCGGCGCCGAGGACGGTGGCCCGGCCGCCGGTCGGTCGGATCAGATCGAGCAGGAGCCGGATGGTGGTGGACTTGCCGGCTCCGTTGGGGCCGAGGAAGCCGTACACCTCACCGGTGTCGACCGCCAGGTCCAGGCCGGTCAACCCGCGGTTGCGGCCGTACGTCTTGACGAGCTTGTCGGTGCTGATGGCCAACTCAGCCATCGCTCCTCGCCTCCTTGTTCGTGTCGTGTTCGCGCTTGAAGCGCGCGACGAGTTGGGGCAGTTCGCGCTCGATGAACGCGTAGAAGTCGCGGCTGTAGGCGAGCCGGTCGGCTCCCGGCGCGTCCTCGCCGCCGAGCAGCTCCAGGCCCCGCTCCATCAGCTCGCGGAACACCCGGTACTGGTCCGACTCGACGGCCCGCAGGAACGCCTCGGGGGTCATCTCGTAGGCGGTGCCGCGGCGGCCCGGCGTCGGCACCCGGCGCACCAGCTTGCCGTTCTCGAGCATCCGCATGCCGGCGCTCACGGAGCCCTTCGAGAGACCGAGCGCGTGCGCGAGCTCGGTGCTCGTCTGGTGCGGCGGGTCGCAGATGAGCAGCCAACCGAGCAGCTTGCCGAAGGCCGGGGGCATGCCCATGCCGCTCAGCACCACGCCGGCGTCCTCGGCGAAGTGCCGTTCGGGGGTGAGCTCGTCCGACATCGTCCCGCACCCTCCGCAATGTTCAGTACCTTCTGAACTCACGTTACTCCTGTCTCATGGCGACG
This sequence comes from Micromonospora sp. NPDC049679, assembly GCF_040659735.1. Classification (NCBI taxonomy): domain Bacteria; kingdom Bacillati; phylum Actinomycetota; class Actinomycetes; order Micromonosporales; family Micromonosporaceae; genus Micromonospora; species Micromonospora sp. NPDC049679. The sequence continues at coordinate 7,601 of NZ_JBFANZ010000050.1, forward strand.
CAAGGGGGCGAGGGCAACCCGTTCAGCCGCGCGTCGCACCCGATCGTTGATCCAGATCCGCCGTCGACGGCACGTAGCGTGGGAGGCATGACAACCACCGGCGCGAGCCCTCGACCCGGGACCGGCGAGCGTGGTGAGCTGGCCGGCCAGGTCGTACGCCGGATCGTGCACGTCGCCCGCGCGATGCGGCACGACACCGACCTCGGCTTCGCTCGGCTCGGCCTCACCCCGGCGGTGGCCCGCGCGCTGCACCAGCTCGACCCGGACCGGCCGATCGCCGCCCGCGAGCTCGCCGAGCAACTCGAATGCGACCGCTCCAACGTCACCGCGCTGGTCGACAAGCTCGAGCTCGCCGGTCTCGTCCACCGCCAGGTGGACCCGGCCGACCGCCGGCTCAAGACGCTCGTCGTCACCGACGCCGGCCGGGGCGTGCGCGACCAGGTGCACCAGGTGATGTCCGAGGCGCGGCTGCTGGCCGGCCTCAGCGACGACGAACTGGGCACGCTGCGCGAGCTGCTCGGGAAGGTCTCCGACGGCGGCTGCCCCGAGGACTGCGGCGGCGAGTGACCGCACCCGGACACTTCCTCGGGTGGCAACCGGCCGTGCATGTCGGTAATGCTGTCCCACGTGACCACCCCTCAAGATCTCGATGAGCGGTTCCGGGAAGCGGTCGGCGGGCTCGTCGCCTCCGACACCCGGCGCTGGCCTGACGGGCCGGTCCGCGACGGGACCGCGCTGACCGGTGAGGCCGCCCTCCAGCTCTTCGACGCGCAGCTCACCAGCCGCCACCTCGACCTGGCCGCCCGGTGGCTGCGCAGCTTCGGCGAGGGGTTCTACACGATCGGCTCGTCGGGACACGAGGGGAACGCCGCGCTCGCCGCGGCCGTACGCCCGACCGACCCCGCGTTGCTGCACTACCGCTCCGGCGCCTTCTATTGCGCCCGCACCGCCCAGGCCGCCACCACCGGACCGTCCGAGGAGAACGCCGAGACCCCACTCACCGGGGCCGCCCGCGATGTGCTGCGCGGCGTCGTCGCCTCCGCCCTCGAGCCGATCGCCGGCGGCCGGCACAAGGTCTTCGGCAGCGCCGAACTCGCCGTCATCCCGACCACCTCCACGATCGCCTCGCACCTGCCCCGCGCCGTCGGCGTCGGCTTCGCGATCGAACGCCTGCGCCGCCCCCGTGGCGGCGCCGCCACGCCGGGCGCCGCGGGGCAACCGTCCCCGCCCTGGCCGGCCGACGCGATCGTCGTCTGCTCCTTCGGCGACGCCTCGATCAACCACGCCAGCGCGCTCGCGGCGTTCAACACCGCCGGCTGGTGCGACCACTCCGGCCTGCGCATCCCGGTCCTGTTCGTCTGCGAGGACAACGGGCTCGGCATCAGCGTGCGCTCACCGGAGGGCTGGGTCGCCGGGGCGCTGCGGGCCAAGCCGGGGATCCGCTACTTCGCCGCGGACGGCTGTGACGCCGCCCAGACCTACGACGCGGCGACCGAGGCGGCCGCCTGGGTACGCCGGCACCGGCGGCCCGCCGTACTCCACCTGTCGACCGTACGGCTCATGGGGCACGCCGGCGCGGACGCCGAGCTGGGCTACCGCACCGCGACGGAGATCGCCCGCGACGTGGCCCGCGACCCGCTCGTGGCCACCGCCCGGCTCATCGCCGACGCCGGGCTGGCCAGCGGCGACGAACTGCTCGTCCGGTACGACGAGGTCGGCTGGCAGGTCCGGCAGATCGCCGAGGAGGTGCTCGGCGAACCGAAGCTGGAGGCGGCCACCGACGTCGTCGCGCCGATCGCCCCACGCCGACCGGTCCGCGTCTCCCGCGCGGTCGCCGAGGCCGGCAGCCGGGCGGCCGGCCCGCTCGCCGTGGCCCGCACCGCCGCCTTCAACGGCAAACCGCCGGAGCGGAACGGAGCGCTCACCCTCGCCCAGACCATCAACGCCACGTTGGGCGATGCCCTGCTCAGCCACCCCACGATGGCCGTCTTCGGCGAGGACGTCGCGGGCAAGGGCGGGGTGTACGGCGTGACCAAGGGACTCCGCGAGCGCTTCGGGGCGTCCCGCGTCTTCGACACCCTCCTCGACGAGACCTCCCTGCTCGGCCTGGGGCTCGGCGCCGGCCTGGCCGGGATGCTCCCCGTCCCCGAGATCCAGTACCTCGCCTACCTGCACAACGCCGAGGACCAGCTGCGCGGCGAGGCGGCGACGATGCAGTTCTTCTCCCGCGGCGCCTACCGCAACCCGATGGTGGTCCGGATCGCCGGGCTCGCCTACCAGGAGGGCTTCGGCGGGCACTTCCACAACGACAACTCCGTCGCCGTACTCCGGGATGTGCCGGGGCTGGTGGTCGCGGTGCCGGCGCGGGCCGACGACGCCGCGCCCCTGCTGCGCTCCTGCCTGGCCAGCGCCGCCGTCGACGGCAGCGTCTGCGTCTTCCTGGAGCCGATCGCGCTCTACCACACCCGTGACCTCTACGCGGAGGGCGACAACGAGTGGCTGGCGCCCTACGTCGGGCCGGAGGAGTGGGCCAGCCAGCACGTGCCGGTCGGCCGGGCCAGGGTGTACGCGACCGGCTCCGCCGACGACGTCACCATCATCACGTTCGGCAACGGCGTACGCATGTCGCTGCGCGCCGCCGCCCGGCTCGCCGCCGAGGGGATCGGCGCGCGGGTCGTGGATCTGCGCTGGCTGGCACCCCTGCCGGTGCCCGACATCGTCCGCGAGTCCGCCGTCACCGGACGGGTCCTCGTCGTCGACGAGACCCGCCGCTCCGGCGGCGTCGGCGAGGGGGTCCTGGCGGCGCTCGTCGACGCCGGCTTCGTCGGCGCAGCGCGGCGGGTCGCCTCGGTCGACTCGTTCATCCCGCTCGGCGCGGCGGCGCGTCAGGTATTGGTTGCGGAAGATGCCATTACCCAGGGTGCCCGCGCGCTTCTGGCACGGTAAATTCCGTTGGACTCGGTGCGCCGCTTGCGCATAGCGGCACAACTGTGTGGACTACGCGCTATCGGCGTCGGACCGACGCCGGGAGCAGGAAAATGAGGAGGCATGCGACAGTGAGCGCGACCGCTGGTCAGGCCGCCGACGGCGTACGGACCCTGGCGGACCGGTTCGGCATCGAGTCGGGCATGGTCGTCATGGAGATGGGGTACGACGACGACGTCGACCAGGAACTCCGCGACGCCCTGACCGACCGATGCGGGGAGCTGGTCGACGAGGACACCGACGAGGTCGTCGATGCGGTGCTGGTGTGGTACCGCGAGGACGACGGGGACCTGTTCGAACTGCTCGTCGACGCCCTCGGCCCGCTGGCCGACAACGGCGTGGTCTGGCTGCTGACCCCCAAGGCCGGGCGACCGGGACACGTCGAGCCGAGCGAGATCAGCGAGTCGGCGCCGAGCGCCGGCCTGCAGCAGACCTCGATGATCAACGCCGGCAAGGACTGGGGGGCCGCACGGCTCGTGCTCGGGCGCGGGTCGAAGGCCAAGAAGTAGCGTCGGGGATACGTGGCAGGCTGCCGGGGCCGGTGGTCTGCTGCTTTCCCCTCCACACCACCCCTGGGGTTGCTCCGTGGGGTCGCTTCGGCGCGTGGCATGCTCGGCGTGACAGCTGAACCATCGCGATCAGGGGAGCACGCATGCCGATCGAGGTTGGTGCCGAGGCGCCGGACTTCGTCCTGAAGGACCAGAACAACCAGGAGGTCCGGCTCTCGGACTTCCGCGGCGACAAGGCCGTGTTGCTGGTCTTCTATCCGCTTGCGTTCACCGGCACGTGCCAGGGTGAGCTCTGCGAGGTGCGCGACAACCTCAACGAGTACGTGTCCGACGACGTCCAGGTGCTGACCGTCAGCGTCGATTCGGTCTACGCCCACAAGGTCTGGGCCGACCGTGAGGGCTTCCAGTTCCCGCTGCTGGCCGACTTCTGGCCGCACGGTGCGGTCGCGCAGGCGTACGGCGTCTTCAACGACGTGGCCGGCATCGCCAACCGGGGCACGTTCGTGATCGACAAGGGTGGCGTGGTCCGGTTCTCCGAGATGAACATGCCGGGCGAGGCGCGCGACCAGGAAGGCTGGCGCAAGGCGCTGGCTTCGGTCGTGGCCTGACCCTGGCCGCGTCTGCTGCTCGCCGACCGCTTCGATGATCGCGAACGATTGCAGGGGCTCCAGCCACTCAGATCCTTCGCGATCATGAGCTAGGCGGCTCGTACCGGCGGCGGCAGGGTAAGCTAGCCGCCGCCGGTACGCCGTACAGACGTTCCGGGCGCGTAGCTCAGTGGAAGAGCACTCGCCTTACAAGCGAGGGGTCGCAGGTTCGAAACCTGCCGCGCCCACCCATCACCACCAGGCACAACGTGAATAAGAGCGTCGCTTGCTGATCCGCATGTAGCAACGGCTGTAGCAGCGGGCGTCTCAGTCGAGCTCGTCGTCAAGGCGCTTCACCGCCGCTCGCATCGCGTCAAGGTTCGTGTGAGCGTAGATCTTGAGTGTGATGTCGACGTGGGCGTGCCGTGCGATCGCCTGCACCAGGTGCGGCGGCACGCCGAGGTCGAGGAGCAGCGTGACCATGGTGTGCCGCAGATCGTGCAGCCTGATCTCGGGCAGGCCAGCCCGCTGACGCAGCCCGGCGAAATGCCGATTGAGGTTGCGCGGCTCCATCGGAGTCCCCACCTCCGACGGAAAGACCAACCCGTGATCCCGCCACGTATCGCCGGCCCGGTGCCGCTCGGCTTTTTGCCGCTTCTGATGGTCGAGCAGCGTTACCCAGGCGAGTTCGGGCAGCGGGAGCACGGCATCGGAGTCCTCCGACTTGGTGTCTTGAACTCGAACGCGCACACGGCAAGCCGATCTCGTACTACATCGACGAGTTGACCTTCCGGATGCCGACCCCGGAGGAAGCCACCTCGACGAACCCACGCCGCAGTCTGCCGAACCGCTGGCCGAGTTCATCCAGGACGCGCTTGACCAGCAGGAGCGAGGGGAGCGCCTTCCCTTCGCCGTTGTCGGCCTAGCCTCAGGTAGCACGATCGGCAGCATCAGCTACATCGACATCCTGCGGACTCACCGCGGAGTCGAAATCGGCTGGGCCTGGGTGACTCCGAGCCATTGGCGGACCGGAGCGACCCGCGAAGCGGCGTACCTCCTGATGCGGCATGACTTCAAGACGCTCGGGGTCATACGGGTTGCCTTCAAGACCGACAGCCGGAACATCAGGTCACAGCGGGCGATTACTGGCCTTGGCGCCGCGCAGGAGGGGGTCTTCCGAAACCACCGAATCCTGCGAGACGGCCACATTCGCCACTCGATCTACTGCAGCGTCATCCGGGAGGAGTGGCCGCAGGTGCGGAATCGGCTCGAAGCCGTACAAGCCATGTATGTGTCCCCGGCGGAGTAGCGGGCGACTCCCAGCGGTCAAGGCCGCGACTGGTTGCGGCATGATCAGCGCGTGGCCAGCCGCGTGGAGAACTACCTCGCCCACCTCGACCGCCTGAGCGGCGGCGTCGAACCACGGTTTCTGCCGGTTACTTCGACCAAGGAGGGCCTCAAGGGCGTCACGATCATTGCCTACCGCGACCTGCCCGCCGACCTAGCGACCGCGCTGACGTACGGTCTGTCGCTAGCTGCGCACCCACACTGGAAGTTCGGCAGCCCAGAGCTGTGCCTCAGCGTGCGCTCGGAAGATGACCGCTGGGCTTGGGCTGTCGGGCACCTCGCGGAGAGCCTGCGCGGGTCATGCCCGTTCAGCTACGGCAACACCATCGACTTCGGCGAACGTATCTCCCCAGAATCAGAGATGACGGCCTTCGTGGTCTTCGCCCCAGCCGTCCTTGACTCGGCAGACTGCCGTATCGACGTCAGCGTCCCAGGACACGAGGGACACGACATCATCCACCTCGCCGGCATGTACCCGATCCACCAGGCCGAGCGGCAGTACATCGGCGAGCATGGGCTTGAGTCCTTCTGGAAGCTCGACTGGGACCCGTACGACGTCAGCCGCTCGCCGGCCATCTAACACCCGATCAGCAGCGTAGCTATGGCTAGTGGGCCACGGGCGAGCCCAGGGACCACGTCAAGCGGATCGTGAGGCGCGGGCGTCACAGATCGTCCTGAGACGACAGACCGGCTGCCGGCGTGTCGGGTCTCAGGACCTCCGTGACAGATCAGTCTCGGGACGTGGGTGACACGTCCGCCTAGACGACCTCCTCTGGGGTTCGCTGGGATGCGAAGATGTCCCCGCCCTGGCCGAGCTACGGGGGCTGGTTGGAGGGGACAAGAGTGAGATACGCCAGCGTGGAGCGAACCAGGGACGGCATTGCCGTGGATCCCGAGGCGTACTTCCGGCGGCTGCCGTCATTCGCTGACTCGTTGCCCGAGGGCGCTCGCAAGTTCGCCACTGACCCGGGCCACTACGACTTCTTTGGCCGGCGATGCGTCAAGGACCTCAAGCCTGCTCGACTGACGATCGGTGAGACAGGCGGGAGCCGCTGGGTCGAGTTGAAGCTTCGGCACAACTGCTGGAAGCACAAGGAAGACTTGACGATCCGCTACAGCGGCGTGCAGAGCCTGACGATCGAGCCCGCCGATGACGGGCTAAAAGTGGCCCAGCTCGGAGACGTGATGCTGGACGAAGTACTGCCGCACGAAGTCGGCTGCCAACACGAGATCGTCTGCCTCTCCGGATCGCTGACCGTGGCGAGCCGGGACTTGACCGCTACCTGGTTGGACGCCGACTGTCCGGAGCGCCAGCCGAGGCAGTAGACCCGGCCTCGCGCCAATGTGCCCCGGACTGTCATGCAGGTCCTGATACCGATCTGTCACGCAGGTCCTGAGACCCGACAGACCGGCTGCCGGCGTGTTGACACTCCTATTTTGCGCAAGGGGGTTGGGTGGGGACGTTGGGAAATGCTGGGCGGATCATGGCGCGGTGGTCAGGACTTCCCACGTCGGTCTGTACCCCGAATCGCCGACTCGATGCGGAGTAGCAATCCGGCGAACACGAGCACCGCCCCGAGGACCAGATCCCCTGGGGTGGTGGGTTCGTCGGACTTGTATAGGAGGAAGATCATTCCCCCGGCTGCTGCGAGTCCGCCGATAATGCCGACTACCGCGCCTGCTCCTGTTTCTGGTTGCGTTCCTGTATCCGTCGTCTTCGCCTCAAGGCTGAGGGTTTGGGGAGGGTCGGGATGGTGCTGAGCAGGGCTGGTTGGGTATCGAGCGGCGTCCTGACCTGGCTGGGACGGCCGGATCTTCGGGTCGCGGGATGGCGAGTCCATCGCGGCAGTCTAGGGGGGGTACCGCTACTGCTGGCGTCCCATCTTGATGGACATTCGGTAGGCGTCTCGGGCGATGTAGCGCTTCAGGCAGCGCATGATCTCGGTTTTGGTCTTGCCCTCGGTGATGCGGCGGGTGACGTAGTCCTTGGTGGGTTGGTGGCAGCGCATGCGGACAAGGGTGATGCGCCACAGGGCGCTGTTGGCGTCGCGGTCGCCGCCGCGGTGCAAGCGGTGGCGGTCGGTGCGCCCGGAACTGGCGGGGATACCGTGCACGGACGAGGCGCCACGGGGGGTGCCGGCGTGGGTGACGAACGCAAGGGGCGCTCCGGCTCCAGGATGGCCGGGGCTCCGTCGGCGGGTCGCGGTCCGTGGGTGGTTGCGGTAGGCCATCCCGCCTGCCATCGACCCAGGCAAGCCGAGTAGACCACCGCCCGACCCGCCAGCGCCCGTACGAGCCGTCAAGGTCCGCCCGTCGTGGCGGACCGGGCGGCGGCCCGCTCCCGACAAGGGCGGGTCGACGGCAGGCGGGATGGCGAGGTGTAGGCGTTTGGTCGATGACCCTTCAAGGACGCCAAGTTGACTGTCAGCGATGCCGATGTTGTTGTCGGATCCTGATACGGTTGCTAGTCCTGCTAGCGGGTGCAACCAGTTGACCACGGAGTGGAGAGTCGTGACCAACAGAGACAACCTGATCGCTGGAATTGGCATTGGACTGCTTGTGGCAGCATTCACAATGAAGGTCTTTGATCTTTCCTGGTTGGTGGTCAGTGTAGGGGTTTTGCTGACCATCTTGGGCGGTACCCGCATTCTCTCCAAAAGGTCGTAATCTACCTGTTGATAACGCAGCGCTGACGCTCGTCTCGTAGACCAAAGGTTGTACGAGTGAGTGACGAACTGGGTGACAACCGGGGCGCACAACCACGGACGCCCGCGAACCTAGACGGATCGTCTCCGCAGGGTGGCGGCGGCCGGCCGGGCAGGTCTTGCGCCTATGATTGTTCTTTCGGGACGAAGAGGTCGTCGGTTCGAATCCGGCCACCCCGACCAGGTAAGAGGGCACATCCGATCGATGGATGTGCCCTCTAGTGCATCCTGGGTGACCAACTGAGTGACTACGCCTCAGCAGCCTGCGCGAAGATGCGGTCCATGACCGCCGCGCCCTGGAGCAGCACCGGCCGGAGTTGATGGCGGTAGACGTTCTCCGTGACCGTGGTGCCGGAGTGCCCGCACAGGTCGGCGATGTCTTCCAGGCTGACCCCACTGTCGGAGAGTAGGGACACGAAGCTGTGCCGCAGCTCACGGGGAGTCCAGGCCGCCGGGTCCAGGCCGGCCAGGGTAACGACTCGACGGAAGGCCCGGCGGACATTGGCCGCGTCAAGGGCAGTGCCGACGGTTGTGGCGAAGACCAGTCCCAGCGCGTGCCAGTCCTTGCCGGCAGCGTTGCGGTCCTGGGCCTGGCGCTGACGGTGCAGGGCCAGCGCGGAGACACACCGGGCAGGTAGAGCCATGGTGCGCCGTGACTTCTTGGTCTTGGTGTCGCCGCCGGCCCGAACGGAGTGCCAAACCTGCACGGAGGGCGGTAGTGGCGGATCGATGTCGGCGCGACCATCCAGGTCGACGCGATCCCATGTCAGGGCCGCCGGCTCCAAGATCCACCACCCGAATTACCCGTACAAGGCTGCATGACGGAGCACTAGATGGCTGAGTGGCTATGTGAGTGACGACAGGCCCCGGGGCCACATAAGGTACTCACCCGCCCGCAAACGCGGACGGTCTTCGCGGTATCAGATTGGTGCGCACCTTGAACGCAAAGAGCATTCCGATCGGTGGTGCGCGATCTAGGTGGACTCGCCACAAGATCTGGTTTTTCGTTGCATTTGCGGTGTTTGGCGTGATCGCAATTCTCGCGTCGGACGGTGCGGGCGTACGGCTTCCGGGCGATGAGCTCAAAACGGGCCAAGGAGCGTACGGCTGGTACACCTCTAAAGACGTCGGTTCGAAATTCACCGATGGGCTCAACATCATCACGGTGACGCCACAAGCGCGCGGCCCGTTGCGCCTCATCTCGGCGAGGCCACTCATGGATAATGGCGGGAGCGTCCGTGTGATTGGCATTCTGGCGCGGATCAATCCCGGCATGTTGCCACCGGGTTCCGAGGTCGGATCGTTCCAGGAGGCACCGGAATTTCCGCCTGCGCTGCCCCACGCGGCAGGCGCCGTACCCGTCGAAGGCCTCATTGTTCAACCGCCGAAGCGGGGCGAGGATCGCTGGATCGAGCTCCAGATCGGGTACGAGGTCGTCGCGCCGGGTCGCTCCGCACGGCGCGGCGTTGAGCTTGTTTACGAATATGAAGGTGCCCGGCACAAGGCAGTTATTCCGAGCTACCTGGCGGTTTGCGCGCCTTCTACGGCTATGTGTGAGCCGGAGTACGACAAGTAAATGACGTTTGATGCGCCGCCAGCGAGCCGGGTGACTAACTGAGTGACGACGGACGCGAGCCAGGATGGACGCCAGTGGACGTCGGCGGATCGTCCGGCCAGTTCTGCGGGCCGCTCAGGCAGCTTGGGCATCGGCGATCGTTCCTTCGGGACGTAGAGGTCACGTGATGAAGGTGCCGTCCGGGCTCATGATTTCGTCCCGCACCAGCGGCGCCAACGCCGAGAAGCCGCCATCGTCTACCGCTACTGCCATGCGGACCCGGCCGTCGCCGTCGTCGATGGCGTAGCTGACCACGGTGTACCGCTTGCCGTCCTCGCCCACGACCAGGCGCATGTCCTTGTCGTTGAGCATTGCACGCCACTCCTCGTAGCCGTTGCGTCGCCAATCCGCCAGGCGTGCCTCGGCGAGCCGCGCTGCCGTCTCCTTGTTCAGCCCACGCGTTCACTCTCTCACCAGGGGTGGCTGTCGACAGCAACGGTGACAGCAACGAGCCGCGACAGGGACGGCCGCCAACCGCTGGGGGCGGACAATCGCCGGAGGTCGCGGACGCGGACGGACCCCGCCGGACGCAGCGCCCAGAACTACAAGCGAGGGGTCGCAGGTTCGAAACCTGCCGCGCCCACACCTGAACAGCATGCAGACGGGCCGCCGGTCATCCGGCGGCCCGTCTCGTCTCACGTGTCGTCTCAGTCGGCCACTGCCCCCGCCGATCTCCGCCGCCAACGGGATGTGGGCTGGTCGCGGTAAGCGCGAAAGAGCCGTAAAGGCAGTGATAGCCACCCTAATATGGCGGCGAGGTGCCCTCCGCCGCATGGCGTGAAACGGCGAGATGGAAGGGTCGGCGATGACAGACCCCGGACGACCACTACCAGTCTCCGCGTCGCCCCGACAGGTGACCGTACTGGCGCAGTTCATCGCCGCTCCGGGCCGTGCCGACGTCGTGCGGGACGCCCTCCTGCGGGTGGTCGCGCCGACGCGAGAGGAACCGGGAAACGTCAACTACGACGTGCACCGGCTCAAGAACAACCCGGCGGCGTTCTATGTTCTCGGCAGCTGGGCGGACCAGTCGGCGCTCGACGCGCATCTGGCGAGTGGACACGTCAGGTCATGTCTGACGGAGGATGTCGCGCGCGACGTCGTCGCTCCGTACACCCTGTGGCGCGCCCAGATGCTCTCCGTGCCCGAGACGAATCCCGACCGACCCCGGCCGGTCGCTGATTCACCGTCACAAGTGACCCTCGTGCCCTTTTCACCGTCAAACGTGAGGCGGAGACCGCCGTGGCCAGCGGGCATCTCGAAATGGTGGGGCTTACGCGCGCGGAACCTGGATGTCTGGGCTACGACCTGTACCAGTCGGTCGATGACCCCGCACTGATGTTCCTGTACGAGAACTGGACCGACCAGGCCGCGCTCGACCAGCACATGAACACGTCTCACTTCTACCGCATCGTGCGGGGCGACATCGACAGGCGCCTGAACGCGCCGTGGACGGCCCATGTGATGACGATGATCAGCCATCCGCACCGCGAGCGCGTCACCACTTAGATTTCATCGGTGCCGGGTGGGCCCAGCCGGATGCGAGCGCTGTTCGGCCGTGCCGTGCTCGGCGCGTTGACATGCTGCGCATGGCGCCGCTGTGGACGCCTGCGCTGCACCACGGCTGCCTCACCGAGGTGCCCGAGCTGTACCGACGCTTCGACCGCCGCGAGGACGGGGTGATCAGACCGTGCTACACGCCTGAAGCCCGACCGGAGACGGGCCTGCGGAGGGGCCACGCGCACCGGGTGGAGGTTGTCCCGATCGATTACATGATCGATTGGCCGGAACGGTGGTGATCATCTGCCCGGCTGAGCGACTTCGGTGCCACTCCGATTGTGCTGATCGTCAGGCGACGGCATCGGGGCCATGCGTTCCTCTTGCACCCGAATCTCGAACGAGACCGCTGTGTCACGGTCGTTGACGCTGTTCGGCGCGGGTTTGCCGCCTTAGGGCCAGCAGGCGCTGGACGACCCGTTCGACCGGCGGGGCGGCATCGGCAGCCGGGCGCTGTTCTTGGCAACCATCCGTAATGGTGTCGCTACTTTGCGTGGCGTGGTCGCTCTTGTTGCCCTGCGTCGAAACACCGTGCGGTTGATGCGCTCCGCGCACGGCCGGCTCAGCGGAAGATCGCGAGTCGGCGCGCGACATGGAGCGCCGCCGCCGCGGTACGGCTCGCATCGTCGACGTCCGCACGTTGTCCACGACAGCATCGCCGTCGAGCACCGCGATGCGGACGAGTCGCCGAGGAAAGCCGGGTCAACCCGGCCATGGCGATGGCTGCTGTCCTATCCCGTCTGGGTGGCGGGGGCCATGGTGGCCGGCATCCTCGTCCGGGTGGCGCGGTGGTCAAACGGGAGCTCATTGAATTCCGATGAGTTGTGGATCGCGGTCAATCTGCAACGCCGGTCGTTTCTCGGCCTGCGGAGCGCATTGGAGTACGACCAGCTGGCCCCGCTCGGCTGGCTGTGGCTGGAAAAGCTGATGTTGGCCATCGGGCGCAGCGATGAGGTGCTGCGGTTGCCGTCGTTGGTTGCCGGCTGCGCGGTGATCGGGCTTACCGCGGTGCTGGCCCGCCGGCTGCTCCCCGTTCCGTTGGCGGTCGCGGCCGTTTTCCTCGTGGCCGGCGGGCCCCAGTTGATCTACCAGTCGAGCCAGCTGAAGCAGTACGCGTTCGAAGCGGCCGCGTGCGTGCTGCTCGTGATCTTGGCGCTGCGGGCGCTCGATGCCGGGCGACGCCGGCCGGTCGCGCTCTTCTGGCTCACCGCCGCCGTGGCGGTGTGGTTCGCCACGACCGCGATCTTCGTAGTGGCGTCCGTGGGCGGTCTCCTGGCGCTCTTCGCGGCGCTCGACCGGCGGTGGCGGCTCGTACGAACGCATGTTCTCGCGGCGCTGCCGGCCCTGGCCTGCGTGTTCGCGGTCCATGCCATGGCACCCTCACCTGCGGCATGGCTATACGACTGGTGGCCCACGAACTATCCGGCTTCGCTGGCTCCACGGTCACTCGGACTGCGGTCGGGGCTCGTCTGGTCGGCTGAGGTGTTCGCCCGATTCACGATCTCAGCGCTGTATGTCAACTCCAGGATCGTTGGAGCGTGCCTTCTGCTTCTCATGGCGTTGGGGGCCCTCACCCTGGTCGCGCGAGCGCCTCGGCGGGCCGCCCTGGTCGTCGCTCCGATATGCGCTGGCTACGTTCTCGCGTTGCTGCGGCTCTACCCGATGGCGACCCGGGCGGCGTTATGGCTGGTGCCGCTCGCGTTGCTGCTCGTGTGCGCCGGCGTCGACGGGTCCGTGCAGGTGGCCAGGAATCTTCTGACTCGCTTCAGGTCGAGGACGGTGGGCGGGCACCGGCTGGTCAACGGCGTAATGGTCGTGCTGCCGGCCGCTGCCGCGATCGTGCTGGTGGCCGCCTTCCTGCCGCGGTTGGGCACACCACCACGTGGCACGAATGCCGACCGGTACGCCGCGGCGGAGCAAGCGGTCCGGTTCATCGCGGCCAACCGACGACCGGGCGACCGCGTCTTTGTCCATAACAACAAGAGCACGTCCGCCTTGGCCCTCTGGTACGGACCCGAGGCCGGACTGCGGCCGGACCGCGACTACACCACCGGCAGCGGGCGTCATTGTGAGAACGACATGGGTGTCGCCCGCCAAGGCACTGTCTCCCGCGTCTGGCTGCTCCGGGTGACGTGGGTGGCAAAGAAAGAGGCCGTCAAAAATCCGGAACGCGCGGCAATGCTGCAGTACGGGCGGCTCGTGGGCGAATACTGGTACGGCGGGGTCGTTGTGCTGCTCTACGAGGCATCGCCGGGCGGGAAAACCCCGGCTTCCGCTCTCTGTCTCAGCAGCCGTCCCGGTCCCAATTGAATTGGTTCGTTTCGACCGGAAACCCGTGGACGATCGGCCCGACGGATCCTAGGGTGACGCGGTGCTGATCCGACGCGAGACCCCCGCCGACATCGAGGCCATCCGTACCGTGCACGCCGCCGCGTTCGCCGACGCGGACAGTCCGGATCGGCTCCCGTCCGAGGTCGGGCTCGTCGACGCGCTACGGGACAGCGACGCCTGGCTGCCCGCGCTGTCGTTCGTCGCGACCGCCGCCGACGGCGAACTCGTCGGGCATGTGGTGTGCACCCGCGGCCGGGTGGGTTCACACGCCGCGCTCGGGCTCGGGCCGCTGGGCGTACACCCGGCGGCGCAGCGCCGTGGCGTCGGCACGGCGCTCATGCACGCGGTGCTCGGCGCGGCCGACGCGCTCGGCGAACCGCTCGTCGTGCTGCTCGGCCACACCGACTACTACCCGCGTTTCGGCTTCCGCCCGGCGCTCGAGTACGGCGTCACCCCGCCGGAGCCGCGGTGGGGAGCGCACTTCCAGGCGCGTCCGCTGACCGCGTACGACCCGTCGATCCGCGGCGAGTTCGCGTACGCGCAGCCCTTCAACGACCTCTAGCGCTTGCGCGCGGCCAGAACGATCGGCGTGGGTTGGCCGCTGGCGGTCGATGCCGAGGGGATCCGACCACCGCTGGCCACGTCCATGCCGGAGGGGTGCTCCGGCCGGAGATCACCGCGCCGCTGTCAGTCGGGGAATGATGGGGGTCAGCGGGCCGAGCGCGTCTTCGCGGACCACGTAGCGGGTGATGCCCCAGCGACGCTGGTGCTCCCGTACCGCGCTCACGATCTCGTCCTCGGTCCCGATGAGCAGGAACGGTGTGGCGAGCAGTTGCGTCTCCGTCAGGCCGGTGTCCTGAGCCGTTTCCGCGAGCGCGGCGCCGGCGTCGTCGGTCACCTGGACCCGCTGCACGAGCGCTTCCAGCACCGGTGGCTTGTCGCGACCGGTGGCGCCATCGGTGACGTGCTGGAGCTGCGCCTCCAACTCGTGGGCGCGCCACCGCACATCATGGCTGTGCCCATCGGCGAGGGTACGACCGAAGCCGGTGAGCCCGACGACATCGGCGTGCGCGCCGGCCCAGTGCAGAAGGCGGGAGTTCGCGCCGCCGATCGTCAGCGGAATCCTGTCCTGAACGGGCACCGGCCGGCTGAGTCGGGCCGCGCGGGCGACGAGCTCCGGGGTGTCCACGTTGACCTCCTCGCCGTCGAGCAGCGCACGGACGGCCTCGGCCACCGCCAGACATCGCCGCACCCGGCCGGCGACGTCCGGCCGCTCAAGCCCGACCGCATGCCACTCGACGGGAGTGTGGCCGGCTCCCAGACCGAGCCGGGCGCGCCCGCCGGATACGAGGTCCAGCGTGGCGACGTCGGCGGCAAGCAGCAGCGGCTCGCGGATTCCGGCGTTGGAGACGTACGAGCCGAGGCCCAGCGTCGACGTGACGGCGGCCGCGGCGGCCAGCGCGACGAAGGGGGAGGGGCAGGAACCGGGATGGTCGGCGGTGAGCAGCGCGTCGAAACCGGCGGCCTCGCACTGTTGCGCGAGGCGCAGCCAGGAGGCGGCGTCGGAAGGGCTGGCCTGGAGAGAGAAGGTCGCCATGAGGACAGGATGTAGCGCACAGGGTCGACGGGCGATCCCGTCGACCCTGTTTCTGCTACGAGCAGACGGCCGGATGCTCATCGTTGCCAGGCCGAAGCGTTTGTGTCGAAACCTGATTCAGTCCTCGCAGGCGATACCGTCACTGTTGCGGTCCAGGTCGTAGATGTCATCGCCGATGACCTTTACGGGACCCTGCACATACGCCGGGCCGTTCCCGCTGCCGCCCGCGCAGTCGACGTCACTGGCGATCGGCACGCACGCGCCGCTGTAGTTGGGATCGCACCTTGAGGTTGCCTTCGTGCCGACCGCGATGACCTGTGTGACCGGCGCTTTGGTGACCTGCTGACGAACCAGCTTCTTGCCGGTCTGTACCCCGTTGGTGAACGTCACCTCGTAGGTGGCCGTCTTGACTCCCGCGACTCCAGGGGTTCGCACCTTGCGGGTGCCCTTCGGAAGGGAGGCGTCCTTCACCGTCTTCGTCGCGAACGGGACCGCCTGCTGTTCGGCGACTGTCCGCTTTTCGATTGTTGGTGTCGCTTCCACGCTCGGCGATGGCACGGCTGCCCCGGCGATCGCCGTCGGCGCCGCGCTCTCGCTCGCTTCGCGGCTCTCCGACGACAGGCCAGCCGCGTTGGCGGCGGGCGTCGTCGACGAGGTGTCGGGCTGGGAACCGGCGATCGCACCGATCGTGACGGCGCCTCCGCAGCACAGCACCAACGCCGCTCCGGTTATCAGTCCGGTCTTGGCGAGCAGAGGTAGCCGCTGCCACCACGACCGCTGACCCGGAGGCATTCCCGGAAACGTCGCCGTCGGGTACGGCGGTGCAAGTCGCCCCCGCTGAGGTGCCGGTGGCCCGTACGGAGGTGGTGGGGGAGGCGGTGGCGGTGACTGCGCGTTCCACGGATCCTGCGGATGCTGATACGTCACCGCCTCAGTGTGTTAACACGGTGGCAAACTGTCACCGACCAGTCAGGTGATACAGGTCAGTTTTCGGACTGGTCCGCACTCCGCTGGACGGTCGTACTGCACGGCGGGTCAGGTCGACGAGGTCAGTGGGCAGCGGCAGGGTGGGTGCCGGTGAGATCGGTCAAGTCGACGGCCTCGATGAGTGCGGTGAGCGCGGGTTCAGCGGACAGGTCGAGTGGCATGAGCTCGCCGGTGCGGCCTCGTTGGTTGAGTAGCAACTCGGCTGAGACGTCGTTGATGATGGCTGCCGCGTCCGAGGATTCCCATCGGACGCCGTCGAGGGCCTGCCGGGCGAACCTCGCGGCCAGCAGGCACGACACGCGGGGCCTCCCGTAGGAGTCCTGACCGTCGTTGCGCAGGACGACGACCCGGGTGGACGCGAGACCGGGGGCCACGGCCAGTGCCTCGCGTACGGTCACCAGGACCTGGCCGTACACGAAGAGCCCGTAGTAATTCGCGCGCTCACCCTGGGGGAGTTTCTTGAGCGACAGGTTTCCGGCCTGAGTTGTGGTCGGCATCCGCTCCGGCACGACCTGCTCGACGGGGGGTACGAGCACCACGAGCGATACGTCGTCCCCGGTTACGCCGACGGCGGCTGCCGGTGCGTCATTGTCTTCGAACGCCTCCTCAAGGGTTTCGATCACCACGTCGGGCGCGTTCGTGCACAGCTGATGCCATCGCTGGTCGAGGTGCTGCTGCCACTGCGCCTGCTGCTGGCCCAACGCAGCCCACTGTCGCTGCACCTCGGCCTCCGTCCACTCCACCGCACGCCGTTTCGCCTGCGCCCGTGCCGCCCGTTGAAACACACCAATACCGATGAGCGCGTGTTCGAGATAGTGCTTGGAAATGGCGGCCCGGTCGGGCGGTCGGGGAGCGGGCGCAACGGGAGCCGAGGCGGGCGGAAAGTCGACGCGGTGCAGGTTGAGAATGCGCAGGAACGTCTCCGCCAGCTCACGCGCCTGCTCTGCCCGCTGCGCGGCCACCGCTTGACGCTGCTGCGCAGCCAGTTGCCGCTGGTAGCTGGCAGCCGATGACGTACGCCCGCCACGTGAGGCACCACCCCGTCGGCCACCGCCCACGGACGTGTAGAAGCCAACGGGCCCGACACCGGTCGAAAATCCCGTGCGTCCGGCACCGATATGCACCCGGGCAGCGCGCGGGCCGAGACTCGTCCGTATGCCACGCGACGACGCGCGAATACGAACACCTGGCGCTAGCTTGATCGAAAAGCCCACGACCTGAGGATATGGCCATCTCGGCGGCACATCGACGCCTTGCCAACCGAGGCTGCATCGAACGAGGGGCTAACAGTTTCTGGACGACCGTATGAGCGTGTCGTTCGGAGCGCTGTTCTCCGTGATGGCTGGCGCGGTCCTGACGCGACATGTGTTGCAGCGGCTGGCCTGGGCCACGAAGGAACTTCAGTCCCGGCTTCCCGTCACCGAATGATCGACAGGATCCGCAGCGCAGCGCCCGCCAACGCCTCATCCCCCTCGACCGTCACGACCGCGCGCGCCGCTTCCGGGGTGATGCCCCGGGTCGCGAGCCGCCACAGCGTGTCGGGCCCGATGCCGATGCGGTTGATCCGCGCAGTCGAGCCGTGGCGCAGTGACCAGCCGTCCGGGTCGCGCGTGACGGTCCACGCGCCGCCCGCCTCCCCGTACACGTGCACTGTCAGGGCTGTCCCGGCGGGCGCGGGGTGCTCGCGCAGTGTGTGCGGAAGCGCGCGTAGGAAGGTGTCGATGACGGGGCCCTGTAGCTCGGGCTGATCCGCGCCCGGC
The DNA here is from genome assembly GCF_040659735.1 of Micromonospora sp. NPDC049679. Lineage (NCBI taxonomy): Bacteria > Bacillati > Actinomycetota > Actinomycetes > Micromonosporales > Micromonosporaceae > Micromonospora > Micromonospora sp. NPDC049679. The sequence goes on from NZ_JBFANZ010000050.1 coordinate 25,578, forward strand.
CGGCCGAGCGCGTCGCGGATCTGCTGCTGGTGCACCCAGAACTCCGTGTATTCACGCGCCACGTCGAGCCACACGGGGGCCGGCACGTTCGGGGACGCCCACCACACGGAGTCCTCGCCGATGCCGTCGAGGTCCAGGCCGGACCAGAGCGCGTCCAGTTGCGGGCCGAGGTGCGCCAGGAGGTCGATGAGCACCCGCGTACTGAGCCCTCGGGTCGCGGTGACGAAATCGTCGTTCACCCGCGCGAGGAACGTCGGCAGGTCTTCGCCGGACGCCAGCCCCGCCGAGGCATGCCGGTCGCGGGTCCCCGACAAGCGGCGTACGTAGTCGTGCGCGAGGTGTGCGACCAGGTCGTGCACGGTCCAGCCGGGGCAGACCGTGGGTCGATCCCAGGCGGCGGCGTCGAGCCCGGCCAGCAATGCCAGCAGCGCACCGCGTTCGAGCGGAAACAGCGGCCGTACGTCAATCGCCGGTCCGACCCGCCGCCAATCCATGGCCGCGAGTAGAGCACGCGGCGACGGTCACCGTCGTACGAGTTGTCGCACGGCGCCCCCTACGCTGGCATTGGCCCCGCGACCATTGAGATGTTCCAGGCCACCCCGGCTGTTAGGTGCTCGGGAAGGCTGAACGTGATGGTGTCGTCCCCACCATCGCCGGCGATGCGGAGCCCTGAGCCCGACTCCGCGTCTTCCTGCCACCAGGCGGCGATCGTTGCGGCCAGCGCTTCCAGAGCGGGAAGGTCGGGTCCGGTGACCACCAGCGACGGCTCATCGGTGAGCGTGACTTCGACACCGTCAGGTGGCGGTAGGTCCGCAAGCCGGCCGAGCAGCTTCTTGAGGGAGCCGTGGCCAGCTTCGATGGGGTCGAGGCCGACGACGATCCCGATCGGTTGCGCGTCCGGCACGACCGGAGGCGACACATTTCGTCTTCGCCGCCCGCGGCGACGCACCGAGGACGAACGCGGTTCGGGAAGGGTGAGAACCGTCGGCCGGGCATCGGCGCGACCGTAGGTCAGGATCCGCCGCAACGCGTCGCTCAGGTCGTCTACCGACTCCCGGTCCAGGTCGAGACGGACCTCGACCGACCTGTCTTCCAGATCGAGCTGACTGATGGCGTCCTCGCGGAGAAGCACACGTAGCTCGTCGCCGACCAGAGTCAGTTCTTCGACGCATCCGTAGGCTGTGCCGTGCGTTTCGGTCACCAGACAATAGGCATCCATACCCAGGTCGACATCCTGCGCCTCGGCCGGGTCGACGTCGCACATGAAGATCAGGCTGCGTCCAGTGCCATCCGGTTGCTCCGCGACACCGGCCGTCAGGCAGCCCTCATCGTCGGACACCCCGGATAGCTGGGCGACGAAGCGCGAGGTCACCGGGATGTTGTAGCACACCGTCGTCCTCGTTCTCGGCATGCTCGTCGGCCTCAGCTTCGGGGCCGCGTACGCGGTGGCGCGTCGGGCCTGGCGGGACTACAAGTCGGCGCAGAAAGCCGTTCCGGTCGCGCGGAAGGCGGTGTGGGCGCTGATCCGTGTCGCCACCACCAAGGGCGGGGTCGTCCTGCTGCTCTGCGCCGCCGCCGTCGGCTGGGCGGCGATAGGGGATCGGCCTTAGCGAGCCGTCGCCGGGTGAGAGCGCCGCGGGCACCCGTCCGGTCAGAGGCCCCGCTCGTCGTCGGGGACCGGGCCGCCGGGTTCGCCCGCCCCGTACCGGTCGAGCACCTGCGTGACCCGCCTGCCCCAGCGTTCGTGCGCGGCCTGGCGGGTGATGCCGGCGGCCTTGGCGATCACTTCCCACGTCACGCCCCACCGTCGCAGGGCGATCACCGTCCACATGAATCGATTCCGATCTCCAGCTCGATCCGGAACCGGATGGTCTGCGCCGCCACCTCGCGCTGGGCGCCGGTGCCGTCCTCCTGCTCCGCGGTCCACTCGCGCGAGCCGGGCACCGGGCGGCCGCCGAGGAGGAGGTCGGCCTGGCACGCACGGCGTTCCCGGTCACGCTCCACATTGCACTGCGCCGCTGGCCCGACCTGGCATCGCGTCGTACGTGATCTTCCGCGCTACCGTACTGCTGTACGGATCTACCGGGGGGTGGGTATGGCGTGGATTTTCCTGGCCGGCGCGATTCTGTTCGAGATCGCGGCGACCACGTCGATGAAGCTGTCGGCCGGGCTGACCAAGGCCGGCTGGACGGTCGGACTGGTCGCCGCCTACCTGGTCTCGTTCGCATTGCTCTCCCAGGCGCTCAAGACATTCGAGGTCGGCACCGCGTACGCCATCTGGGCCGGCGTCGGCACCGCCCTGATCGCCGCGATCGGCATGGCCTTTTTCGACGAGACGATCTCCGCCACGAAGATCGCCGGGATCGCCCTCGTGGTCGTCGGCGTGGTGGTCCTCAACCTCTCCGGCGCCCATTGACCGCGTAGCCAATCCGAGCTCGTGTCGCTCGCGCGGGAACCGCGGTTGCGGCCGCGCCCGCTGCTACTGTCCCGGCCGTGACCGAACCGACGCCGCAGCCCCTGACGCCGCAGCCTCCGATGCCGCAGCCCCCGACGGACGCGGGGCTGCCGACCGCGCCCGCACCGTCCTTCGCGCCGCCGCCCCGGCCGCCGCGGGCCGGCACCAACGGTTTCGCCATCGCGTCGTTCGTCCTCGGCCTGCTCGGCGGCTTCCCGCTCAGCGTCATCTTCGGGATCGTGGCGCTGGTCCAACTGCGCCGGCGTCCCCGCAAGGGCAAGGGGCTGGCTGTGGCCGGACTGGTGCTCTCCGGCGTCTGGGTGCTGATCATCGCGCTGGCGGTCACCGCCGTGATCGTGAGCGGGCCGGAGCGCAACGCGGCGGGCGAGATCACCGATCCAGGAACGGTCACGGCCACCGAGCTCACGTCGGGGGACTGCGTCAACGGTGTGCGTGACGGGGCGTCGGTGACCACCCTGCCGGCCGTGCCGTGCACCGAGCCGCACGAGGCGGAGATCTTCGCCGTCTTCTCGCTGCGGCTGACCGAGTGGCCGGGCGACGAGGCGGTGCTCGACGAGGCAGAGAAGGGCTGCGAACAGCGGATCGGCGGGTACGAAGCGGCGATGATGGACGACCAGACGCTGGAGCTGATGTTCCTGCACCCGAGCGTCGAGTCGTGGCGCGGTGGTGACCACGAGGTCACCTGCATGGTGATGGATCCGAAGGGCAAGCGGACCGGATCGCTGCGCCGCTGACGTCGCGGCGGGTGCCCGGCTCAACGCCGCGGCAGGAGCCCGGCGGGATACTCCATGCCGTCGTGGGTGCAGGCGGCGGCGGCCACCCGCGCCGCGTACCGCCCGGCCCGCACCGGCGGTAGCCCGCGCAGCCGTCCCGCGACGAAACCGGCGACGAACGCGTCGCCCGCGCCGTTCGCGTCGATGACCGGTCCGGGCGGCACGGCGGCCGGCAGGTGCGGCGCCGGTCCGTCCGGCGCGATCAGCTCCGCGCCACCCGCGCCGTGCGTCACCACCGCCGTCCGCCCTCCGCCGGCCAGTTCGCGGTCCGCGCCCTCGGGCAGCGCGACGCCGCTGACGAAGACCAGGTCGGCCGGGGCGAGGAACGGTCGGTGGTAGTCGTTGCGCCCGTCCCAGTCGTGCAGGTCGGTCGAGACGGCCGCGCCCGGCGCGAGCGCGTCGCGCAGCGTCGGTAGCAGCGCCAGCGACCAGTCCATGATCGAGACATGGACGTGCGCGGACGCGCGGGTCAGCTTCGCCAGTTCGCCTGTGCTGAACGGGGGCGGGCCTGCCCACGCGCCGCGCGGGTCGTACAGCGACATCCGCCGCCCGTCCGGGTCGACCAGGTTGACCGAGCGCCGCGTGCCGAGCGGATCGGTCCGCAGGACATGCTGGATCGTGGTCCGCGCGAGCGCCGCCCGGACCACCTCGCCCGCCGGATCGTCGCCGATCACGTCGACCAGGGCCACCCGCAACCCGAGGGCGTGCGCGGCGAGCGCCACGCCGGCTCCGGTGTTGCCGATCCGCAGGTCGATCGGAGGTACGGTGAGCGAGTCGGCCGCCGGCACGGGGATCGCGGGCACCCGCACGCGGATGTCCACGCCCAGGCCGCCGACGACGAGAAGATCGAACACGTTCCGCACGATAGCGTTACGCGCGTGCTAGGAAGGGACCCTTCCTCCCCGTACAAGATCAGAAGGGTTCTTCCGTGCTCGTGGTCCACGGCCTGTGGCTGGCCGGTGGCCGCCTCGCCCTCTGGGCCGAGGATTCCACGCTTCCCGCCCAGCCCCCGCGCCGCCCCGGACGGGCGCCCCGCGAGCGTCCGCATCCCTTCGCCGCCGCGCACGCCACGCTGATCGAGGCGCTCGGCGAGGCCGCCAGCAAGGCCACCACGAGCGGTCTGCTGCTCACGCTCCCCACCCGCGGCGGCGCACCCGTCGACTCGCCGGAGCTGGTCCGCGCCGAGCCCGCGGCCCCCGGTCGCGCGGCGCTCACCCTCGCCGGCTGGCGGGCGCCCGCCCTGGAGTGCGACCCGGACGACGCGCTGCCGCTGCTGCGGGCGCTCGGGTCCGACCCGACCGGGATCGGACCCACCGCCATCGCAGCCGTCGCGCGCGGCGCCAGCCTGCGTCACCTCGCCGAGCTCGCCGGGCTCGCGGCCGACCTGGTGGCCCGCGGCCGTACCCTGCCCGGCCTCGACGGTGAGCGGGCCGTGTGGCGGCCGCTGCTCACCGGCGCCGACGCGCGGTGGGCGCGGGCGCGCGCCATGGAGTTTCCTGCGGGCGCCGCGTTCCGGGACGAGATGTCTGGTTCGTGGTGCGGATTCGAACGATGGCGCGCAGGG
>NZ_JBFANZ010000051.1:0-30018 GCF_040659735.1 Micromonospora sp. NPDC049679
CGGCACCTCGAGCACCGCCCGGTCGGGCAGCTCGAAAAGGCGCAGCCCCTCGTCGGGGGTCTCGATGGCCAGCGGCAGCACATCGAACGCCTCGCCCCTGCCCGAGAGCTAGCAGTACAGACGACGACATAGGGGACACATAACGTGCTCGACGTCAACTTCTTCGACGAGCTGCGCATTGGCCTGGCTACCGCTGACGACATCCGCCAGTGGTCGCACGGCGAGGTCAAGAAGCCTGAGACGATCAACTACCGCACTCTGAAGCCGGAAAAGGACGGGCTCTTCTGCGAGAAGATCTTCGGTCCTCAGCGGGACTGGGAGTGCTACTGCGGTAAATACAAGCGGGTCCGCTTCAAGGGCATCATCTGCGAGCGCTGTGGCGTCGAGGTGACGCGCTCGAAGGTGCGGCGTGAGCGGATGGGCCACATCGAGCTCGCGGCTTCGGTCACCCACATCTGGTACTTCAAGGGTGTTCCCAGCCGGTTGGGCTACCTGCTCGACCTGGCGCCGAAGGATCTCGAGAAGATCATCTACTTCGCCTCGTACGTGATCACGAGCGTGGACGCCGAGGCGCGTCACCGCGACCTGTCCACGATCGAGAACGAGATCCTCGCGGAGAAGCGGCAGTCGGAGAACAGCCGCGACTCGGAGATCGAGAAGCGGGCCGCCAAGCTCGAGGCCGACCTGGCTGAGCTTGAGGCCGAGGGTGCCAAGGCCGACGTGCGGCGCAAGGTCAAAGAGGGCGGCGAGCGCGAGATGCGCCAGATCCGCGACCGGGCGCAGCGCGAGATCGACCGTCTCGACGAGGTGCTCGACACGTTCCGCAAGCTCGACTCGAAGCAGCTGGTCACGGACGAGCTGCTCTACCGCGAGCTGCGCGACCGGTTCGGTGAGTACTTCACCGGCGGGATGGGCGCCGAGGCCATCAAGGCCCTGGTGGGCAACATGGACCTCGACGCCGAGGCCGAGCTGCTGCGGGAGATCATCCGGTCCGGCAAGGGCCAGCGGAAGATCCGTGCGCTCAAGCGGCTCAAGGTCGTCGCGGCGTTCCTCAACACCCGCAACTCGCCGCTCGGCATGGTGCTCGACTGCGTTCCGGTGATCCCGCCGGACCTGCGGCCGATGGTCCAGCTCGACGGTGGTCGCTTCGCGACGTCCGACCTGAACGACCTCTACCGTCGTGTCATCAACCGCAACAACCGCCTCAAGCGACTGATCGACCTCGGCGCGCCCGAGATCATCGTGAACAACGAGAAGCGGATGCTGCAGGAGGCCGTCGACGCGCTGTTCGACAACGGCCGTCGCGGTCGGCCGGTCACCGGTCCGGGTAACCGTCCGCTGAAGTCGCTCTCCGACATGCTCAAGGGCAAGCAGGGTCGGTTCCGTCAGAACCTGCTCGGCAAGCGCGTCGACTACTCCGGCCGTTCGGTCATCGTCGTCGGCCCGCAGCTGAAGCTGCACCAGTGCGGTCTGCCCAAGCAGATGGCGCTGGAGCTCTTCAAGCCGTTCGTGATGAAGCGGCTGGTCGACCTCAACCACGCGCAGAACATCAAGTCCGCCAAGCGGATGGTCGAGCGCCAGCGCCCGGTCGTCTGGGACGTGCTGGAAGAGGTCATCGGGGAGCACCCGGTGCTGCTCAACCGGGCGCCGACCCTGCACCGTCTGGGCATCCAGGCCTTCGAGCCGCAGCTGGTCGAGGGCAAGGCGATCCAGATCCACCCGCTCGTCTGCACCGCGTTCAACGCGGACTTCGACGGTGACCAGATGGCGGTGCACGTGCCGCTCTCCGCCGAGGCCCAGGCCGAGGCGCGGATCCTGATGCTGTCGTCGAACAACATCCTCAAGCCGGCCGACGGCAAGCCGGTCACCATGCCCACCCAGGACATGGTCATCGGGCTCTACCACCTGACCCACCTCACGCCGGGCGGCGACGGGGAGGGGCGCGCGTTCAGCTCCGACGCCGAGGCGCGGATGGCGTTCGACAACGGCGAACTGCACCTGCAGACGCCGGTGAAGGTCCGTCTGCAGGGCGTGATCGAGGTCGACAACGGCGTGGCCGGACCGAAGTGGGAAGCCCCGGAGGGGTGGACCGCGGGCGAGCCGCTCATCGTGGAGACCACGCTGGGCCGGGTCCTGTTCAACGAGACCCTTCCGCAGGGCTACCGGTTCGTGAACTACGAGATCCGCAAGGGTCAGCTCTCGGCGATCGTCAACGATCTCGCCGAGCGGTTCCCGAAGGTGGCGCTGGCGGCGACGCTCGACGGACTCAAGGAGGCCGGTTTCCACTGGGCCACCTGGTCCGGCGTGACGATCGGCATGGAAGACGTCATCGCGCCGCCGCGCAAGCGGGAGATCCTGGACCGGTACGAGAAGGAAGCCGACCGGATCGACAAGCAGTACCAGCGGGGCCTGATGACCGCCGAGGAACGTCGCGGCGAGCTCATCGAGATCTGGACCAAGGCGACGAACGAGATCGCCAAGGAGATGGAGACGGCGCTGCCGCAGGAGAACCCGTTGTGGAAGATGATCAACTCGGGTGCCCGCGGTAACCTCCTCCAGCTCCGTCAGATCGCCGCGATCCGTGGTCTGGTGGCCAACCCGAAGGGCGAGATCATCCCGCGGCCGATCAAGGCCAGCTACCGGGAGGGTCTGTCCGTACTGGAGTACTTCATCTCCACGCACGGTGCCCGTAAGGGCCTCGCGGACACCGCGCTGCGGACCGCCGACTCGGGTTACCTGACCCGTCGTCTGGTGGACGTCTCGCAGGACGTGATCATCCGCGAGGAGGACTGCGGCACCGATCGGGCCATCCCGATGCAGGTCGGCGAGTTCGTCGACGGCAAGCTGGTGGTGCACGAGCACGCCGAGACCGGCGTGCACGCCCGCACCATCGCCGACGACATCAAGGGGCCGGACGGCAGCCTGGTCGTCGAGCGCGGCGCGGACCTCAACTCGATCCTGGTCGACAAGCTTGTCGCCGCCGGTGTCGAGAACGTGCGGGTCCGCAGCGTGCTCACCTGCGAGTCCAAGCTGGGCGTCTGTGGGGCCTGCTACGGCCGGTCGCTGCCGACGGGCAAGACCGTGGACGTCGGCGAGGCGGTCGGCATCATCGCCGCCCAGTCGATCGGTGAGCCCGGTACGCAGCTGACCATGCGGACGTTCCACACCGGCGGTGTCGCCGGTGAGGACATCACCCAGGGTCTACCGCGTGTGCAGGAGATCTTCGAGGCGCGTGTGCCCAAGGGCAAGGCGCCGATCGCCGACACCCCCGGCCGGATCCGGATCGAGGACGGCGAGCGGTCGCGGAAGATCATCATCGTGCCGGACGACGGCAGCGAAGAGATCGTCCACGACAAGATCTCCAAGCGGGTGCGCCTGCGCGCCCACGACGGCGATCACGTCGAGGTCGGCGAGAAGCTCACCGAGGGCACCATCGACCCGCACGAGCTGCTCCGCATCCTCGGGCCGCGCGCGGTCCAGGTCCACCTGACCCAGGAGGTCCAGGAGGTCTACCGCTCGCAGGGTGTGCTCATCCACGACAAGCACATCGAGATCATCATCCGCCAGATGCTCAAGCGGGTCACGGTGATCGATTCCGGCGCGACAGAGTTCCTGCCGGGTGTGCTCGTCGACCGCGCGGTGTTCGAGTCGGAGAACCGCCGACTCGTCTCCGAGGGCGGCGAGCCCGCCGCGGGTCGTCCGGTGCTGATGGGTATCACCAAGGCGTCGCTGGCGACCGACTCCTGGCTCTCGGCGGCCTCCTTCCAGGAGACCACCCGGGTACTGACCGACGCGGCGATCAACTCGCGCAGCGACTCGCTCGTCGGCCTCAAGGAGAACGTCATCATCGGAAAGCTCATCCCGGCCGGTACGGGCATCAGCAAGTACCGCAACGTCCGGGTCGAGCCGACCGAGGAGGCGAAGGCCAAGGTGTACTCGATGACCGGGTACCCCGAGACCGACTACGGGTTCGGGCCGGCCAGCGGGCAGGCAGTGCCGCTGGACGACTTCGACTTCGGGTCGTACCGCTAAACAGCTCCATCCAGGGCGCCCGTCACCTCGTTCTCGCGAGGCGGCGGGCGCCCTGCCGTTTGTAGGCTGGGGGAGTGCAACTGACGCCGGCCCCCACCCCCGTCGCGACCATCGCGCGTCACCCCCTCGACCCCGACCCGGTCCGCTCGACCAAGGCCCGCGCCGTGTTCCTGCTCGGCCTGGTCGCGGCGCTGACCGGTCTGTTCGTCGGCGGCATCGTCCCCGCCACGATCGCGTTGACGCTGGCCCGGCAGGCACGGCGCGAGGCGTACGCGTCCGGGGGTTATCTGACCGGTGCGGCCTGGTTGGCGCGCGGCGAGCGGTTGGCCTGGGTCGGCATCGTCCTGACCGCGACCGCCATTGTCGTCGCCGCCGTCGTCGGCCTGTTCCATCTGGCCACGGCTCCCGTCGGACAGGACTTCGCCCCGACGGTCGACTAGGACTGCCCCCGCCACCGACCTCGGGCGCGCTCCGCGCCGGCCCCCGGCGGTAGCCTGGTCCCAGGAGCGCGGCGCGATCGTGCTCGGGGCCGTCGCCGCTACCGGCGCGCTGGAGGGGGAGTCCGTGACGGAAGAGGCGCAGCCGCGGCCGGCGGAGGACGAACCGGTGCGCGATACGCCGGAAGCGTCCGGATATCAGCCGAGCTTCCATGTGCCGAGCTACGAACGACCGGGTGACCCGGCGACGGACGCTCCGCCCACCGACGGCGGTGCGCGTTCTTCCGGCCCCGGTGAGATCGCCGCGGCCGAGTCATTCGCCCGCGATCCGCAGCCCGTCGACCCGGTCCCGCCCCCGCCCCCCGCGCCGGCCGCGCGGCCGAGCACCCCATTTCCGCCCAACGCATCCCCGCGCAGCCCGTACGGGCGGCCCGGACCGGGCTATCCGTCGGCGCCCGGCGCGGGCCCCGCGGGCGCGTATCCGATCGGCGGTTTCCCGCCGGCTGTCCCGGCTGCCGGGGTCGCCGGGTTTCTCCGGCCGGTCCCACCGCCGCCACGAGAGGCGCTGCGGCCGCCCCGCCGCGTCGAGGCGGTGCCCGGGACCGCGTTCGGCGTGGTGCACCTGGACGTGCCGCCGGTCACCTCGGGCCCAGCGGTCGGCTCGCTCGTCGCCGGGGTTGCCTCTGTGCTGGTTTCCCTGGTCGTGGCCTGTTTCGGCGTGACCGGCGCCGAGGGCGGGTGGGGCGCGTGGGCCGCGGGCGCGTTCGCGGTTCTCGCTGGACTGCTCGGCGTCGCGGCGCTCGGGCTCGCGCTGCTCGGCCGGCGCCAGATCCGTCGGATCGCGCCGCCTCCGGCCATCCGGTTCACCGGCCGGGGCCTCGCCGTGGCGGGAATGAGCGCCGGCGGGGTCGGGTTGGGTACAACGGTGTTCGCCTTCGCGCTGGCCCTGTTCCTGCAGGCGCGGTGAAATCGGCCACGGGGGACCGGACGAGCCGTTGCGGTCGGCAGCCGGTACACTTTGCTATCGGAGTTGCTCTCCGCGGGTGAGATGGCGACACGGGGCACGAGGGTGAGGCGTCCAACCTCCTCTCTGATTCTCGTTTTGACCTGTGCGCTCACGGTCGGTACTCTTTCCCCTCGTGCCCGGGCCTGCCCGGGCAATGCGTGCGTGGGCCAGAGCCGCTCCTGCGGCAATCGAGCAGCGTCACGACAACGACAAAGATTCCGGTGCACGTGCGAACGTGCGCCGGAACCGCGGGGCGGGCGACACGCCCGACCGCGGGTGCCGGTACCCCTGCCAGGGGTCCTGGCCGGAATGTAGGAGAGTCACCCGCCAGGGTGGCTATGACAAACGGCGCGGCCGTGTGAGTCGGCCGAAGGGAGCGGAGAAACCCGGTGCCCACGATCCAGCAGTTGGTCCGCAAGGGCCGCCAGGCGAAGACGAGCAAGACCAAGACGCCCGCGCTGAAGGGGAGCCCTCAGCGCCGCGGCGTGTGCACGCGTGTGTACACCACCACCCCGAAGAAGCCGAACTCGGCGCTGCGCAAGGTCGCTCGTGTCAAGCTCAGCAGCCAGATCGAGGTGACCGCGTACATCCCCGGCGTCGGCCACAACCTGCAGGAGCACTCGATCGTGCTCGTCCGCGGCGGCCGTGTGAAGGACCTTCCCGGCGTGCGCTACAAGATCGTCCGTGGTTCGCTGGACACCCAGGGTGTCCGCAACCGCAAGCAGGCCCGCAGCCGTTACGGCGCGAAGAAGGAGAAGAGCTGACATGCCGCGTAAGGGCCCCGCTCCGCGCCGACCGCTGGTCGCGGACCCGGTGTACAACTCGCCGCTGGTCACTCAGCTGGTGAACAAGATCCTGCTGCGCGGTAAGCGTGCGCTCGCCGAGCGCATCGTCTACGGCGCCCTCGAGGGCTGCCGCGAAAAGTCCGGCACCGACCCGGTCGTCACGCTCAAGCGCGCGATGGACAACGTCAAGCCGACCCTCGAGGTCCGCAGCCGCCGTGTCGGTGGCGCGACCTACCAGGTGCCGGTCGAGGTCCGTCCGACCCGGGCGACCACCCTCGGGCTGCGCTGGCTGGTGCAGTACTCCAAGGCGCGCCGGGAAAAGACCATGATCGAGCGCCTGATGAACGAGCTGCTCGACGCGAGCAACGGCCTCGGTGCCGCCGTCAAGCGGCGCGAGGACACGCACAAGATGGCGGAGTCCAACAAGGCCTTCGCGCACTACCGCTGGTAACAGAGAGCGGGCAGCACCGCTGGCGACAGCGGACTCCGACGAGACGAAGTAGGGATTGAAGTGGCCGCCGCAGAAGCGCTCGCCAAGGTACGCAACATCGGCATCATGGCGCACATCGATGCCGGTAAGACCACGACCACTGAGCGGATCCTGTTCTACACCGGTATCACGTACAAGATCGGTGAGGTCCACGAAGGCGCTGCCGTCATGGACTGGATGGAGCAGGAGCAGGAGCGGGGTATCACGATCACCTCCGCCGCGACGAAGTGCGAGTGGAAGGGTCACACGATCCAGATCATCGACACGCCCGGCCACGTCGACTTCACGGTCGAGGTCGAGCGGTCGCTGCGGGTGCTCGACGGTGCGGTCGCGGTCTACGACGGCGTTGCCGGCGTGGAGCCGCAGACCGAGAACGTGTGGCGTCAGGCTGACAAGTACAACGTTCCGCGGATGTGCTTCGTCAACAAGCTTGACCGGACTGGCGCCGACTTCTTCCGCTGCGTCCAGATGATGATCGACCGGCTCAACGCCACGCCGCTGGTGCTGCAGATCCCGATCGGTGCGGAGGCCGACTTCATCGGCGTCGTCGACCTGATCGAGATGAAGGCGCTGACCTGGCGCGGCGAGACCGAGAAGGGCGAGGACTACACGGTCGAGGAGATCCCGGCCGACCTCGCCGACTCGGCCGCCGAGTGGCGCGAGAAGCTGATGGAGACGCTCGCCGACGTCGACGACGCCGTGATGGAGAAGTACCTCGAGGGTGAGGAGATCTCCACCGACGAGATCAAGGCCGCCATCCGGCGTGCCACGATCGGCGGCAAGGCCAACCCGGTCATGACCGGCACCGCGTTCAAGAACAAGGGCATTCAGCCCATGCTCGACGCGGTTGTGGCCTACCTGCCGTCGCCGCTGGACATCCCGGCGATCGAGGGCACGGCGACGGACGGCGAGACGCCGCTGCTGCGCAAGCCTTCGAAGACCGAGCCGTTCTCCGGTCTGGCCTTCAAGATCCAGACGGACAAGCACCTGGGCAAGCTGACCTACGTCCGGGTCTACTCCGGCACGCTCGAATCCGGTTCGCAGGTGATCAACTCCACCAAGGACCGCAAGGAGCGCATCGGCAAGATCTACCAGATGCACGCCAACAAGCGTGAGGAGCGGGCGACCGCCCAGGCTGGCGACATCATCGCCGTCCAGGGGCTCAAGCAGACCACCACCGGTGACACGCTGAGCGACCCCGCCAACCCGGTCATCCTGGAGTCGATGACGTTCCCGGAGCCGGTCATCTCGGTGGCGATCGAGCCGAAGACCAAGTCCGACCAGGAGAAGCTCGGCACCGCGATCCAGCGGCTCGCCGAGGAGGACCCGACCTTCCGCGTCCGCAACGACGAGGAGACCGGTCAGACGGTCATCTCCGGGATGGGCGAGCTGCACCTGGACATCCTGGTCGACCGCATGCGGCGCGAGTTCAACGTCGAGGCCAACGTCGGCAAGCCGCAGGTGGCCTACCGGGAGACGATCCGCCGGACCGTGGACAAGCTCGACTTCGTCCACAAGAAGCAGACCGGTGGTTCGGGTCAGTACGCGAAGGTCATCGTCAAGCTGGAGCCGCTTGCGATGGAGGCCGACGGGGCGACGTACGAGTTCGTCAACGCGGTCTCCGGCGGTCGCATCCCCAAGGAGTACATCCCCTCGGTGGACGCCGGCGCGCAGGACGCCATGCAGTACGGCGTGCTTGCCGGTTACCCGATGGTCGGCCTGAAGCTGACGCTTCTGGATGGCCAGTACCACGAGGTCGACTCCTCGGAAATGGCGTTCAAGATCGCGGGTTCGATGGTGCTCAAGGAGGCCGCACGTAAGGCCGACCCGGCGCTGCTCGAGCCGATGATGTCCGTTGAGGTCACCACTCCTGAGGAGAACATGGGTGACGTCATCGGAGACCTCAACTCCCGGCGTGGCATTATCCAGGCGATGGAGGAGCGCGGCGGAGCCCGCGTCGTCCGGGCCCTGGTGCCGCTGTCGGAGATGTTCGGCTACGTCGGCGACCTGCGGTCGAAGACCCAGGGCCGGGCGAGCTACAGCATGCAGTTCGACTCCTACGCCGAGGTTCCGACCAACGTGGCGAAGGAGATCATCGCGAAGGCGACCGGGGAGTGATCCCCGGCTCGCCTTCGGGCGAGCTGCGCGCCCTACCGGGCCTGAAGGCTTCACTGCCGCAGGACCCATGTTCTTCCCGGCTGCAAGACCTGGGCCGGAAAGGCTGTCGACAGAGTCCTAAGCGCCGAACGGCGCGCCGGGCGTACGAACTAAGAAGTCCACAGGAGGACACCAGTGGCGAAGGCGAAGTTCGAGCGGACTAAGCCGCACGTCAACATCGGCACCATTGGTCACATCGACCACGGTAAGACGACGCTGACGGCGGCCATCACGAAGGTCCTGCACGACCAGTTCCCGGACCTGAACCCCTACACGCCGTTCGACGAGATCGACAAGGCGCCGGAGGAGAAGGCCCGCGGTATCACGATCTCGATCGCGCACGTCGAGTACCAGACCGAGTCGCGGCACTACGCGCACGTTGACTGCCCCGGTCACGCGGACTACATCAAGAACATGATCACCGGTGCCGCGCAGATGGACGGCGCGATCCTGGTGGTCGCGGCGACCGACGGCCCGATGCCGCAGACCCGCGAGCACGTGCTGCTCGCCCGTCAGGTCGGCGTTCCCTACATCGTCGTGGCGCTCAACAAGAGCGACATGGTCGATGACGAGGAGCTGCTCGAGCTCGTCGAGCTCGAGGTTCGCGAGCTGCTGTCGTCGCAGGAGTACCCGGGCGACGACCTGCCGGTGGTGCGGGTCTCCGCGCTGAAGGCGCTCGAGGGAGACCCGGAGTGGACCGGCCGCCTCCTGGAGCTGATGACCGCGGTCGACACCGCGATCCCGCAGCCGGCGCGCGAGGTCGACAAGCCGTTCCTGATGCCGGTCGAGGACGTGTTCACGATCACCGGTCGTGGCACCGTCGTCACCGGTCGCGTGGAGCGCGGCGTTCTCCTGCCGAACGAGGATGTTGAGCTCGTCGGCATCAAGGAGAAGGGCTTCAAGACCAAGGTCACCGCGATCGAGATGTTCCGGAAGACCCTGGACGACGCCCGCGCGGGCGAGAACGTCGGCCTGCTGCTGCGTGGCACCAAGCGCGACGAGGTCGAGCGCGGCATGGTCGTCGTGAAGCCGGGCTCGAACACCCCGCACACGGAGTTCGAGGCGACGGTCTACATCCTCTCCAAGGAGGAGGGTGGCCGCCACACCCCGTTCTTCCAGAACTACCGTCCGCAGTTCTACTTCCGGACCACGGACGTCACCGGCGTTGTCACGCTGCCTGAGGGCACCGAGATGGTCATGCCGGGCGACAACACCACGATGACCGTGAAGCTCATCCAGCCCATCGCGATGGAGGAAAACCTCAAGTTCGCGATCCGCGAGGGTGGCCGTACGGTCGGCGCTGGGTTCGTCACCAAGATCATTGCGTGACCAAGGTAACCCGATTGGCACTGCCGCCCGTTAGTGCGGCATACTAGTCAGGTTGCGTCCGCGCAGGGTGGCTGACTGTGCATCAGTCAGCCACCCTCGCTCGGCGTTCGGCTCGTGGAGACACGACCGACGCCCGACCTCCCGGATGGGTCAGCTCCTGTACGGGTCAGATCGCCTCGGAAACCCGGGGCGGAGCCTGGTCCTGGAGCGCGACACGCCCGACCGCGGGGGTCGGACACCAGAGCTCGCCAGTAAGGCGGAGCCCGGGTGCAAGGACTGCGAAGGCAGCGCCGAGCGAAAAGCGAGGCATTACGCCTTCGGGGGCGGCGCCCCCGTATGAAGCGGCATCGAGAGAAGGAACAGAAGCCATCATGGCGGGACAGAAGATCCGCATCCGGCTCAAGGCCTACGACCACGAGGTCGTCGACTCCTCGGCGCGGAAGATCGTCGAGACGGTGACGCGCACCGGGGCACAGGTTGCAGGCCCGGTGCCGCTGCCCACGGAGATCAACCGTTTCTGCGTGATCCGCTCGCCGCACAAGTACAAGGACTCGCGCGAGCACTTCGAGATGCGCACGCACAAGCGTCTGATCGACATCATCGACCCGACCCCCAAGACGGTCGACTCGCTCATGCGCCTCGACCTGCCGGCTGGCGTCGACATCGAGATCAAGCTGTAGGGACCGGACTAATGGACAGGCAAGTGAAGGGCATCCTGGGCGCCAAGCTCGGCATGACCCAGGTCTGGGACAACAACCGCGTTGTGCCGGTGACCGTGGTGCAGGCCGGCCCGTGCGTCGTGACTCAGGTACGCACCCCCGACAAGGACGGCTACTCCGCGGTCCAGCTGGCTTACGGCGCCATCGACCCGCGCAAGGTCAACAAGCCGAAGTCCGGCCACTTCGAGAAGTCTGGCGCGGCACCGCGTCGGCACCTCGTCGAGCTGCGGACCGTTGACGCGACCGAGTACGAACTCGGTCAGGAGGTCACCGTCGAGGCGTTCGCCGCTGGCGCGCCGATCGACGTGACCGGCAAGACCAAGGGCAAGGGCTTCGCCGGTGTCATGAAGCGGCACGGCTTCCACGGCCTGCGCGCCAGTCACGGCGTCCAGCGCAAGCACCGTTCGCCGGGTTCCATCGGCGGCTGCGCGACCCCCGGTCGTGTCTTCAGGGGCATGAAGATGGCGGGTCGCATGGGTGGCGTGCGCTACACCGTGCAGAACCTCACCGTGCAGGCGATCGACGCGGAGAACAACCTCCTGCTCGTCAAGGGGGCCATCCCCGGCCCCAAGGGCGCGCTGGTGCTGCTTCGCACCGCGGCGAAGGCCCAGGTCAAGAAGGGCGGTTCGGCGAAGTGACGACCGTTGACGTGCTGAACGCCGAGGGCGCCAAGAGCGGCTCGGTCGAGCTGCCCGGCGACATCTTCGACGCGCAGGCGAACATGGCGCTCATGCACCAGGTGGTGGTGGCGCAGCTGGCCGCCGCGCGGCAGGGCACCCACAAGACCAAGACCCGCGGCGAGGTCGCTGGTGGCGGTAAGAAGCCGTACAAGCAGAAGGGCACCGGCCGGGCCCGTCAGGGCTCGATCCGCGCGCCGCAGTTCGCCGGTGGCGGCGTGGTGCACGGCCCGGTCCCGCGGGACTACAGCCAGCGGACGCCCAAGAAGATGAAGGCCGCCGCCCTGCGTGGCGCCCTCTCGGACCGGGCCCGGAGCGGTGCCGTGCACGTGGTCGAGGGCTTCGTCGGTGGCGACAAGCCGTCGACCAAGAGCGCCCTGACCGCGCTCCGCAAGGTGACGGAGGCCGGCCGCGTGCTGGTCGTGCTGGGTCGCGAGGACGAGCTCAACTGGGTCTCGCTCCGCAACGAGCCGAGCGTGCACCTGATCGAGGCTGGCCAGCTCAACACGTACGACGTGCTGGTCGCCGACGCCGTCGTCTTCACCACCGACGCCCTGGACGAGTTCCTCGGGGTTCCGGCGGAGACGTCCGGTGCAGCCGGAAGCGAGGAAGCCAAGTGACCACGATTGCTGACCCGCGCGACATCATCGTGGCGCCGGTCGTCTCGGAGAAGAGCTACGGGGAGCTGAACCGGAACTGGTACACGTTCCTGGTTCACCCGGACGCCAACAAGACCGAGATCAAGATCGCTATTCAGCAGATCTTCAACGTCCGCGTTCTGACGGTGAACACCCTCAACCGCGAAGGCAAGCGCAAGCGCACCCGTAACGGGTTCGGTCAGCGCAAGGCCACCAAGCGGGCGATGGTGAAGCTGGCTGACGGTGACCGTATCGAGGCCTTCGGCGGCCCGGTCAGCTGAGGGGTATAGACAATGGCTATCCGTAAATACAAGCCGACGACGCCGGGCCGGCGTGGCTCCAGCGTCGCCGACTTCGCCGAGATCACGCGCTCGACTCCCGAGAAGTCGCTGCTGGTTCCGCTGCCGAAGAAGGGCGGGCGTAACGCCCACGGCCGGATCACCACACGGCACCACGGTGGCGGGCACAAGCGTCAGTACCGTCTGATCGACTTCAAGCGGGTCGACAAGGACGGCGTTCCGGCGAAGGTCGCGCACATCGAGTACGACCCGAACCGCACGGCGCGCATCGCGCTGCTGCACTACCTCGACGGCGAGAAGCGCTACATCATCGCGCCGAAGGACCTCAAGCAGGGCGACGCGGTCGAGTCCGGGCCGGGCGCCGACATCAAGCCCGGCAACAACTTGCCGCTGCGCAACATCCCGGTCGGCACCACGATCCACGCGGTCGAGCTGCGCCCGGGCGGCGGGGCCAAGATGGCCCGCTCGGCCGGTGTCGGGATCCAGCTGCTGGGTCGCGAAGGCGCCTACGCCACGCTGCGTATGCCGTCCGGTGAGATCCGTCGGGTCGACGTCCGGTGCCGGGCCACTGTCGGCGAGATCGGTAACGCCGATCAGTCGAACATCAACTGGGGTAAGGCCGGTCGCATGCGATGGAAGGGCAAGCGCCCGACCGTCCGTGGTGTGGCCATGAACCCGGTCGACCACCCGCACGGTGGTGGTGAGGGTAAGACCTCCGGTGGTCGCCACCCGGTCAACCCGCAGGGTAAGCCTGAGGGCCGCACCCGCCGTAAGGGCCAGGCGAGCGACAAGCTGATCGTCCGCCGCCGCTACGCGACCCGCAAGCGCGGGTAACAGGAGAGCTGACATATGCCTCGCAGCCTGAAGAAGGGCCCGTTCATCGACGACCACCTGCTCAAAAAGGTGGAGACGCAGAACGAAAAGGGCTCGAAGAACGTCATCAAGACCTGGTCGCGGCGCTCGACGATCATCCCCGACATGCTGGGGCACACGATCGCCGTGCACGACGGGCGTAAGCACGTCCCGGTGTTCGTCACCGAGGCGATGGTCGGGCACAAGCTCGGCGAGTTCGCGCTGACCCGCACGTTCAAGGGTCACGAGAAGGACGACCGGAAGAGCCGCCGCCGCTAAGGCGAGCCACGGATAGAGGATCAAGGGGTTACAGCGATGCCAGTTAAGGGCGACGCTCCGGTGCTTCCGGGCGCGCGGGCGATTGCGCGACACGTGCGCATCTCGCCGACCAAGGCGCGCCGGGTGGTCAACCTCGTCCGCGGCCTGCCCGCGAAGGAGGCGCTCACGGTGCTCCAGTTCGCGCCGCAGGCAGCGAGCGAGCAGGTGTACAAGGTGCTCGCCAGCGCGATCGCCAACGCGGAGAACAACGAGCGGCTTGACCCCGACGCGTTGCTCGTGAGCGAGGCGTTCGTCGACGAGGGTCCGACGCTCAAGCGGTTCCAGCCGCGGGCGCAGGGCCGTGCCTACCGCATCCGCAAGCGCACCTGCCACATCACCATCGCGGTCGAGGCGGTTGCCCCGAACGCGCAGGGGAAGAAGGCGACCGCGGCGAAGAAGGGCGCTCAGGCCAAGAAGGCGGCTCCGGCCGCTCCGGCCGAGGGCGCACAGCAGAGCACGACGGAGGGTGCCGAGTAATGGGTCAGAAGGTTCACCCGCACGGGTTCCGGCTCGGCATCTCGACCGACTG
The DNA here is from genome assembly GCF_040659735.1 of Micromonospora sp. NPDC049679. Classification (NCBI taxonomy): domain Bacteria; kingdom Bacillati; phylum Actinomycetota; class Actinomycetes; order Micromonosporales; family Micromonosporaceae; genus Micromonospora; species Micromonospora sp. NPDC049679. The sequence goes on from NZ_JBFANZ010000051.1 coordinate 14,269, forward strand.
GAAGTCGCGCTGGTTCGCGGACAAGCTCTACAAGGACTACATCGGCGAGGACGTCAAGATCCGCCGGATGATGTCCAAGGGCCTGGAGCGCGCCGGTATTTCGAAGGTCGACATCGAGCGCACCCGTGACCGGGTCCGGGTTGACATCCACACCGCCCGTCCGGGCATCGTCATCGGCCGTAAGGGCGCGGAGGCGGACCGGATCCGCGGCGAGCTGGAGAAGCTCACCGGCAAGCAGGTGCAGCTCAACATTCTCGAGGTGAAGAACCCCGAGTCGGACGCTCAGCTCGTCGCGCAGGGCGTCGCCGAGCAGCTGTCCAGCCGGGTCAGCTTCCGTCGGGCGATGCGCAAGTCGATGCAGTCGGCGATGAAGAACTCGATCGTCAAGGGCATCCGGGTGCAGGTCTCCGGCCGTCTCGGCGGTGCGGAGATGAGCCGCACGGAGTTCTACCGTGAGGGTCGCGTTCCGCTGCACACGCTGCGGGCCAACATCGATTACGGCTTCTTCGAGGCGCGTACCACCTTCGGCCGCATCGGCGTGAAGGTCTGGATCTACAAGGGTGACGCCGTACCCGGTCGGGAAGCCCCGGCCGAGACGGGCCCGGCGCGTCCGCGCCGTGACCGTGCGGAGCGTCCCGAGCGGCCGCGTCGCGGTCGGTCCGGTTCCGCCGGCACGACCGCCGGTGGCACCGAGGCCGGTCGTGCGGCTGCCGCCGAGATGACCGGCGGCGCACCCGCCGAGGCTGCCGCCCCGGCGGAGCCGACGAACAGCAGTGCCGCGCCGGCTACCGCCGCGCCGGCCGAGCAGCAGGAGGGCTGAGCACCATGTTGATGCCGCGTAAGCCCCCGAAGGGCTTCCGCAAGCCGCACCACCCGGACCGCCACGGCGCGTCCAAGGGTGGCAACCGGGTGGTGTTCGGTGAGTTCGGTATCCAGGCGCTTGAGCCCGCGTACGTGACGAACCGCCAGATCGAGTCCGCGCGTATTGCGATGACCCGTCACATCAAGCGTGGCGGTAAGGTCTGGATCACGATCTTCCCGGACCAGGCGCTGACCAAGAAGCCGGCCGAAACCCGCATGGGTTCCGGTAAGGGCTCGCCGGAGTGGTGGGTTGCGAACGTCAAGCCGGGACGGATCCTCTTCGAGATGTCCTTCCCGACCGAGCAGATCGCGCGCGAGGCAATGCGCCGCGCGATGCACAAGCTCCCGATGAAATGCCGCATTGTGACACGCGAAGTGGGTGAAGCCTGATGGCAGCGGGCGTTAAGGCCACCGAGCTGCGTGAGATCTCCGACGAGGAGTTGATCGCGAAGCTGCGGGAGGCCAAGGCGGAGCTGTTCAATCTCCGCGTGCAGGCCGCAACCGGTCAGTTGGACAACAACCGCCGGCTGCAGATCATCCGTCGGGAGATTGCCCGGATCTACACGATCATGCGTGAGCGCGAGCTGGGCCTCTCGGCCGCGCCGACTGAGGTGACTGCATCATGAGTGAGACGAATGCCGCGCCGCGGACCCAGCGCAAGACGCGTGAAGGTCTCGTGGTCAGCGACAAGATGGACAAGACCGTCATCGTCGAGGTCGAGGACCGGGTCAAGCACAAGCTGTACGGCAAGGTTATGCGCCGTACCAGGAAGCTGCAGGCGCACGACGAGCCGAACGCGTGTGGCCTCGGTGACCGGGTGCTGATCATGGAGACCCGGCCGCTGTCTGCCACCAAGCGGTGGCGGGTCGTGGAGATCCTCGAGAAGGCTAAGTAAGCAGCCGACCGTTCCGCCAAGCTCCGCCGCGGTGGAGAACTGGCAGACATAGGAGATAGACGTGATCCAGCAGGAGTCGCGACTGCGCGTCGCCGACAACACGGGTGCCCGGGAAATCCTGTGCATCCGTGTGCTCGGCGGCTCCGGTCGGCGCTACGCAGGCATCGGCGACGTGATCGTGGCGACCGTCAAGGACGCCATCCCGGGTGCCGGTGTGAAGAAGGGCGAGGTCGTCAAGGCGGTCATCGTCCGTACCGCGAAGGAGCGGCGGCGGCCCGACGGGTCGTACATCCGCTTCGACGAGAACGCCGCCGTCATCATCAAGGACGGTGGAGACCCGCGCGGTACCCGTATCTTCGGCCCGGTCGGGCGTGAGCTGCGGGACAAGCGGTTCATGAAGATCATTTCTTTGGCGCCGGAGGTGCTCTGACCGTGAAGGTGAAGAAGGGCGACACGGTCGTCGTCATCGCCGGTAAGGACAAGGGTGCCAAGGGTAAGGTCATTGCGGCCTACCCGCGGCAGGACAAGGTCCTCGTCGAAGGCGTGAACCGGGTCAAGAAGCACGAACGCATCCGTACCACCCAGCGCGGCGCGAAGACCGGTGGCATCGTCACCCAGGAGGCTCCGATTCACGTCTCGAACGTGCAGCTCCTGGACTCCGACGGCAACCCGACCCGCGTCGGGTACCGGTTCGACGAGAGTGGCCAGAAGGTCCGCATCGCGCGCAGCACCGGTAAGGACCTGTGATGACCTCGGCTACCGAAACGAAGACCCTGCCGCGCCTCAAGCAGCGGTACCGCAACGAGATCGTGGCGAAGCTGCGCGAGCAGTACAAGTACGGCAACCCGATGCAGGTGCCGGGCCTTGTGAAGATCGTCGTCAACATGGGTGTCGGCGAGGCTGCTCGCGACGCGAAGTTGATCGACGGCGCCGTCCGGGATCTGGCCACGATCACCGGTCAGAAGCCGCAGGTGCGGCGGGCGACCAAGTCCATCGCGCAGTTCAAGCTCCGCGAGGGAATGCCGATCGGCGCGAAGGTCACCCTCCGGGGCGACCGGATGTGGGAGTTCCTCGACCGGCTGCTGTCGATCGCGCTGCCCCGTATCCGCGACTTCCGCGGGCTGGACGCGCGGAAGCTCGACGGTCACGGCAACTACACGTTCGGTCTGACCGAGCAGTCGGTGTTCCACGAGATCGACCAGGACCGGATCGATCGCACACGGGGCATGGACATCACGGTGGTCACGACCGCCACGACCGACGACGAGGGCCGGGCGCTGCTCAAGCTCCTGGGCTTCCCGTTCAAGGAGAACTGAGCGAATGGCTAAGAAGGCGCTGATCATCAAGGCGGCCGCGAAGCCGAAGTTCTCGGTGCGCGCGTACACCCGCTGCCAGCGGTGCGGGCGGCCGAAGGCGGTCTACCGCAAGTTCGGGCTCTGCCGGGTGTGTATCCGGGAGATGGCCCACCGCGGTGAGCTGCCCGGCGTGTCCAAGGCTTCCTGGTAACACTCTCTTCGCCGTAGGCCCGGGCCAGCCTGGGAACCCCGGCGAGAAAGGCTGACAAAACCCATGACGATGACCGACCCGATCGCAGACATGCTCACGCGTCTGCGTAACGCCAACCAGGCGTACCACGACCGGGTGACCATGCCCTACTCGAAGATCAAGGCGAACATCGCCGAGGTTCTCAAGGCCGAGGGCTACATCGCCACCTGGTCGGTCGAGGAGCCCGCTGAGGGCGCCGTCGGCAAGCGACTGGTCGTCGAGCTGAAGTACGGCCAGAACCGCGAGCGGAGCCTGGCCGGCATCAAGCGCGTGTCCAAGCCCGGTCTCCGGGTGTACGCCAAGTCGGATGGGCTCCCGCGCGTGCTCGGCGGGCTGGGCGTGGCGATCATTTCGACGTCCCAGGGGCTGCTCACCGACCGGCAGGCCCGCAAGCGGAGCGTTGGCGGGGAAGTCCTCGCCTTCGTCTGGTAACGGGAGACTGGTAGAAATGTCGCGTATTGGACGTAAGTCGATCCCGGTACCGTCCGGAGTCGACATCACGATCGACGGCCAGACCGTCAAGGTAAAGGGCCCCAAGGGCGAGCTCATGCACGTCCTCGCCGAGCCGATCACCGCCGAGCGGGGGGATGACGGCCAGCTGCACGTCAACCGCCCGAACGACGAGCGGCGGGCCAAGGAGCTGCACGGTCTTTCGCGCACCCTGGTCGCCAACATGATCGTCGGCGTTACCGAGGGGTACCGTAAGACCCTGGAGATCGCAGGCACGGGTTACCGGGTCACCGCCAAGGGCACCGACCTCGAGTTCGCGCTCGGGTTCTCGCACCCGGTTCTGGTGCAGGCCCCGGCCGGCATCACCTTCACGGTGGAGCGGCCGACCCTGTTCCACGTGGCCGGCATCGACAAGCAGCAGGTCGGTGAGATCGCCGCCAACATCCGGAAGATCCGCCCGCCGGAGCCCTACAAGGGCAAGGGCGTCAAGTACCAGGGCGAGGTCATCCGCCGCAAGGCTGGAAAGGCAGGTAAGAAGTGACCGCCACGCTGCTCAAGCGCCGTCGCGGCGTCGCCGCCAAGCGCGCCGTCGGGCGGGCACGTCGGCACTTCCGGGTGCGTAAGAACGTCAGCGGGACCGCAGAGCGTCCCCGCCTGGTCGTTACCCGTTCGCTGCGGCACATCACGGCCCAGATCGTCGACGACACCAAGGGGCACACCCTGGCGTCGGCGTCGACCCTGGACGTCTCGCTGCGCAACGGCGAGGGCAACAAGAGCGCGCTGGCCGGCAAGGTGGGCGCCCTGCTCGCCGAGCGGGCCAAGGCCGCTGGCGTTTCCAAGGTCGTCTTCGACCGCGGTGGCAACCGGTACGCGGGGCGGATCGCCGCGCTTGCCGACGCCGCCCGCGAAGCCGGGCTCGATTTCTAACCCCGTCACGAAAAGGAAGGAAGGCTGCTGATGCCAGGTCAACAGCGCCGTGGCGGCGGGTCCGGTGGCAGCGAAGGTGGTCGCCGCGACAACCGCCGTGAGGGCGGCCGCGGCAACGCGCCCGTCGAGAAGACCCCGCACATCGAGCGGGTCGTTGCGATCAACCGTGTCGCCAAGGTCGTGAAGGGCGGTCGTCGCTTCAGCTTCACCGCTCTCGTGATCGTGGGCGATGGCGACGGCACCGTCGGCGTGGGCTACGGCAAGGCCAAGGAGGTGCCCGCGGCGATCGCCAAGGGTGTCGAGGAGGCCAAGAAGCACTTCTTCAAGGTGCCTCGGATCGCCGCGTCGATTCCGCACCCGGTGTTGGGCGAGGCCGCCGCCGGCGTCGTCCTGCTCAAGCCGGCCAGCGCCGGTACGGGTGTCATCGCGGGTGGACCGGTGCGTGCCGTGCTGGAGTGCGTGGGCATCCACGACGTGCTCTCGAAGAGCCTCGGCTCGTCGAACCCGATCAACATCGTGCACGCCACGGTTGCCGCGCTGAGGGCTCTCGAGTCCCCGGAGGCGGTTGCCGCTCGGCGTGGCCTGCCGGTCGAGGATGTCGCGCCGGCCGCCATGCTGGCGTCCCGCGCGGGTACGGGGGCATGACGATGGCGCGTCTTAAGGTCACCCAGCTCCGGTCCGAGATCGGGGCCAAGCACAACCAGCGTGAGTCGCTGCGTTCGCTCGGCCTGAAGCGGATCAACGACGTGGTGGTCAAGGAGGACCGCCCCGAGATTCGGGGCATGATCTTCACCGTGAGCCACCTCGTGAAGGTCGAGGAGGTCGAGTAATGACGATCAAGGTTCACCACCTCCGCCCGGCGCCCGGCTCGAAGACCGCGAAGACCCGTGTGGGTCGCGGTGAGGGCTCTAAGGGCAAGACCGCCGGTCGGGGTACCAAGGGTTCGAAGGCCCGGAAGAACATCTCGGCGGCGTTCGAGGGTGGGCAGATGCCCCTCCACATGCGCCTGCCGAAGCTGAAGGGCTTCAAGAACAGGTTCAAGGTCGTTTTCCAGGTCGTCAACCTGGACCGGCTCGCCGAGCTCTTCCCGAACGGCGGCGAGGTTGGTCCGCTGGAGCTGGTCGAGGCCGGCGCGGTCCGCAAGGGCCAGCCGGTCAAGGTCCTCGGCACCGGCGAACTCGGTGGCGTCAAGCTCCAGGTGTCGGCGCACGCGTTCAGCGCGTCGGCCAAGGAGAAGATCGCCGCTGCTGGCGGCTCGGTTACCGAGCTCTAGGAAACACAGGCATCGTGGCGCTCGCTCAGTTGACTCCAACTGGCGGGCGCCACGATGTACAACGGGACTTTTCGCCCCGTTAACATCGGGACCGGTGTATGTTCCAGGGCGCACCTGCCCAGACGCTCACCCGACTGTTAGAGTCCGATCCCAGCATGAGTTCGGGCGTTCCCCCGACACCCACCCCGACCCGCCGTGAGTTCCGGCGGCCGCCTCGCGCAGGAGGAAGAAGTTGCTCTCCGCCTTTCTCAGTGCGTTCCGCACGCCTGACCTGCGCAAGAAGCTGCTGTTTACAGTAGGCATCATCGCGGTCTACCGGCTTGGCGCGACGCTGCCCAGTCCGGGCGTCTCCTACGGCAACGTGCAGAAGTGCATCGATGTCATGCAGTCGGGCGAGCAGAACGGCGTTTTCACGCTGCTCAACCTCTTCTCCGGCGGCGCGCTGCTGCAGCTGTCGGTCTTCGCGCTGGGCATCATGCCCTACATCACCGCCTCGATCATCCTGCAGCTGCTCACCGTGGTCATTCCGCGGTTGGAGCAGCTCCGCAAGGAGGGTCAGGCCGGTCAGGCGAAGATCACCCAGTACACCCGCTACCTGACGCTGGGTCTGGGCATCCTGCAGGCCTCCGCGTTCGTGGCGCTGGCCCGCTCCGGGCAGCTCTTCCAGGGCATGTGCGACCAGTTCCCGATCATCCCCGAGGGGACCGGCCTGCCGAACTGGCTCACGCTGGTCACGCTCGTCATCACGATGACCGCGGGCACCGGCATGGTGATGTGGCTCGGTGAGCTCATCACCGACCGGGGCGTCGGCAACGGCATGTCCGTCCTGATCTTCACCTCGATCGCGGCCCGCCTCCCCAGCGAGGGCTGGTCGATCAAGACCAGCAAGGGCTGGGGCATGTTCTTCCTGGTGCTCGCGCTGGTGCTGGTGGTCATCACCGCGGTGGTCTTCATCGAGCAGGCCCAGCGGCGGATCCCGGTGCAGTACGCGAAGCGGATGATCGGCCGGAAGATGTACGGCGGCACCTCCACGTACATCCCGCTGAAGGTCAACCAGGCGGGTGTCATCCCGGTCATCTTCGCCTCGTCGCTGCTCTACCTGCCGCAGCTCGCGCTGCAGTTCTTCGACCAGAACAACCCGGGCGACGTACAGGCGTGGGTTTCCAACAACCTCGCCAACCCGAGCAGCCCGATCTACATCTCGGTCTACTTCCTGATGATCATTTTCTTCACGTACTTCTACGTCTCGATCACGTTCAATCCGACCGAGGTCGCGGACAACATGAAGAAGTACGGCGGTTTCGTGCCGGGCATCCGGCCCGGCAAGCCGACCGCGGAGTACCTCGACTTCATCCTGAGCCGGATCACCCTTCCCGGCGCGCTGTACCTGGGTCTCGTTTCGATCCTGCCGAACTTCTTCTTCATCTGGCTGGACAACCAGCAGTACCAGAACTTCCCGTTCGGTGGCACCGCGGTGCTCATCATGGTCGGTGTCGGTCTGGAGACGGTGAAGCAGATCGAGAGCCAACTGATGCAGCGGAACTACGAAGGGTTCCTTCGGTAGATGAGGCTCGTACTGGTGGGTCCCCCCGGGGCGGGGAAGGGGACGCAGGCCGAGTTCATCGCCGCTCACCTGGCCGTGCCGAAAATCTCGACCGGGGACATCTTCCGGGCCAACGTCTCCCAGGGCACGCCTCTGGGAGTGGAGGCCAAGCGCTACATGGACGCCGGCAAGCTGGTGCCCGACGAGGTCACCATCAACATGGTGCGCGAACGGCTCGCCGAGCCGGACGCGGGCGACGGGTTCCTCCTCGACGGCTTCCCGCGCACGACGCCCCAGGCGGCGGCGCTGGACAAGCTCCTGGCTGACCTCGGCACCGCGCTCGACCTGGTGCTGGAGTTGGTCGTCGACGACGACGAGGTGATCCGGCGCCTCTCCGGCCGGCGCACCTGCCGTGGCTGCGGGAAGATCTGGCACGTCGAGTTCGACGCGCCGGCCCGAGAGGGGATCTGCGACCGCTGCGGCGCGGAGCTCTTCCAGCGCGACGACGACAAGGCCGAGACGATCGCGAAGCGGCTGGTCGAGTACGCGGAGAAGACCTCGCCCCTGGTCGACTACTACGGCGCGCAGGGCAAGCTGGTCGGGATCGACGCCACCGGTCCGGTGGAGGACGTCACCGTCCGGGCTATCGACGCACTGCGGTCGTACGGCGGATAGGCTCGGCTGCGTGCGCGAGTAGCGCACGCAGCTCGACCGTCGACAGTGCGAGCGCGAGGAGCGTCTGGGCGCGCCCCGCAACCGAAAGGTAAAACGGCATGCGCCGTCACCAACTCGACATTCAGCTGAAAACTCCCGACCAGTTCGAGAAGATGCGGGCCGCGGGGCTCGTCGTCGCGGCGGCACTGGCTCGGATGCGCGATGCGGTCGCGCCCGGCGTCTCGACCGCCGACCTCGATGCGATCGCGGAATCGGTCATCCGGGACGCCGGTGGTGTTCCGTCGTTCATGGGCTACCACGGCTACCCGGCGTCGATCTGTTCCTCGGTCAACGAGCAGATCGTCCACGCCATCCCATCGCCGCGGCAGGTGCTGAGCGAGGGCGACCTGATCTCGATCGACTGCGGGGCGGTGCTCGACGGCTGGCACGGCGATGCGGCGATCACGGTCGCCGTCGGCGAGGTCCGTCCGGAGTTGCTGAAGATGGCGACGGTGGCGGAGGACGCGATGTGGGCCGGGATCGAGGCCGCCGCGCGCGGAACCGCGAGCGGGCGGGGCCGGCTGACCGACATCTCGTACGCCGTCGAGTCCGCCGTCAAGAAGGGTGGCCGGTACGGCATCGTCGAGGGGTACGGCGGGCACGGCATCGGTACCGAGATGCATCAGGACCCGCACGTGCTCAACTACGGACGGCCCGGCAAGGGCCCGCAGTTGGTGCCGGGCATGGCGCTGGCCATCGAGCCGATGATCACGCTCGGCTCGCCGAAGACCGAGGAGCTGGCGGACGGCTGGACGGTGGTGACCCGGGACGGGTCCGTCGCCGTTCATGTGGAGCACTCGATCGCGTTGCTCGACGACGGTGTCTGGGTGCTGACCGCCGCGGACGGCGGCCGCGCCCGCCTCGGTGATCTGGTCACCGGGCGGCAGCCCGCCGCGTCGGAAATCTGAACTCCTCCTTGATCAGCTGCACTGGTGCGCCGGTGGCATCCTCTTGGCTATGGACCGGCGTGACGAGTTACGGGCGGCTGACGCCGATCGGGAGGCGGTCGCGGAGCAGCTCCGGGTCGCGGTGAACGAGGGCCGGCTGGATCTGCACGAATACGACGACCGGCTGCAGCGGGCGTACGCGGCCAGGACGTACGGCGAGCTGGACGTGCTTCTCACGGATCTGCCCGGCACTGTCCCGGCGGAGCGGGCGCAGCTGGCGCCGGTCACCGGTGTGACGGCGCGGTCCGGGCTGCTTGTGGGGCCGGACGGTCGCAATCCGCAGGCGACCCGCCGTTGGTTGGCGGAGAACTGGAGCGGCTATCTCGGCACGGTCGGCATCACGGTGGCGATCTGGGCGGTCGTCTGTGTGATGTCGCGGGACCTCGTCTACTTCTGGCCGGGCTGGGTGGCCGGGCCGTGGGGGGCGGTCCTGCTGGTCTCCACCATCAGCGGCCTGATGAGCGGGGAGCCGCAGAAGTGGGCGGCGAAGCGGGCGCGTAAGGAGCAGGAGAAGGCCGACAGGCGCGCGGTGACGGGGTCCGGCCCGGGAGACGACGACTGATATAGTGGCTTTCGTCCGATCTGATCCGGCCTGCGGAACCTGGTTTGGCGTCGATGCCCGCGCGCGCGTACACTGGCTGATCGGCGCACAGCGTCCACTCCGGCATGCCTGCCCTGCGCTTCGGTGGCTGTCGGAGCCGCGGCTGGCACGGACGGTCTCCGTCCGTGAAAGACGTTGTGAGCCGATCCCGAGAAACCGACGTCAGGACAGCGGAGGACATGCCGAAAAAAGACGGGGCCATCGAGATTGAAGGTCGGGTCATCGAGCCTCTCCCGAACGCCATGTTCCGGGTGGAGCTCGCGAACGGCCACAAGGTGCTGGCTCACATCAGCGGCAAGATGCGGCAGCACTACATCCGCATCCTGCCCGAGGACCGGGTCGTGGTGGAGCTTTCGCCGTACGACCTGACCCGCGGGCGCATCGTCTACCGCTACAAGTAACCACCTGACGACGGCGGGGCGTCCCGTGTTCGTCTTCACGGTCCGAGATCGCGATAGCGCGATGCCGGGCCCAGATGAGAAGTAAGGCAAACCGTGAAGGTCAAGCCGAGCGTCAAGCGGATCTGCAACAACTGCCGGGTCATCCGGCGGCACGGTCGGGTCATGGTCATCTGCGCCGACCCGCGCCACAAGCAGCGCCAGGGCTGATACCCGGGCGGCAGGTCCCGCACAACAGCACATACTCGTCCCAGCCACGAGCGGCGGAGCGCATCGCGTTGCGCGTCTTCGTGGCTGACCCCCGGTCGGAGGCCGGGGCCCGTCAGGTCTCTCCGGTCGACGCCAATCGTCCGGTGAGCAGGGCAGTCGGGGTGGGACGGGTCCAGACCTCCGTGAGAAGACCACGAGGAGTACGCCCGCACATGGCTCGTCTAGTCGGCGTGGACCTCCCCCGCGAAAAGCGGATGGAGATCGCGCTCACCTACATTTTCGGGCTCGGCCGGACTCGGGCGGTCGAGACGCTCGCCGCGACCGGCATCGACCCGAACAAGCGCGCCAAGGACCTCACTGACGAGGAGCTCGTTCAGCTCCGCGATCACATCGAGGGCAACTACAAGGTAGAGGGCGACCTGCGCCGCGAGGTCGCCGCGGACATCCGCCGCAAGGTCGAGATCGGTTGCTACGAGGGGATCCGGCACCGCCGTGGCCTCCCCGTGCGCGGTCAGCGGACGCGCACCAACGCGCGTACCCGTAAGGGCCCGAAGCGGACCGTCGCCGGCAAGAAGAAGCCCGGCCGGAAGTAATAGGAGCGCAGAGACTTATGCCACCGAAGGCTCGCGCAGGGGCCGCCGTCAAGAAGGTCCGGCGCAAGGAACGCAAGAACGTCGCCCACGGGCAGGCGCACATCAAGAGCACCTTCAACAACACCATCGTGTCGATCACCGACCCGACCGGTGCAGTCATCTCCTGGGCCTCCGCTGGCCAGGTGGGCTTCAAGGGCTCCCGCAAGTCGACTCCGTTCGCCGCGCAGCTCGCCGCAGAGGCCGCCGCGCGTCGGGCCATGGAGCACGGCATGCGCAAGGTCGACGTGTTCGTCAAGGGCCCCGGCTCCGGCCGGGAGACCGCCATCCGTTCGCTGCAGGCCGTCGGCCTCGAGGTCGGGCAGATCTCCGACGTCACGCCGCAGCCGCACAACGGGTGCCGTCCGCCAAAGCGTCGCCGGGTCTGAGAGGTAGATAAAACACAATGGCTCGTTATACCGGTGCTGACTGCCGCCGTTGCCGGCGGGAGAAGATGAAGCTGTTCCTCAAGGGCAGCAAGTGTGATGGTCCGAAGTGCCCGTTCGAGTCCCGGCCGTTCCCGCCGGGGCAGCACGGGCGCGGCCGGACCAAGGAGACGGAGTACCTGCTCCAGCTCCGCGAGAAGCAGAAGGCGCGTCGCGTCTACGGCGTGCTCGAGAAGCAGTTCCGCGGTTACTACGAGGAAGCTGTGGCCAAGCAGGCGAAGACCGGTGAGGTCCTCCTGCAGATCCTCGAGTCGCGGCTCGACAACGTGGTCTACCGGGCTGGCTACGCCAAGTCCCGCGACATGGCCCGCCAGGTCGTCAAGCACGGCCACTTCACGGTCAACGGCAAGAAGGTCGACATCCCTTCTTACCGCGTGAAGGAGCACGACATCATCGAGGTCCGCGCGAAGTCCAAGGAACTGACGCCCTTCATCGTGGCGCAGGCCGAGGCCGGCTCGAAGACCGTTCCGGCATGGCTGGAGGCGATCCCGACCGAGCTGAAGATCCTCGTGCACTCGCTCCCGGCCCGGCAGGTCATCGACACGCAGGTCCAGGAGCAGCTGATCGTCGAGCTCTACTCCAAGTAGTTCTGATATCCGCGACGGGCTCGCTGGCAGGGCGCACGATGCCGCCAGCGAGCCCGGACCGGGCATCAACAAGTGGGTGTCATATAGCGGGCGCCCCGAAAGAGAAGAGAAAAAATGCTCATCACCCAGCGGCCGACCCTCTCCGAGGAGTCGATCAGCGAGACCCGGTCCCGGTTCACGATCGAGCCGCTCGAGCCGGGCTTCGGCTACACGCTCGGCAACTCCCTGCGGCGTACCCTGCTCAGCTCGATCCCGGGCGCCGCCGTCACCAGCATCAAGATCGACGGCGTGCTGCACGAGTTCACCACGATCCCCGGTGTCAAGGAGGACGTGGTCGAGCTGGTCATGAACGTCAAGGACCTCTGCGTCAGCTCCGAGCACGACGAGCCGGTCAGCATGTACCTGCGCAAGCAGGGCCCGGGCGACGTGACCGCCGGTGACATCCAGCCCCCGGCCGGTGTCTCGGTGCACAACGCGGACCTGAAGCTGGCGACCCTGAACGGCAAGGGCCGGCTCGACATGGAGCTGACCGTCGAGCGGGGCCGGGGCTACGTCAGCGCCTCGCAGAACAAGCAGGCGGGCGCCGAGATCGGCCGCATCCCGGTCGACTCGATCTACTCGCCCGTGCTCAAGGTGACCTACCGCGTCGAGGCGACCCGTGTCGAGCAGCGCACGGACTTCGACCGGCTGATCATCGACGTCGAGACCAAGCCGTCGATCGGCCCCCGTACGGCGCTGGCCTCGGCCGGCTCCACCCTCGTCGAGCTTTTCGGGCTGGCCCGCGAGCTGGACGAGACCGCCGAGGGGATCGACATCGGCCCGTCGCCGCAGGACGCGCAGCTCGCCGCCGATCTGGCGCTGCCGATCGAGGAGCTGGACCTGACGGTGCGCTCCTACAACTGCCTCAAGCGGGAGGGCATCAACACCGTTGGTGAGCTGATCGGGCGGACGGAGGCCGACCTTCTGGATATAAGGAATTTCGGTCAGAAGTCGATCGACGAGGTCAAGATGAAGCTCGCCGGGATGGGTCTGGGGCTGAAGGACTCCGCTCCCAACTTCGACCCGGCACACGTCGTGGACTCCTTCGGCGAGGTGGACTACGACACCGACGACTACCGCGAGACCGAGCAGCTGTAAGGCCGGCTGCCGCCACATTTGAGGAGCACCAACAATGCCCACGCCCACCAAGGGCCCCCGCCTCGGCGGCAGCCCCGCGCACGAGCGGCTGATGCTGGCCAACCTGGCCACCGCGCTGTTCCAGCACGGCAAGATCACCACGACCGAGACGAAGGCCAAGCGCCTGCGTCCCTTCGCGGAGCAGCTCATCACCAAGGCCAAGCGCGGTGACCTGCACGCGCGTCGCCGGGTTCTCGGCGTCGTGCGGGACAAGGACGTGGTCTACTCGCTGTTCGACCAGATCGCGCCGCGGTACGCCAACCGCACCGGCGGCTACACCCGGATCGTGAAGATCGGTCCGCGCAAGGGTGACGCCGCTCCGATGGCGATCATCGAGCTGGTCGAGGAGCTGGTCGTCGCGACGCCGGCCCCCGCGAAGGCGGCGAAGAAGACCGCCGCCCGCAAGGCGGCGCAGCAGGACAAGGTCGAGGCGCTCGCGCCCGAGGAGACGCCGGCCGGCAGCGGCGCGGCGGACCAGGACGCGGAGGCTCCGGTCTCGGCGTCGGGTGAGAAGAACGCCGAGGGGCCGGGCACGAAGGCCGAGGGCGAGGACACGAACGCCTGAGTTCACAGGCATCTGTCCAACCGATACACACTGGGCCCGGCACCCCTGAAGGGGGCGCCGGGCCCGCCCCATCTCCGGGAGTACGACGTGGAAGCAGCGACGCGGGTACGGCTGGACGTCGCGTACGACGGCACCGACTTCTCCGGTTGGGCCGCCCAGCCCGACCGCCGTACGGTCGCCGGCGTGATCACCGAGATGCTGACCCGCGTCGTTGGCGTCGGGCAGGTGACCGGGCTGACCGTGGCCGGGCGGACGGACGCCGGGGTGCATGCGACCGGACAGGTCTGCCACGTCGACGTCGCGGCAGCCGGATGGCGGGAGCTCCAGGATTCGCTCGTACGCCGGCTCGCCGGGCTTCTGCCGCCCGATGTCCGGGTGCGGGCCGTCACCGAGGTTCCCGCCGAGTTCGACGCCCGGTTCTCGGCGACGTTCCGGCGCTACGAATACCGGGTGACCGATGCGCGGCACGGCGCCGAGCCGCTGCGCCGGTATGACACGCTGGCCTGGCCGCGTCCGCTCGAGCTCGCCGCGCTGAACGCCGCCGCGGCCGGTCTGGTCGGGGAGCACGACTTCGCCGCGTACTGCAGGCGCAAGGAGCACGCCACCACCATCCGCGCGATCACCCGCCTCGACTGGCGGCGGGATCCGGACGGCACTCTGGTGGCCACCGTACAGGCCGACGCCTTCTGCCAGGCGATGGTGCGAAGTCTGGTCGGAGCGATGCTGGCCGCGGGCGATGGGCGGCGGCCGGTCGAATGGGCGGCCGGGCTGCTCACCCTCCGGGAGCGGTCGAGCGAGGTGACCGTCGCGCCGGCTCATGGGCTGACGTTGGTCGAGGTCGGTTATCCCACCGAACCGGCGGAGTTCGCGCGCCGTGCTGAGGCCACCCGCCGGCTTCGGCTGCCCGCCGCCTCCTGACCCCCCCCCGGACCGGATGGGTCGCGAGGACCCAGCCGGCCGCACTCGGGTGGCCGCCGCAGAGGCTCAGCCGGCTGCGGTGGGCGCCGGGGCTACCGCTCCCTGGCCGACCGGGACCGTGGCCCGCTTCTCCAGCACCACGCCGCGCAGGTGCAGCTCGATCATGTCGAAGAGGATCTGCCGCCCGTACGGGTCGGCGTCGGCGATCGGTTTGCTGTCGGCGCGTGCGATGACGCAGTAGACGAGGTAGTGCCCGCGTACGTGCCAGCCGACCTGGGCGGAGGAGAGTGCGACCGCCTCGGTCCCCTTGCCGGCGATCAGCCCCTGGAAGCGGCCCTTCTCGTCGTCGACCAGCGGCTTGATCTTCTCGTGCGCCCACTCGGCGCCGGCCACGTCCTCCAGGTTGAACACGCCGGCCGTCACCAGGTAGGCGCCGTCTGGTGACCGCAACGTGCCCCGTACGACCTGGCTACAGCCCAATTCGGTGAGCAGGGTGCTGATCTCGCCCGCCGTGGCCGTCTTGCAGTTCTTGACGTCCTGGGTCTTGAGCACCTTGTAGGGCGCTTCCTTGGGATTGATCACGATCTGCGGGCCGGGGAAGACCTCCTTCACCGTCAACGGCGCGGAGTCGATGGCTCGGGAACTGATGTCGCGGGGGACCGCGGTGGGCGCGGGTGCGGCAGCGGCCGCCCGCGCCTCCCGTCCCTTCCGCTCGTCGGCGACGATGAAATAGGAGCTGAGTCCACAGACCGCGAGCAGGACCAGGACTCCCAACCCGCCGATCAGCAACTGCAAGCGCCGCTTGTTCGAGTCGTCCACGAGCGCGGTCGGTGCATCGGATCCGGTGCCACCGATCCCCGTGGGCGCTGCCGGACCGCGAGCGGGAGCGGGCGCCGCTCCGGGCGGCGGAGTGGGCGGAAGCGCACGGCCGGGTGCGGCCGGTGGCCGTGGCGTCGCGTCGGTGGCGGGCGGGCCGGGCGGTGAACGTGTGCAGCGCGTTCGCGCGTACGGCCGCGACCCGGGCAGACACTGGCCGAGCCGGGTGACGGCCTTGTGCCGGTTCGC
>NZ_JBFANZ010000052.1:0-27659 GCF_040659735.1 Micromonospora sp. NPDC049679
GACCGCGCCGGCGGCGACGATGCCCGCCACGTCCCCCACGGCGCAGTCCACCCCGGAACCCGAACCCACCGGGCAGCCGACCGGCCGGCGCCGTGCTCGACGTCGGCGCCGCCACCCACGGCGTACGGTCGTACGTCGCGTTTGCCGGCGGGGTGGCCGTCGCCGCGGTGCTCGGCAGCCGCGCCGCCGATCTGCTCTCCGGGCTCGGCCCACCGCCGCTCTCGGTCGGTGACCTCCTGCCGCTCGACCACCCGCACGGCCCGCCGCTCCCGGTCGACGTCGCCCCACAACCAGCGCTCCCCGGCGAACTGCTGCTGCGGCTGGTGCTCGGCCCGCGGCACGACTGGTTCACCCGCGAGGCGCTGGCCGCGCTGCGGACCGCCCGCTACACGGTGGCGACGGCGAGCAACCGGATCGGCCTTCGCATGGAGGGGCCGGCGCTCACCCGCGCGGTGCGGACGGAGCTACCCAGCGAGGGCATCGCGCTCGGCGCGGTGCAGGTGCCCGCGGACGGGCGTCCGGTGCTGTTCCTCGCCGACCACCCCACCACCGGGGGCTATCCGGTGATCGGAGTGGTCGGCGAGCCTGACCTGGCCGCCGCCGCGCAGGCCCGCCCCGGCACGCCGGTCAGGTTCCAGCCGCTGCCACCCGCGTACGCGGGGTGATCCCTGACCGGGGCGCTCGGGTCAGGCGCGCCGGCCGGTCCGGCCGGTCGGGGTGGGGAGCACGCCCATGCCGGGGAGCACCTCGAAGACGAGTTGGGTCTCGGTGTGCCGGACGGCGGGGTGGATGTTGATGTGCTCCAGGACGAGGTCGCGCAGCGCTTCGGGTGACTCGACCGCGACGTGCAGGAGGTAGTCGTCCTCCCCTGCCACGTGGAACGCGGTGAGCACACCGGGGATCTCGGTGAGGGTCGCGTGGAAGCTGTGCACGTGATTGCGGTTGTGGCTGCCGAGCCGCACCTTGATCACAGCCTGCAGCGGACGGCCGAGCGCGGCGAGATCGAGCTGCGCGTGGAAGCCGGAGATGACGCCGGCTTCGCGCAGGGTGCGGACCCGCTGGATGCAGGTCGATTCGGCGACCCCCACCCGCGCGGCGAGTGCCGCGTTGGTGATGCGTCCGTCCGCGGCGAGCTCGGCCAGGATGGACAGATCGGTGCCGTCCAGGGGCGGCGCCGCACGGGACCGCGGATTCCTCGGCCCGGTCACCGCCGCCACGAACATCGCCTCCACAATCTGCGCCGAGTAGCCGCTTCCACCGCCTAATGCTCGGCGAATATTGCCTGGTACGGCGAATATTCGGACCATCATCGCATGGGTGAGCAGGTTCTTTCGTTCGATTCCTTGGCCGTGCACGCCGGCCGCGACGATCTCGCGGAGTTGGGCGTGCACGCCCCGCCGATCGACCTCTCCTCGACCAGTCCCCTGCCGGACATCGAGATGGGCGGCTCGTCGTACGAGTCGATGGCCACGGGTGGCCATCCGGTCGACGGGGGCGGGTTCGTCTACGCGCGCCTGTGGAACCCGACCGTGGCCCGGTTCGAGGCGGCGCTCGCCCAACTGGAGGGAACCGCGGAGGCGGTCGCCTTCTCCTCCGGCATGGCGGCGATGACCGCGACCGTGCTCGCCGCCAAGGCGGAGACGGGCGGCCGGCACGTCGTGGCGGTCCGTCCGCTGTACGGCGGCACGGACCACCTGCTCGCGTCCGGACTGCTCGACGTCGAGGTCACGTACTGCGCCCCGCAGAACGTCGCCGCCGCGCTCCGCGCGGACACCTGTCTCGTGGTCGTCGAGTCCCCGGGTAACCCGACACTGCAGCTGGTGGACATCGGCGCGGTCGTCGAGGCCGCCCCGGGGCGTCCGGTGCTCGTGGACAACACGTTCGCCACCCCCCTTCTGCAGAACCCGGCCGCGCACGGCGCCGCGCTCGTGCTGCACAGCGCCACGAAGTACCTGGGCGGCCACGGCGACGTCGTCGGCGGCGTGGTGGCGGGCAGCGCGGCCTGGGCTGGCGCACTGCGGCGGGTCCGGGCCGTGACCGGCGCGCTGATGCATCCGCTCGCCGGATACCTGTTGCACCGCGGCCTGGCCACACTGCCGCTCCGGGTGCGCGCGCAGCAGAGCTCGGCGGAGAAGATCGCCGGGTGGCTGAGCGCGCACCCGTCCGTACGCCGGGTCTTCTACCCGGGCATCCCCGGGTGCGATCCGACCGGCCTGGTGGGGCGCCAGATGCGTGGTCCCGGCGCGATGGTCGCCCTCCAGCTTTCCGGTGGGTACGAGCAGGCGGTGCGGGTCACGAACGCGGTCCGTCTCTTCACCCATGCGGTCTCCCTGGGCGGGGTGGACTCCCTGATCCAGCATCCGGCCGCCCTGACCCATCGCCCCGTCGCGGCCGCCGCCCGTCCGAGCGCCGACATCATCCGGTTGTCCATCGGGCTCGAGGATCCCGACGACCTCCGGGCCGATCTGGCACAGGCGCTCGCCTGAGGGTTGCTCGGTGACGCACGACGACCGGAGGACCTGGTGAAGCACCAGGTCCTCCGGTCGCGGTCAACGTGCCGTCACGGTCGCGCGGTTGTCACCCGGCGGTACTGCTGCTGGACCTCGGCGGCCGAGACGGTCCGGCCGAGGAACATCAGACTGTCCATCCGGCAGTTGCACGGGTTGGACTCCCGCGTGTTCTGCGGGAAACTGCCGCCGATCTTGATGCCGCGGGGGTCGGTCTCCGAGCTGTAGTGCCGCCCCGGCGTCGCCACGCCCCACGGGTCGCCGGTCACCGCGTAGAACCCGTCCAGCGGCTTCCCGTTCTTGTACAACGCCATGGTGCCCTTGTCGAAGTCGAAGGTCGCGGCGAGGAAGACCCACTCGTTCGGCGGCAACAGCGTCCGCCAGTCCTCCTGTGCCGCGAACGTCTGCGAGCTACCGCCGTCGAGCCGTCGGCCGAGCGCCACGAGGCGCAACTCGCCGTTCACGTTGATCAGCTCCAGCAGGGCGCGAACCCCGTGCCCGTCCGAGTCTCCGGTCAGGATGCCGGCGAGTCCGATGGCGTTGTAGTAGTCGTTCGGGTCCGGCGTGTTCGAGTTCAGGTTCGGGTTCTGCCCGGTCACCTTGAACCACCCCATGACCGTGGTGCCCTTGACGCCGTTGAAGGCGTTCAGCGTGGGCACACCGGTCGCCGAGTAGAGGCCGGCCTTCCAGTCGTCGTTACCGGCGGTGGCGGGGTTGACCTGAGCAGTCTGGATCGACGTGTTGCTGCCGGGGTAGGCGCCGTCCTTCACGCGCATCGCCTTGCCGCCGTTGACGAGGCTGATGTTCGTGCCGGAGAAGCCCTGGTCGAGCTCCATCGCCGGGTCGGGCACGAACGCGTGCTCGAAGTCGTAGAAGGCGGCGAGGTTGCGCTGGAGGCTGGGCAGCACGTCCGGGTTGACGGGCACGCGGCGGGTGCCGGTCACCTTCCAGAGCTTGCCGTTCGCCTTTGCCAGCAGGTAGAGCTCACCGGCACGGTCGGTCCCGAGCCGCAGGTCGACGCGGGCGTCACCGGCCAGGTCCGCCGTGGTGACCCGCTTGCCCGCCGGGTCGAAGATCTTCAGGTCGTAGATCGTGGCCAGCTTCCTGCCGCGCCGCATCTCGTTCGCGTTGGTGTAGAAGACGCGACCGTCGACGAGGTCGGCGAAGACGTACTTGCCGCGCAGTTCGGGGACGGCGTTTCCGCGGTAGACGAAGCCGCCGCTGATCGCGTGACCGCTGTCCTTCGTGCAGGGCCAGCCGGCCGGCGGGTCGTGGTCGTAGGCGGCCACCGGGTAGGTGTAGCCGTACTTCTTGTCATCCGCGGGCAGCGGGAAAAGGTTGCAGCGGTCGTCCTTCTTGAAGGCGAACGCGCCCTCCCGCTCGCTCCAACCGAAGTTGTCGCCGGCCTTCACCTCGTAGACGGCTTCGATGGCGTGCTCGCCGATGTGGCCGAGGAACATCCGGTCGCCGTCGCGCGGGTCCCAGCTGAAGCGGTGCGGGTCGCGCATGCCGTACGCGTAGATCTCACCGAGCGCGCCCGGCTTGCCGACGAACGGGTTGGAGCGCGGGATGCCGTAGTTGCCGTTGGCGCTGTCGCGACCCATCGGGTCGATGCGCAGGATCTTGCCCTGCGGCACGGCCAGGTCCTGCGGGACGTTCGTCGAGACGCCGATGCCGCCATCGCCGGCCGCGACGTAGAGCAACCCGTAGTCCTTGTCCCGCGGACGGGCGGTCGGGTTGAAGTCGATCTGCTGGATCGCGTGGATGTAGCTCGCGAACCCGAGCCGCAGCACCTCGCGGTGCGTGCCGCTGAAGGTGTTCGCGGACGGGTCGGCGGCGGTCCATTCCGTCACCACGCTCTGGACGATCGCGTTCGGCTGGGTCCAGTCCGGCGTCTTCGGCTGCAGCGCGCCGAACGCCTCGGAGTGGACGGTGTAGAACCTGCCGTTCCGCGCGAACTCCGGGTGGAAGGTCACGAAGCCGAAGCCGCTGCCCATGCCGCGGCCGGAGAAGAAGTCCGGGAACTGGGCGCGGACGTCGAGGTACGCCCCGGGGGTCGCGCCGTTGAGCAGATACATGGTGCCGTTGAGGTCGGGGACGAACCTGCGCCCTGACCCGTCGGGGATCTCACCGAGGAAGTTGATCCGCGCGTGACGCATCAGCCGTGGGTCGATCGGCGCCGGCACCGGCTCGGACTTGGGGAACGTGGCGACGTCGGCGAGGGTCAGACCCAGGGTGGACGGGACCGGATCCTGCGGAATCGGATCCGTGACGGGAGCATCGGCCCGCGGGGCCGCCGGTGGCGTCTGCGCGATCGCCTGCGAGGTCGGGAGCGCGGTCACCAGGAGGGAAACGGTCGTCACCAGGAGCCATCTGGGCTTCTGGAAATTCCATCGGGAGTTCGACACGGAGGGACCACCCAATCGGTCGTACGGTCGCAGAAAGCGGTTGCGTAAGCGCTTTCGTATGCCGAATCCGACCCTAGACTTGCCCGCGTGTGGGTGGCAACAGTCACACCTGAACGGGTTATAAACCGGACGGAAGGGTCGTGACCGATGCCCATGCCTGGATCTCCACTGAGGCTGGTCGACGTGGCCGCCCACGCCGGCGTGTCGCTCGCGACCGCATCGCGCGCGCTGACCGGGAGGGATGGCGTGAGCGCGCAGGTCGCAGCCCATGTGCGCCAGGTGGCCAGCGAACTCGGTTACGTGGTCAACCTGCACGCCCGGACCCTCGCGGGCGGATCGACGCCGACCGTGGGGCTGATCGTGCACGAGATCGGTGACCCGTACTTCGCCGAGATCGCGAGCGGGGTCCTCCGGCTCGCCGGCGCCGAGCAGCGGATGGTGCAGATCTGCCACTCCGGCGGTGACCCCGAGGTCGAGTTGCGGCAGGTCCGGATGCTGATCGCGCACCGCGTCGGCGTCATCATCGTGGCCGGCTCGGGTTACACCGATCCGGCGCTGCAGGCCGAGGCGAAGGCGGAGCTGGCCGCGTTCCGCAAGGGCGGCGGCCGGGTCGCCGTGATCGGTCGGCACAACCTCGGCGCGGATGCCGTGGTCCCCGACAACCAGGCGGGCGGTCACGCGGTGGCGGAGCACCTGCTGTCACTGGGACACCGCAGGATCGCGGTGGCCGCCGGACCGGAGCGGCTCACCACGGTGGCCGACCGGATGACCGGGATCGCCGGGGCGCTCGCCCGGGCCGGGCTCACGTCGGCGGAGTCCCCCGTCGTACGCAGCGACTTCACCCGCGACGGAGGGCGACTCGCGGCGGACCAGATCCTGCAGCGCCACCCGCGGACGACCGCCATCATCGCGCTCAACGACGTCATGGCGATCGGCGTGCTGTCCGCGCTCCGTGCGCGGGGTGTCGCGGTCCCCGCGCAGATGTCGGTCGCGGGGTTCGACGACGTGTCGGTGGCGGCGGATCTCGGGCCCAGCCTGACCACGATCCGGTTGCCGATGGCGCAGATGGGAGAGCTCGCACTGGAACTCGCCCTGAAGCCGCCACTGTCGCGGCTCCGTCGAAAGTGGACCGGACATCAGTTGGTCGTGCGGGAGTCGACCGGCCCGGCGCCGGCGCGATGAGTCCGGGTGGCCGCCGCCTCGGGTGGGCCGCCCCGAAGGAGTGACTCTCTCTTGACACGGTGACACGGTGCTATCCAGGCTTGCGAAAGCGCTTCCAATGTCCCGCGTCACGCAGGGAAGGTCCCATGCAGCCGACTCGTACCCTTCGTAAGCTCATGCCCCTGGCGCTCTCGATGGCGGTGGGCGTGGCGACCCTCGCGGGCCAGCCCGCCGCCCACGCGACTGCGGCGAACAACGCGGGGATGCGCGCGGACAGCGCCGGCCACGCGGGCTGCGACGTCGGGCGCAACCGGGTGAAGGACGTCATGGCCGGCGGCAACTGGGCGCCGGTGACGCCGGCGAATTGGCAGTTTCCGGGGTCCGAGGTGATCCTCGCCGAGGCCGGTAAGTCGCCGGCCGGACCGCGCCGCCCGTTCGAGTACGCGGTGCTGACGAAGGGGCCCGAGTTCGGATCGGTGCAGATCGACGCCGAGGTCCGCCTCGACACGCCGGTGGAGATCACGAACCGCGACGTGATCATCGTCTTCGGCTACCAGTCGCCGACGCGGTTCTACTACGCCCATCTGTCGACGGACAACACGATCTATCCCCACAACGGGATCTTCGTGGTCGACAACGCCGACCGGTTCCGCCTCGACCACCAGTGGAACGGCAAGATCGGCGCGCCGCCGGCCATCACGGACGCCGCGTATCACAAGGTCCGGGTCCGTCACTGCGCGAAGACCGGCGAGATCGCGGTGTACGTCGATGGCGCCTCGACCCCGCTGATGACCGCGACGGACCGCACGTTCCAGGCCGGCCGCGTCGGGTTCGGCTCCTTCGACAACATCGGCCGGATGCGCGCCCTCTCCGTCACGGGGACCCCGGGATGCCGGGGCCGGGAGGCCGGCATCGTCGGCACGGACGGGCCGGACAGGATCATCGGCACCGACGGGGACGACGTGATCGCCGCCCTCGACGGCCGCGACCGGGTCCACGCGCGGGCGGGGAACGACATCGTGTGCGGCGGCGACGACAACGACCTGCTGCTCGGCCAGCAGGGCGACGACGTCCTCGTCGGAGACGAGGGGCGGGACCTGCTCGTCGGGGGCCCCGGGACCGACGCGCTGCGGCAGGATTAATTTGCCAGGGTTGTCCGAGTCTGCCCCTCCGATCCGGCAGACTGTGCGGGTGGAAACGGGGCAAGACGCGGGGGTCGACCACGTTCTGGCCAAGGCGCGTGCCGGCGTACGCCGGATGACTCCCGAGGAGACGGACGCGGCGAGACGCCGGGGCGCGCTGGTCATCGACACCCGCACCGAGACGCAACGGCGTGAGCAGGGCGAGCTTCCCGGCGCGCTGGTGATCGACCGTACGGTGCTCGAATGGCGGCTCGACCCGTTGAGCGACGCGCGGATCCCCGAGGCCACCGATCACGACCTGGAGATCATCGTCATCTGCCGACAGGGCTACAGCTCCAGCCTGGCCGCCGCCAGCCTGCGGCATGTCGGCCTGTGGCGCGCGACCGACATGATCGGCGGGGTCGAGGCGTGGCAGCGGGCGGGGCTGCCGCTGACATCGGGGCCGGCCGACGTACGTCGCTGAGACGGCGGCCGCCCGACCTGCGCCGCAGGATCGCGGGGATGACGCCGCCGCACTCCCCCGACGCAGCGGCGCCGGACCCTGGACCTCTTGATCGAGTACGACTCAGCGCCGGGTGCCCGACCGCCGTGCGGTGAATCGGGTGACGTAGCGCTTCTGCCAGGGTGTCTCGACGGCATGCCGGTCGTAGTGCTGCCGGACGAAGGCAACCGCCTGATCCGCCGGCACTCCGTCGATGACGGCGAGGCAGGCCAGAGCCGTGCCGGTCCTTCCGCGGCCACCGCCGCAGGCGATCTCCACCCGTTGAGTCGTGGCGCTGTCCCAGGCTTCGTGCAGCACGTCGCGGGCGTACCCCTGGTCGCCCGGCAGCCAGAAGTCGGGCCAGCGCACCCATCGGCTCTCCCAGTCGACCGCCGGTGGTGTCCTGCCGAGCAGGTAGACGGCGAAGGTGGGCGTCGGCCCGGATGGGAGCGGCTGCCGCAGACCGCGACCCCTGACGAGCCGGCCGGATGGCAGGCGCAGCACCCCGGCCGCGGCGGGGTCCCACGCATTGGTCACGGGGCCACCCTATGCCGGCGCGGCACGGGGTCGATGCCGCGCCGGGTCGCGCGCTGGTTCAGGGTGTCGTCTCGAGCAGGAACACCGCGTAGTCGTCGTCCGCCCGCGCTTCCTGCCGGATCAGCCCGGCCCGCTCCGCAACCCGTATCGCCGCGGTGTTCCATGCGCGGGTTTCCACGACGACCGGCCACGCCGGATGTACGACCGCCGCGGCCGCGATGGCCTCGCGTGCCATTTCGGTCGCGATGCCCAACCCCCAGAATTCGGGCGCGACCCGGTAGTAGAGATTCCAGCAGTGGCGCTCCCGCCAGAGCTTGGGCTGGACACCGCCGAAACCCGCTATCCGCCCCTGGAACACGATCGTCCAGTAGCCGAGTTCCCCGCGATCCCACACCTCGGTGAACGCGGCGAGATACCGGGCGGATTGTGCGGTGGCCGGGGGTTCGCGCGGCGGCTCCTCCCGTGCCCGCAGCGCGGACTCGAGCGCCACGAACGCCTCCAGGTCGTCCATGGTGACGCGCCGGAGGCGCAGCCGGGCGGTTCTCCGTTCGAAGGGCGCCATGGCAAGAAGGTAACGGGCGAGTGCGTCACATCGGTTCGAATAACGCGAGCCGAGGTCGGCACACGCGGACAGCCCCCGTGTGACAGCTACGACTTCCCCGGCTTGCGCGCCAGGAGGTACGCCTGCTGCGTCTTCTCCGGCCCCTCGGGCTCACGGAGCAGTTGGGCGTGCACGACCAGTCCGGCCTGGCTCAACAGCGTGGCGACAAGCTCCGGTGACCTCCGGTAGACGTCGAGCGAGATGGCATGGCCGTACGCCTGTTCCAGGTGCCGACGCTCGTCGCCCGCCTGGAAGGCGAGGAGCAGGTGGCCACCCGGACGCAGCACCCGATGGAACTCCGCGAACACCACCGGCAGCCGCTCCGGGGGCGTGTGGATGATGGAGTACCAGGCGACGATGCCGCCGAGAATGTCGTCCGTCAGGTCCAGCGCCGTCATCGACCCCTCGTCGAACCGCAGCTCCGGGTATGTGCGACGGGCCACCGCGACCATCGCCGGCGACAGGTCGACACCAAAGGCGGTCAACCCGACAGAGTGCAGGTGCGCCGTCACCCGGCCGGGGCCGCAGCCGAGATCGGCGACCGGCCCGCCACCGCCGGCCTGCACGAGCTCGGCGAACGCGGCAAGCAGCGCACGGTCCAGGGGCTTGGCCACAAGCTCCGCGCGCAGTCGCTCGGCGTAGTCGACGGCGACGGTGTCGTAGGCCGCGCGGGTGGCGCGCAGGTCGGTCGATTCGGTCATGGCCGGGGACAGTAGTCGGCTGGCCGGGCCCGGCAACCCGCTGTCAGAGCACGCCGCGAGCAAAACCGCGCCGGGGGCAATCCTTCCGGCCCGGGCTCCTCGTAGAATCCCCGGGTGACCTCCCCGACGGATCAGCGGACCGACGAAGCGTTACGGGTGCTGCGCCGGGTCTTCGGCTATGACACCTTCCGGGGAAGCCAGCGGGAGATCATCGACCAGGTCGTCGGCGGTGGTGACGCGCTGGTGCTCATGCCGACCGGTGGCGGCAAGTCGCTGTGCTACCAGATCCCGGCGCTCGTCCGGGACGGCGTCGCGGTCGTCATCTCGCCGCTCATCGCGTTGATGCAGGACCAGGTCGATGCGTTGACGACCCTCGGCGTGCGGGCCGGGTTCCTCAACTCGACGCAGGATTTCGAGGCGCGCCGCCGCGTCGAGTCGGCCTTTCTCTCGGGTGACCTCGACCTGCTCTACCTCGCGCCGGAGGCGTTGAGAACCGGTTCCACCATCGGGCTCCTCGACCGCGGCACGATCGCGCTGTTCGCGATCGACGAGGCGCACTGCGTTGCCCAGTGGGGCCACGACTTCCGCCCCGACTACCTCGCCCTGTCCATGCTCCACGAGCGTTGGCCGGCCGTACCCCGGATCGCCCTGACCGCCACGGCGACCACCGCGACGCACGCCGAGATCGCGTCGCGGCTCAACCTCGAGGGCGCCCGCCACTTCGTGGCCAGTTTCGACCGGCCCAACATCCAGTACCGGATCGCGGCGAAGCGGGAGCCGCGGAAGCAGCTACTCGACCTGTTGCGCACCGAGCATCCCGGCGACGCCGGAATCGTCTACTGCCTGTCACGGGCGTCCGTCGACAAGACCGCCGAGTTCCTGGTGCAGAACGGGATCCCGGCACTGCCGTACCACGCGGGACTCGACGCACGTACGCGCGCCGCCAACCAGCAGCGCTTCCTGCGCGAAGACGGCCTGGTGATGGTCGCGACGATCGCCTTCGGCATGGGTATCGACAAACCCGACGTACGGTTCGTCGCGCACCTCGACCTGCCCAAGTCCGTCGAGGGTTACTACCAGGAGACCGGTCGGGCGGGCCGCGACGGTCTGCCGTCGACCGCCTGGCTCGCCTACGGGCTGCAGGACATCGTGCAGCAGCGCAAGATGATCGACAGTTCCGACGGTGACCTGGCCCGCCGCCGGATGCTCGCCGCCCACCTCGACGCCATGCTGGCCCTGTGTGAGACGGTGCAGTGCCGTCGCGTCCAACTGCTCGCGTACTTCGGCCAGCAGAGCACCCCGTGTGGCAACTGCGACACCTGTCTGACGCCGCCGGAGTCGTGGGACGGCACGGTGGCGGCGCAGAAACTGCTCTCGACCGTGCTGCGGCTGCACCGCGAGCGTGACCAGAAGTTCGGCGCCGGCCAGTCCATCGACATTCTGCTCGGCCGGAAGACGGAGAAGGTCGCCCAGCACGGCCATGACGCCCTCACCGTGTTCGGCATCGGCACCGAACTGAACGAGGCCGAGTGGCGCGCTGTGGTCCGCCAACTGCTGGCGCAGGGACTGCTCGCGGTCGAGGGTGACTACGGGACGCTCGTGCTGACCGAATCGAGCAAAGATGTGCTGGGCAAGCAGCGCCGGGTGACGATGCGGCGCGAGCCGCAGCGCGGGGCGTCGGCCTCCCGGTCCCCGAAGTCGCGCTCCGCCGCGGCCACGGCCGTCGAGCTGTCCCCGGCGGCCCTGCCGGTGTTCGAGCGGCTGCGGGCCTGGCGCGCCGCCACCGCCAAGGAGCAGAGCGTGCCGGCGTACGTGATCTTCCACGACGCGACCTTGCGCCAGATCGCGACCGAGTCCCCAGCGACGCTGGCTGAGCTCGGCCGGATCAGCGGTGTCGGGGAGAACAAGCTGGCCAAGTACGGCGAGCAGATCCTGGACACGCTTGCGGCGTAGTGCCCGGCACGTCAGGCATCGTCGGGGCTTGTCGTCCGGCTGGCCGGAGCCCGGTGGTTTTCGACGGCGCGCTGCCGGTCACCGGCCATTTCGCACAGGTACGCCCGGGCCGCATACAGGCGGCCGGGCGACCCGCTCAACTCCTGATGAATCCCAGCATCTGTCGGATCTGTGCCGTACGGGACTGGTCGACGCGTCTGGCCAGCTCCTTCGCGTCCGGGCTGGCGCCGCCGGCGGCCTCGGCCTTCGCCATCTCGACCGCGTTGTGCTGGTGGGCGATGAAGAGGTTGAGGAACTGTTGCTCGAACTGCCGGCCGGTGGCCTGCGTGAGCGCGGCCAGTTCCGCGTCGCCGGTGGCCGGCAGGCCGCCGTGTGCCGCGTGCACGCTCGGGTCGTGGTCGGCCTCCGTCGGCTTGCCCCACTCCTGCAGCCACCGCGTCATCGTGCGGATCTCGTCCGTCTGCGTCGCCCCGACGGCGGCGGCCAACAGCTTCACCTCCTCGCTGGTCGCACGCTGCTCAGCGAGGCTGGCCATCCGCAGCCCCTGACCATGATGGTTGATCATCATCTGGAGGAACATGACGTCGGCGTCGTTGTACGTGGCGGCGGACGCCGTCACCGCCGGGTCGCCGTCGCCGGGGCCGGCCGGGCCGGTGCCGCAGCCGGCGAGCAGCAGCAGGGCTGCCGCGGCAAGGGTGATACGCCGTGGGAACTTCATGCTTACCGGTTCTCCTGTTCGCCGTCCGGCCCGCGTGGAGCCTTGCGGGACGGGTGGACCGAGCGTCGGGTGGTGGGTGGGCGGACCCGCGGTTGCCGATCGCGCGGGTCCACCCGTGGGGTCGGTCAGCTGGCCAGCCAGAGCGCCGGCGTCGCGGGGGGCTCCCAGCTGTCGAGGGACATGTGCGCCTGCCGGCAGCGGTACGTCCTGCCCTCGAACGTCACGACGTCGTTGACGCGGTAGTTCTGCCAGGACGCCCAGGTCGTGCCGCCGGGGCGGGTGGGCGTGGCCGTGGACGGCGCGGTGGCGGTCGGCGCCGGCGCGGGGGCGCCGGGGGGCGGGGTCGTCGGGTTGCTCGTGGGCGGCGTGCTCGGCTCGGGCCGCTGGCCACCGCCACCGCCGACCTGCAGGTCGACGCAGCTGTAGAACGCCATCGGGGTGTCACCGATGTTCCACACCGCCAGCAGTTTCTGCCGTCCGGAAAAGCCGCTGAGGTCCACCCTGTGCGAGACGGTTGCCTGCGGAATAGCGTTTCCGTCATCAAATTCGGCGACCATTTTGTTGCCGATGAAATACTGCCAGGTGGTGGTGCGATGGCGCGCGGTCAGGATCCAACTGAAGGTGACGCTATTCCCCACCGACGTCGCCGGCCAGGGGCGGCTGTCGTCATTGAGCGCAGAGAACTGCCCCAGTCCGGCGTTGCAGCTCTTCAATCCCTTCGGGCCCTCCACGCTCTGCGGCTCGAACTGGATCGGGCCGCAGTCCGCGACTCTGCCCTGCGCGCACAGGGCCTGCCGGCTCGGCGGGAACGACACGTAGCCGTGCGCCTGGGCGGGTGTGGCGACCGCCAGCGTGGACAGCATCGCGCCCACAGCGAGCAGCGGATAGGCCATAATTCGTCGCATGGTCCAACTCCTTCAGCGCAGCACTGGTCCCGCGCCTTGTAGGACGTGGGACCAAATGGCGACTACCGGCGGTGCGGCGCGAAATTGATGAGCGCCTCGGTGTCGCTTCCGTGCGAAAAACGTACCAATGCACCGCGCGGCAAGGAATGGTCGAGCACCAGAAATGACTCGGAAATTTGTCTTAGGATTACCTTAAACAGGTGGCGATGTTTACGCAGAGCGCTTTGTCGGTACCGATTCCGTAGCGGCCCCTCACCGTGACGGGCGGCGGGAGCCGAGGTAGGACATGACCGCGCGGGCACCGCCGAGCAGCTCGCTGCGTCCGATATGGAGCGCTCCACCCGCCTCCCCGGCCACCCGCCGGACGATGTCGAGCCCCAGCCCGGTCGAGTCGGCACCGCTGACGCCGCGCCGCACCGCGCTGGGCAGGTCGGCGATGCCGGATCCGCCGTCCTCCACGACCAGTTCGCGCTCGGTCACGCTGATCCGGAACGGCGTGCCGGAGGGGGTGTGCCGGAAGACGTTGCCGAGCAGCGAGTCGACGGCACCGATCACGTCGGAGCGGGGGACCGGGATCCACACCGGTTCCGTGCCGCCCCCGACCTCCCAGGCGCGCCCCTGGTGTTCCGCGGGCACCGCCCAGAACGCCAGCCGGTCGGCGAGCACGTCGACCAGGTCGGTGAGCGCGCCGCTGCGCGCGTCCAGCGAGTCCCGGGCGCTGACGATGATCGCGTCGACCTCCCGCTCAAGCGCGTCGATCGACTCACGCACCCGGTCGGTGAGCTCGCCGGCCGGCAGGGAATCGGCATCCAGTCGCAGCGCGGTCAGCGGCGTCCGCAGCCGGTGGGACAGGTCGGCGGCGCGTTCGCGTTCGGCGTCGACGAGCGACACGACCCGGTCGGCCATCAGGTTGAACGCCCGGCCCGCTTCCACGAGTTCGGTGGGCCCGGCCGGTCGTACCCGGACGCTGAGGTCGTGGGCGCCGAGCCGGCGCGCGGCCCGCGACAACTCCCGGGCCGCGGAGACGACCTGCGCGCCGAGCCGGTCGGCGAGCGCGATCGAGGCGATGACGAGTACGGCGGCGAGCCCGGCGATGGCCAGCCGGGCGGTGGTGACCCCGCGTCGCAACTCGTCCGACGGCACCCACACCTCGATCACCGCGGTCCGGCCTGGCGCCAGCGCGGTCGGCTGGAGGTAGACCAGCCCATCCGGCGCCGACGCGACGAGCGGATGTCCCCTGCTCTCGACCAGCCGGATGTCGCTGATCGCGCCCCTGGTCGTACCGATCGGAGCCTCTCCGGGCAGGTGCAGTGAGAGGCGTTCCCCGCCGCCGGCGCGCGTGCTGGCGACGGCCCGGGCGAGAACCGCGCGTTCCTCGGTGACCGCCAGCGCGGCGATCATGCTGGTCGCCTGCTGACGGGCATCGGCCAGCGCCCGGTCATGTGCGATCTGGCCGGCCAGCAGGGCCAGCGGGACCAGGAAGGCGATCGCCACCATCGAGGTGACCGCCAGGGTGCCGCGCGCGAGCGTCGACCTCACGACGGCCCGACCAGCATCAGGCCCACCCCGCGTACGGTGCGCAGCAGTCCCGGCTCGGCGGCGGACTCGCCGAGCTTGCGGCGGACCAGGGAGATGTGCGCGTCGAGCGTCTGGTCCCCGTTGACGTACGGCTGCCGCCAGACCGCGACGAACAGCTCGCCGCGCGGCACCACCTGCCCGGCGCGCTCCGCCAGGTAGTGCAGCAGGTCGAACTCCTTGCGCGCCAACGGGAGCGGCCGCCCGTCCAATGTGGCGCTCCGGCTGGTCGCCTCGAGCTGCAGCGGACCGACCCGGACCCACGGGGACGGCTCCGGTGCCGGGATCACGGGGCCTGCGCGCCTGAGCACCGCCGCGATCCGGGCCTGGACCTGCGCCGTGGAGAACGGCTTTGTCACGTAGTCGTCCGCGCCGGCGTTGAGCAGCCGGACCATGTCGGTCTCCCCGCGGCGGGCGGTGGCCACGATGATCGGCACCGAGCTGACCGCGCGGATCATGACGAGAGCGTCGGCACCGTCCATGTCGGGCAGCCCCAGATCCAGGATCACCACCGACGGCTGCTGGGTGGTGACCACACGCAGCGCGTCGAGTGCGGTCTCGACCGCCTGCACGACGTGCCCGGCGTCGGTGAGAGTCCGCGCGAGGGCGCGTCGGATCGCCGGGTCATCTTCGACCACCAGGACGAGAGGCATGGTCGAACGGTACCGACGTTGGCAAGATTGGCGCCGTGAGCAGATGGCAGGGCATCGGAGCGCTGACCGCGTGGGGCGTGGCCACGGCCGCCAGTACCGGGCTGGTGTGGCTCGGACTCACCCCGGTGCTGGACACCGCCGTCCCCGACCGCGTCCACACCCGCGCAGAGACCGACCTGCGCGACGCGCTCGCGCCCGGCCCCGACCTCATACCGGGCCCGACGCCCCGACCACCGACACCGTCGGCGGTCGCGACGCGGACCCCCTCGGCGAGTCCGAGCCCTTCGTCGGCGCGCACGACGCCCGCGGAGCGCCCGCCCAGGCCGCCGGCCGCGTCGACGGCCCGCACCGTCGATGGCTGGACCGTCGTCGACGAGGCCGACGGGTCCACCTCGTACGTGCGGCGGTTCGAGGTGGAGGGTGGGCAGACGACCATCCGGATGGTCCCCGGGCGGGTCATCCTCGTCACCGCCACCCCGAAGCCCGGCTTCTCCGTCGACACCGTGCAGAACGAACCGCAGCGGCTACTGGTCAGGTTCCTCGCCCCCAACCGGGCGTTCCTCGTGGACGCGGTCTGGTGGGATGGCCGGCCGTTCGCAGAGGTGTCGGAGATAGGCGGCTGAGACCAGCCACGCCACTATCGGGCGCAGGATGCCGACGCCGCGGTTCGCTCTCCTGCGTCCACCCGGGCCACGACCAAACGGCAGTCTTCGTCCCGGAGAGTCCCGGTAATGCGCGCTCCGGGCAATTCCGACCCAACCCGTCCGCCCTCCATGTGGCACGGGGCACCCAAGGCCTTGCCCCGAAGCACTGCAAATACCCCATGTGCCGCAAGCTTCTCTGATAACTCTTTAGCCGCGTGCCTATCCGGAGCAACTCTCGGCACCCATACCGCACCCCAACTGCACCGGCATGGGTAAAGAACACCAAACGGTCAAAAGCGAGATCAACCCCTTATGCGTTAAGTCCGTTTATGCCGATATGAAGTGACTCGCGGGATTCCTGCGTCACTCGTACCTCCAGGACAGCACCGGCATCACCGGCAGCAGACACGCCCCGAACAGCCGCGAGCCACACCCGGCGTCGGGGAGGGGCACGGAGACCCGGGCCCTCGCCCCGCACGGTGAACGCGCCCGGTCAGCCGCCACGATCAACACGGTGATCTGCACCTGACGAGGGGAAGCGAACCCCACGCGAGAGCCCCGGGCGACGGGACGTCGGCGCCTGCCCGCACCGGCCCGAGGAATCCCGGGCGCGACCGTCGGCGGCGTCGACGTGCGCCGACCGAACGACGGGCGATCCGCGATGTCGACGCGGCCCGACGACGGCGGTGGGGACCGCGACAGGGCGACGGTGTTGAGCGGACCGGCCCACCCACCCGCGCCGGTGACACCGACCGGGCCGCGGGCGTCCCGACGATCCGTCAGACCCTCGCCCGATCAACCGGGGCCGTCCACCACCGCGGGCATCCGCACTCCGGACATCCACCACCGCGGTGCTCCCCCACCGCCGACCCGCGACCCGGCGCCAGCGGCGGGCAGGCGGTCCCGCGCGCCCGGGCTGTTCGCCACGCACGGAGCACATACGCAAGAGGACCCGCTACCTGAACTCAGGTAACGGGCCCGTACGCTGCGGATATATATGGTGGGCGATACTGGGATCGAACCAGTGACCTCTTCGGTGTGAACGAAGCGCTCTCCCGCTGAGCTAATCGCCCTCAGCGCGACGACTGTACCTGATCCGGTAACCACCGCGCATCTTCGGGGTCAGTGAGTCGCGAGGTACCGCACGATCTCGGCGACCAGGTCGACCCCGAGCCCCAACTTCAGTGACAGCCAGAGCACCGCGCCGACGAAGACCAGACCGATGGCCCCGAGCACGAAGCGCACCGGGAGGGACTGCCGGCCGACCCACCGTGTCCAGGACTGGACCCGCCGGCGGGTGAACTGGAGCAGACGCCGCGCCCAGTGAAACTCGATCGCCCAGACCGCCAGGCCGCCGAGGACGATCAGCCACCCGGGACCGGGCAGCGGGATGAGTGCGAGGCCGATCAGGACCACGATCGCGCCGGTGACCGCGACGATGGTTTTCAGCGCGATGCGGCCGGTCGGGTTCGACCGGATGATCTCCAGCGTCAGCCGGATCCGGTGGCGCACGCCGGACGGTCGGGGCGGAGCTACCACGGGGGTGACGGTGGACACAGTCTCGCTCGGAGCGCGCCGCTCGCCGCCCGCGTCGTCGCTTCGCACCACGTACCCCCGTTCCTGCTCAACTGATGTCTCCTCTCCTCGGGCGGTCCGGCTATTCGCCGGAGAAGACGACGTCTCATGCCCGGTTGAGGATTTTTTCGCGCCCATTTTCACCCGTCAGTGTTCCTTGTCCCCGTCACTTGACGGGACGACTGGACGTTACCGGAGTGAGTCGACGTCTGAACCACACCCGACGCCGGGCGGAACTGGGCACCCGAACGGAAGCGGGCATCGTACATGAACGGTGACGTTTTCCAAGGCAACCACAATTCCACCTTCCCACTACTGGGTGAGATCAGCCGATCGCGCTGCGTAATCAGAATTAGCGGCCGAGTATGGGAAAGCGGGACGAGCACGTCCCGCAGCGGTGCCGGGGGGAGAACGTCCATGAGTGTCATACGACCGACGACGGTGGAGGTCGAGACGTCACTGCGGCTCGTCGCGCCTGACGCCACGGCTCTGCCCGTGCGCGCCAGCCTGCGTTACGACCCAGCTGACCCGTACGCCGTCCACGTCCTGTTTCACGCCGAATCGGCCGGCGGCGAAGCGGTGAGTTGGTCCTTCGCGCGAGAACTACTGGTCACCGGGCTGGACGAGCCAGCCGGGATCGGTGATGTCCGGGTCTGGCCCTGGGCCACCCCGCGCGGGGACTTCGTCGCGCTCGCTCTGTCGTCGCCCGACGGCAATGCCCTGTTCGAGGTGCCGCGCAGCGTCCTGGTCAGGTTCCTGCGCCGCACGTACGTCGTCGTGCCCCGCGGCCGGGAGTCGGAGCACCTGGACGTCGACACGGCGGTGAACCGCCTGCTCGCCGGTCGCTGAACCACCTTGCCTGGCGCCGCGCGGAGACTGCCGAATCCGCCCGGCGCCAGCACCTTTTTCCGGGTACGACGGCGCACGCACCGTCGAGATCCGCGTGATCACGGTCGCCGCGATCCGGACGCCCACTCCGCAGCTACGCCCTGATCACGACGATCATGCACGGGACGGGGCGGGGTCAGCCGTGGGTGGTGATGCCACCGTCGACCGGGATCACTGCGCCGGTCAGGTAGGCGCCGGCACGGGATGACAGGTAGATGGCGGCCCCGGCCATATCTTCCGGCCGGCCGATCCGACCCAGCGGCACATGCTGCTCCATGGTCGCCCGCACCGCGGGGTCGTCGAGCGCGAACGCCAACATCTTGGTCTCGAACGGACCGGGCGCGATCGCGTTGACCGTGATGTTCTCGGACGCGAGCTGGTGGGCGAGGCTGCGGGTCAACATGTGGACCGCAGCCTTGGTCGCCGAGTACGCGTACACCTCCATCCACGGCACCCGGATGCCGTCGACCGACCCGATGTTGATCACACGTGCCGGGTCGTCCCCGCTCGCCGCGGCACGCAGCCCGGGCAGCAGTGCGGTGGTGAGCCGGAAGACGGCCTTGACGTTGACCGCCCAGAGCTTGTCGAAGGCCGCCTCGGGGTAGGCCTCCAGCTCCGCCCCCCAGGTCGCGCCGGCGTTGTTGACGAGCACATCGACGCGGGGCGTGCGGTCCAGCACGGCGGCGGCCAACTGCTCGGCGCCTTCCATGGTGGACAGGTCGGCCGGGATGGCGGCGCAGTTGCCCACGGTCGAGAGTTCGGCCGCCACCGCTTGACACACCTCCGCCTTGCGCGACGAGATGATCACGTTCGCCCCGGCTTCCACGAAACCCTGGGCGATCATCAGCCCGATCCCCCGCGATCCCCCCGTCACCAGAACCGTCTTGCCCTCCACCGAGAACAACCCAGGCATCGACACACTCCTTCTGATTCCGGTCTTGTGACCGCGTTCACAATTCGGCTACTGTTCAGTAACTTAAGTCACGGTGGCGCCACCGGACAACCTCACCAACCCGTCCGTCCCGCCGGATCGGGCCTCCCCCGTGGAGTCACCATGGCGCTGCGAAGAAGACTGCTCACCTCCGTACTGCTCACTCTGGCACTGGCCACCGGCGTGGCCGGCCCGACCGCAACCCCGGCGACCGCGGCCCCCGCGCCCACCACCGGCTGGCGCTTCCTCGACGTGTCCACGCATGACGGCGTAAAGCTCAAGGCCAACCTGATCGCACCCACCACCCCCGGTCCGCACCCGGCGATCGTCTTCGTCTCCAGCTGGGGGCTGAACGACGCGCAGTACCTGGCGCAGGCGAAGACCTTCGCCCAGTCCGGCTACGTGGTCCTCTCCTACACGACGCGCGGATTCTGGGGCTCCGGCGGACAGGTCGAGACAGCCGGGCCGGCCGACATCGCCGACGTTTCCGCGGTCATCGACTGGCTCGTCGCCAACACCGACACGGACCCGGCCCGCATCGGCGTGGGCGGAGTTTCCTACGGCGCCGGGATCAGCCTCATCGCCGCCGGCCACGACCGCCGGATCAGGGCCGTGGTCGCGATGTCCGCCTGGACCGACCTCGTCGCGTCGCTCTACGGCGACCAGACCCGCCGTCCCCAGGCGGTGTTGCTGCTGCGCGCCGCCGCGCAGCTCCTCGGCCGGCCGAGCGCCGAGTTCAACCGCGTGGCCGACGACTACTTCGCCAACCGCAACGTCCCCGGCCTCATCGAGTGGGGCGAGCTCCGCTCCGCGCGCACGTACCTCGCCGGCCTCAACGCGAACGCCCCCGCCGTGTTGATGGCCAACGCGTACGGGGACAGCATGTTCCCGCCCAATCAGCTCGTCGACTTCTTCGCACAGCTCACCGGTCCCAAACGGCTGGAGTTGGCCCCCGGCGACCACGCGATCCCGGAGCTCACCGGACTGGCCGGGATTCCGAACCACGTGTGGACCAGCACCCGGCGCTGGTTCGACGAGCATCTGGCCGGCGTCGACACCGGCATCAGCGCGGAGCCGGTCGTGCTGCGCGTGCGCAACGCCGGCGGCACCGTCGAGTCCTATCCGGACTGGGCCGGTGTCACCGGCTCATCCTTCCGTTACCACCTGGGCGACGTGCCCTGGTGGGACCGGACCGGCCCGCTCTCCCCCGGCCCGTCCAGCGGTTGGACCGAATCCTTCCGCGCCACCGGGGACACCGTGGCAACAGGTGGCGTCGTCATGCTCACCAACGGGTTGGAGGCGCTGACCGGCATCCCGCCGGTCGCCTGGCTCCCGGCGGTCGACCGTGGGCGCAGTGCCGTCTGGAGCACCGGGGCGCTGCCGCGCGGAGCGGCCGTGCGGGGCATCCCGAAGCTGCATCTCACGGTCAAGCCGGCCGCGGCGGCCGGGACGCTGGTGAGCTACCTGTACGACGTCGACACCCTCGGCACCGGTCAACTCGTCACGCACGCCCCGTTCAGCTGGACGACCGCCCGGCCGGGCGCTCTGATGACCGTCGACACGGCGCTCCCCGCGACCGCGTGGAACGTGCCGGCCGGGCACCGGCTCGCCCTCGTCGTCGACACCAAGGACCCGCTCTACCTCGACTGGAACCCGTACGGCGCCACCGTCTCGGTGACCGGCGGCAGCTGGCTCGACGTTCCGCTGAAGTAGGGAGCGCCGCGCGGCGGCGGAGTAGAGAGCGCCGCGGCGGCCGCGGCACGAGCCGGCGCGGAGGGCACCGTGGCACCCGGATGCCCCTCCGCGCCACCCATCACCCGCGCACGACGAAGAGCGTCACCGAGTCCGCCGGGAACGTGTGCGTGAAGGCCCCGTTCACTCCCGACCGGGACCGCGCGACCGGCTGGTCGGCGAGGTGCTCGATGGCGTCGAGCCGCGTGGCGCCGTACCGGTAGACGGCGGCGCGACCACCGCACGCGCCACGCAGACTCACCGACGCCGCCTGCGCCGTGCCGCTCTTGTTCACCACCATGACGGTGACCGCGCCGTCCGCGCTGCGCTGCGCGCCGTAGACGGCGAGCTTCTCCTGATCACCGCTGGTGGCGCGCACGCCGACATCACCGAACCGACCGCCCGCGCCGTCATAGTTGCGGTACATGCGGAAGGCGTACGCGCCGGGCTGGCCCGCGCCCGGCGGTCCCCACAGCGACGCCAGGTCGAGTCCCTCCCGGCCAAAGACACCGAGCACGTCGGCCTGGGCCAGCGCGCCGTTGATGTGGTCCAGCGCGCCCCAGTTGTACTCGGTGATCGCCGTCTTCGTGCCCGGATAGTTCGCCGCGACGGCCTCCTTCATCCGGGGCACGAGCCGGACCTCCGTGCCGATCCAGCTCTCGTCCCGGTAGGACGGATCCCAGAGCGCCCTGGTCGAGCGCAGCCGCAGCGCGCTGGTCGCCGGATCGTTGCCGTTGCCGAAGGCGACGCCGGCTCCCTGCGGATAGAAGTGCATGTCGAAGTAGTCGAGGACCCGGGCACCGTGCCGCTCCTGGTGCTTCCTCATCTGCTGCAGGTACCACGTCGCGAAGGGCAGCCCGTCGCGCGCCGACCTGTCCGGCGGGTCGGCCCAGCATCCGGTCCGGCCACAGGTCTCCTGGTCGAGCCCGGAGTACTCCCACGAGCTCCACCCCCAGCCGACCGGGCCGAGCGTCTGCGCTCCCGGGTCGACCGCCTTGACGGCCGCTCCGACCGCGTAGGCCCGGTCACGCAGCTCGGTCGAGCTCGCGCCCTGCGGATGCACGTCGCGGTGGGTGCTGTGCCAGATGTCCGGCTCGTTGTCCAGGTTGTAGAAGCGCACGCCACCCTGGGCCGCGGTGCCGTACCGGCCGGTGAGGTGCCGCAGCCACTCCCGCACGTACTCCGGGCCGACCTCGATGCTCGTGTCGTGCGGGTCGTTGCCGGTGACCGGCGTGCCATCGGGGCGGATGCCGTTGCCGCAGTCCGGCCGCCACTGGTCGGTGCGCTGTTGCGGACCGTACTTGACGACGGAGAAGCCGCAGGAGGCGTCCCGCGCCTTCGGCGCCCAGCCGATGAGCGGCACGGTGAGCATCGTGTCGGTGCCGGTCCGTCGGTCCTGGTCGACGAAGGTGTCCGTCGACGAGCCTGCCGGCAGCTGGTCCGGGGTGGCATTCGGCTCGGCGATGTTCTCGAAGAACCAGTCCGACGCGCGGTTCGTCGTGTCGTGCCGGTAGTGGTACCGGGTCGTGGCGTTGCCGCCCCAGCGCCGCACGGGCAGGTCCAGTTCGTCGGCGAGCGCTTCGTCGGCGTGGTTCATCCCGTAGATGTGCGGGTTGATCGCATGGCGGTCGGCGGTCGCGTCCACGACGAGGGTCAGCGCGGCGGGGCCGCGTGCCGCGGCGGTCGTCGGTGCGACCGCCGTGGCGGCGACGGCGAGGAGAGTGGTGACAGCCAACGGCAGGGTGGGTCTGCTGCGCATGGGTGATCCCCCAGGATCCCTGGCGCCCGGAGCGGTCGCGCCCGGACGGCGGTGACGGGTCGGCTCGCGACCCCCGGCTCCCACGCGACGACGTCCAGCCCGGACGCGCGCCAGGCTATAGAGCCCGCCGACCGGCAGTCAATGGCCGCCATCGATGCGGCCGGCGCGAAGCGGGGGGTTTGCGCTGAGACCGGAGGGGTATCCGCCGCGCATGAGCCGGGGTGCCGGCCCGGCGGAGGAGGGACGATGGCGTCCGACGCGGTCACGCTGATCAGGGCTGACCACCACATCCTGACCGGCCTCCTCGAGCAGCTCAGAGATACGTCGAACGACCGGACGGCCCTGCTCGAACAGGTCGCCGCCCGGCTGATCGCGCACGACCGCGCCGAGGAGCAGGAGATCTACCCGGCCATCGTGGCGGTCGCGCCGGCCGAGTTCGACGAGGTCCAGTTCGGCATCGAGGAACACCGCGAGACCGAGCGGAAGCTGCGCGTTCTGCAGGCGCTCGACCCGGCGACCGCCGAGTTCACGCCGGCGCTGCGGGAACTCATCGACGCGGTCGGACAACACGTCTACGAGGAAGAAGAGTCCATGCTGCCCGAACTGGCCAGGTTGCTCGACCCGGCCGGCCTCCGCGAGCTCGGCGCCGCCTACCAGCGGCGACGCCTCGCCGAGCTGCGCGCCCGCGGGGTCGACGACGAGATGGC
Organism: Micromonospora sp. NPDC049679; assembly: GCF_040659735.1. Lineage (NCBI taxonomy): Bacteria > Bacillati > Actinomycetota > Actinomycetes > Micromonosporales > Micromonosporaceae > Micromonospora > Micromonospora sp. NPDC049679. Next base: position 23,578 of record NZ_JBFANZ010000052.1, read on the forward strand.
CGAGGCGCTGCGCGAGCAGGGCTAGCGGGCCGTCGGCCCGACGGGAGTACGGCGGTTCGCCGTACTCCTGTCGCCGTTCGCCCAGGGCGCTCCCGCGGCCGTCCGGCCCGCCTGAGCTGCGGCGGTGGGGATGCGCCTGTCGGTCGGTGCCGCTACCGTCTCCTTCGATGGTCCGTTTCGGTCAGCCCGCCACCGACCCGTCCGCGCCCGAGAAGGCCGGGATCGGCACGATCACCCTGCGGGAACTCCTCGCCGAGGGGTCCCACGGTCTGCCGCTGCTCCTCGACCGCCACCTGCTGATGCTGGTCACGGGCGGCCACGGCAGTTCCGAGGTCGACTTCGTCACCCACCAGTGCCGCCCCGGCACCCTGATCCGGGCCCGGCCCGGTCAGATGATCCGCTACGGCGCACAGCCGGGGCTCGACGCCGTCATCCTGCGCTGGTCGCCCACGGTGCTGGCCGGGCTCGCCGCCCGCCCGGTGCTCGACGGTGACACCGGCCCGACCCACTGGCAACTCGCCGGTGAGGACGAGGACGCGGTGATCAACGAGATGAGCCAACTGGTGGTCGACTGCCAGCGGCACGGCGACGCCGAACTCGGCGCCGAGTTGCTCCGTCACCAACTCGCCGTCCTGCTGCTGCGGATCGCCCTGCTGCCGACCCCGCAGGGGCGACCGGAGCCGGCGGAGGAGGCGGCCACCTTCCAGCGCTTCCGGGCGGAGGTGGAGCGCACGTACGCGCAGAGCAGGCGCGTCGAGGAGTACGCCGAGCGGATCGGCTGCGTGGTTCGTACCCTCACCCGTGCGTGTTTGGCCGCGACCGGCCGCAGCGCCAAGCAGCTCCTCGACGACCGGGTCGCGTTGCAGGCGATGCGGCTGCTCGCCGCGACCGACCTGCCGGTCGCCGACGTGGGGCACCGGCTCGGCTTTCCCGAGCCGACCAACTTCGGGCGGTTCTTCCAGCGCGAGGTCGGGTGCTCACCGGGCGCGTTCCGGGCCGCGCTGCGGCGCCCGGTGCGCGTCGCCGTGCCCGGACAGCGTCAACCCCGCCCCGCCGACCCGGCCGTGCCGCGCGTCGCCACCCGGCCTGTCCGGTAGCCGCCGCGCCCACGCCAGCAGGCATGATGGGGGCGTGCAAATCTCCGCGCGCGGTGACTACGCGGTACGGGCGGCGCTCAGTCTCGCGTCGGCCTATCCGTCGCTGATGTCCGCCCAGGCCATCGCCCTCGATCAGGACATGCCCCGCAAGTTTCTGGAGGCGGTCCTGGCCGACCTGCGCCGGGCCGGCATCGTGCGCGCGCAGCGGGGCGCCGAAGGGGGCTACACGCTCTCCCAGCCGCCCCGTGACGTGATGATCGGCGCGATCCTGCGCGCCGTCGACGGACCCCTGGCCGGGGTCCGTGGGCTCCGCCCCGAGCAGACCCGGTACGAGGGCGCGGCGGAGAACCTGCCCCGACTCTGGGTGGCGGTGCGGGCCGCGGTGCGCGAGGTGGTCGACGAGGTCAGCCTCGCGGAGCTGGTCAGCGGTCGGATGCCCGCGCACATCCGCAAGCTGACCGCCCGCCCCGACGCCTGGGAATCGCGCTGACCGCGGTAATTCCCTGATCACGCGGCTGTGACCAGGTAATGTGCCGGCCCGTGACTCCGACGTTGCGCACCGCCCGTCTGATCCTCGATCCCTACACGCGCGACGACGAGGAGAGCTTCGTCGGCCTCTTCGGCGACGAGAGCGTGTCCCGTTGGATGGGCGATGGCCCGGTGCCGGAGGCGGAGAACCGGGCGCTGTTCGGTCGCGTCTTCACCAAGGTCTACGCGCAGAATCTGTTCGACGTCTGGGCGGTGCGCGAGGACGGCCGGCACATCGGGCACGCCGAGATCAAGGCGAGCACCGAGGTGGACGGGCACGAGATCATCTACGCGCTCGCCCGGGAGGCCTGGGGGCGCGGCCTCGGCAGCGAGATCGCGGAGGCCCTCATCCGGTACGGCTTCGAGGTGCTCGGCCTCTCCGAGGTGCACGCCACCGTGGCGGCGTCCAACACCGGATCGCTGGCCCTGCTGGCGAAGCTGGGCTTCGTACACGTTCGGGACATCACCGAACAGGACGGCGGCACGACACGCGTGCTGACCCGGCGTGCCATCGCCGCGGCCTGAACACTTCGATCCCCTTGATTTCGACAGGTGTCACTGATCAGATGGGAAGACGGGGGTCGCGGGTGGGGAGGTGTGCTCGATGTGGCGGAGTTTCCAGGACCGACGCCGCGAAGAGCAAGCGCTCGAACTGCTCGACCACGCGCAACGCGAGCGGGTCGCCGGACGCCGGGACGAGGCGCTCCGCGCGCAACTCGACGCGCTGGAGCTGATCCGCGCGCTGGCCGACGCGCACCCGGGTGACCCGCGCCATCAACAGGCGACCGCCAGCGCCCTCTACACGTTGGCGGCGATGCAGACCCAGGTCGCCCTGTTCGCCGAGGCCCTCGGCTCCCTCGCGGAGTGCGAGCAGCTCTACCTTTCGCTCGGTGACATGGGGTTCCTCGACGCGACTCCGCTCGCCGCCGACGTGCGGGTCCGTCGGGCCCACACGCTGATGCTGCAGGGACGCGGCGCGTCCGCGGTGCCCGAAATGGACAGCGCGATGGCGACGTACGCGGAGCTCGACGAGGCCGACGAGAGCAACGCGCTGCGACGGGATCTGGCCCGGGTGCTCGCCATGAACGCCGTCGTCCTGGCCCGCTTCGGCGACCCCGACCTCGCCTGCGCCTCCGCCGACTCCGCCCTGCGGATCTACCTGTCCAACGTCACCTCGCCCGGCACGTTCACGGTGCAGGGCGAGGACGCGGGCTACCTGCGGCAGGCGGCAGCCGTCGGCGCGGCGCTGCACGTCCAGCACGGTCGGCCGGAGATCGGCCTCGTCGCGGCGAACTTCGGGCTGCAACTGACCGGCCAGGGCGGGGCGGGCGCGCTGGATCACGTGCGGTCGCTGACCGACAACGTCGACCAGTTGAGCCCCGAGGACCTGGCCGCGCTCGACCGGGAGTTCACCCGGTCGATGCGGCGGGTGACCCAGTGCGAGGCGCCTCCCGGGTCGGAGATCGACCGGCTCCAGCGCACCACCCTCTCGGGCGCGCTCACCGTCGCGGAAGACCACGGCACCGCCACCGAGCTGGCCGACGTCCTCACCCGGCCGGTGGCCGACGGCGAGATCGTCTTCCCCGCGCAGCGCTGCCCGTCGCAGATCGCCGCGCTGCGCGCCCGTCAGCTCGGCGCGCTGGCGCTCGACGTCCTGCCGACGGCGCCGATCGACGGGCTGCGCATCGCGCTGGAAGCGCACTACCTCTTCGCATCGGCGTCACGGGCGCAGGTCGCCGCGCTGCGCTACCAGTTGCAGGACTTCGGCCCGATCTGGGCACGGGCGCTGCTTGCCTCCTCCGCCGCGTTCGAGGCCCGCGGTCAACTACCCATGGCACTCGATCTGGCCTCCTGGGCCGCTGACCTGGCGCGGCAACTCGTGCCGTTCGCCCACACCGACAGCGAGCTGGCCCCGCTCGTGCGCGACTGTGTCGAGCGACAGGGACGGCTGCTGATCGACACCGGCGACCGCGGGGCGGGTGATGAGTCGTTGTCGACCGCCCGGACATCGCCGGCCTGATCGGCCGCCGTAGCGCGGCCCGGATCCCGCACCGGTCCCCGTAGCGACCCCGCGTCACGGCTCGCCCCGAGACTGTCGAATGAGGAGGGTCCAACCTCGTTTGACGAAGACGCGTACGGGGAATCTTCAGCGCAACCCCGGTTGAACGACTGATGAAGGGAGCACAGCCATGGGTCTGATGTTCCGCAAGCGCAAGAAGATCGGTCCGCTGATCCTGAACTTCACCGAGAACGGTTTCTCCTCCTGGAGCATCAAGATCGGCCGCTGGTCGTGGAATTCCCGCGCCAGGGCCCACCGCGTCGACCTCCCCGGTCCGCTGTCCTGGAAGCAGGACAAGGGACGCTAGCGCTCACCGCGCACAGTTGACCGGGGCAGGCAACTGCCACCCGCGCCGTGCAACAGCACCATCGGGTCGCCGTCGCCACGCCCGCACCGGT
>NZ_JBFANZ010000053.1:0-25652 GCF_040659735.1 Micromonospora sp. NPDC049679
ACGCGGTGGAGAAGGTCAAGGAGTACGGCGAGCCGGTCCGCCTGGAGCCGATGTCCGCGTTCGAGCGCAAGTGCGTGCACGATGTGATCAACGCGAGCCCGCGCCAGGACGGGCGGGAAGCCGCTCGTCGCGGACGTACCCGGTGGGGTCGTCCGGCTGGAGCCGGTCGCCGTGGGGCGCACCACCGTCGTGGTGGAGGTCTTCGTCACCGAGGCGGAGCTGACCGCCGGGGCCGGCGGGCACTGGTTTCTCCTGGCCGGCATCGCGATCGGTCTGGTCGTGGCGACGGTGGTCGTCGTGGACCGGCTGGCCGCGAGCACGGTCGCGTCGGCGCGCGGGCTGGTCGCGGCGGCCATGGCGGTGGGCGACGGTGACCTGGACGAACGGATCCAGCCGAGCGGGCCGCGCGAGCTCGCCGAGGCGGGCTACGCGTTCAACCGGATGGCCGACCGGCTGGTGACCTCCCGGACCGACGAGCGCGAACTCGTCGCCGATCTGTCGCACCGGCTCCGGACCCCGCTGACCGTGCTGCGCCTCGACGCCGACGCGCTCGACTCCGACGACACCAGCGTCGGCTCCTTCTCCGCCGCCGAGCTCGACCGACGCCGCACCATCCGCCGGATCCGGCAGGCGATCGTGACCCTCGAAGGCGAGATCGACGTCCTGATCACCACCACCCGCAAGACCGTGGCGCACGAGGCCGGACCCGGGATGTGCGACGTGAGCGAGGTCGTACGTGAGCGGATGGTCTTCTGGTCCGCCCTCGCCGGCGACCAGAACCGCTCCTACAAGGTGATCGGCGCACAGCTGCGCATCCCCGTGCCGGTGCAGCGCGCCGAACTCGCAGCCGCGCTCGACGCGGTCCTCGGCAACGTCTTCCGCTACACGCCGCAGGGGACCGCGTTCGAGGTGGCGGTGTCCCGACGGGACGGCTACGTCGCGGTCCGGGTCGACGACGCCGGGCCGGGCATCGCCAATCCCGACCGCGCGTTGCGCCGCGGCGCGAGCGACCAGGGCTCGACCGGGCTGGGACTGGACATCGCGAAACGGGTCGCGCTGCAGGCCAACGGTTCGGTGAGCATCGACCGGGCCCGGCTCGGCGGCGCCAGTGTGGTGATGCTGCTGGCGGACGCCGACGCGAAGCCCCGTCAGGTCAGCCGGTTCGGACTCGTCGGGCGGCTGGCCCGGGAGCGCGAGTCGGGGCAGCGGCGTTGGCCGCGACAGCGCTCCTCCGACTGACCGCTCGACGGACCTCCTGGTCGGCCGGTCCGGTGTGGACCGTCGACGGCCGACCCTCAGGTTTTCCTTAGGTCTCGGTTAACGGCATTCCCCGATCCCGATGCCCGGTGGCAACATTGGCGGCGATCCCATCCTGCTCCCCGGACCAACGCCCGCAGCTCAACCCAACCCGGTCCGCGAGCACCGCGCGCGGCGGGGCCGGTCCCCTCATCAACCTGCCCCGCCGCGCGCCCACCTCTGAGGCAGGTTGTCGTGGCGGCGCCGGGACCCGACTCCGCGCACGGGAGCGGCCGGGACAACGCGAGCCGCGACGTCGCGCGACGCTGGCGGTTCATGTCGGACGACAGCGGCGCGGTGACTCTGCCGACGCGGCGCGTGCTCCGGTGGGCCGCCGTGATCGGCGCGTTCATCCTCACTGTCCTGCTCTGCTGGCAGGACCCCGGCTACGCCCACGACGGCCTGCGGGTGACGATCCACCAGGACGGGCGGGGCTCGGTCTGGGTCGACGTCGCGTGGCAGGACGGGCACCCCGTGACCGGGCCGATCGGCGCGACGTTCAGCGCCCGCGAGTTCGGGGGGACGACGGTCGCGGCGACCGACATGCACCCGGTGCCGACCAAGGGCTCGATGGCGTACGCCGGGACGCTGCCGGCCGGCAACTGGACGGTCAGCGTCGACGTGACCGCGCCCGGTCGCGGCTCGTGCGCCGCGGTGCTCGCCGTCGGGCCGGCGGCGCCGCCGGAATCCGTCTCCTGCGACGCGGGTCCGGCGCCCGCCGTTCTCGGCGCGGGCGGCACGGAGCGGACGCGGGACCGGTGGCTGATGGTCACCGCCGCCGCGGTCGGGCTGGTCGTAGCGGCCGGTGTCGCGGCGACGCTGGTGCGGCGACGCCGCCGCACCCTGGCCTGACCGGGTGTGCCGGCAGCGCGCCGCCTGATCCCCGGCCGCCCCGTCGATCAAGGACTTACGGGTCGATCAAGGACGTATTAACACGGATGAAGGTCAAAGCATGCGAATACGCCCTTGATCGACGTCGAGACGGGCGTCGTCCCGGCGGGTCAGCGGGCGGCGTAGGCGTCGATCTCGGCGATGCGGCGGGCCTTGTCGGCGGCGGGCAGGAACGACGCGGTGACGGCGTTGCGGGCGAGGGCGGCCAGCCCGTCCGCGCCGCGGCCGAGGAGCCGGGCAGCCACCGCGTACTCGTCGTTGAGCGTGGTGCCGAACATCGGCGGGTCGTCGCTGTTGATGGTGACCAGCAGGCCGGCGTCGACCATCTGCCGCAGTGGGTGCTCGTCGATCGTCCGGACCGCGCGGGTACGCACATTGGAGGTCGGGCAGACCTCCATGCCGATCTGCCGCTCCGCGAGGTGCGCCATGAGCGCCGGGTCCTGGACGCAGGAGATGCCGTGACCGATCCGCTCCGCGCCGAGCTCACGCAAGGCGTCCCAGATCGTCGCCGCGCCGGTGGTCTCGCCCGCGTGCGGCACCGACCGCAGCCCGGCCGCGCGCGCCTTGTCGAAGTACGGCTTGAACTGCGGGCGCGGCACCCCGACCTCCGGGCCGCCCAGGCCGAAGCTGATCAGGCCGTCGGGCCGTTCGTCGAGCGCGATCCGCAGCGTCTCCTCCGCCGCCGGCAGCCCCGCCTCACCCGGGATGTCGAAGCACCAGCGCAGCACGATGCCGAGCTCGGCCTCGGCCCGTACGCGCGCGTCCTCGATCGCCTCGCAGAACGCGGGCGCCGCGATCCCCCGCCGCACGTGCGAATAGGGGGTGATGGTCAGCTCGGCGTAGCGGACCTGCTGACGGGCGAGTTCGCGGGCCACCTCGTACGTGAGGATCCGGACATCCTCCTCGTCGCGGATGAGGTCCACGACGCTCAGGTAGATCTCGATGAAGTGGCCGAAGTCCCGGAACTCGAAGTACTCGGCGAGCGCGGCCGGATCGGCGGGGACGGGCGTCCGTCCCTCATGCCGGGCGGCCAGCTCGGCCACGATGCGCGGCGAGGCCGAGCCCACGTGGTGCACGTGCAGCTCCACCTTGGGCAGTCCGGCGATGAAGGACGTCAGATCGGTCACGCTGCTCCTCAGGGACGGGCGCCCGTACGGGCGACTCAGGGACGGGCGCCCGTGCGGGCGACAAAGAAGATCCGGCGGAACGGGAAGTAGACGAGGCTATCGCGGACCGGGTACGCCTCGGCGAGGCGTCCGGCCAGCTCAGCACGGAACGCCGACCAGCTCTCCTCGTCGTCGGCGAGCGCGGCGCGGACCGGCCGCAGGGCCGTCCCCTCCATCCAGGTCAGGACCGGGGGGTCCGCCCCCGGGCGCACGGGGAGCAGGTGGAGGTAGCCGGTCTCCCACGCGTCGACCGCGCAGCCGGCCGAGATCAGCAGGTCGGCGTAGCCGGCGGCGTCGCGGACCGGCGCGTCCCGCAGCAGCGGCGCGAGCTGGCCGGCCCAGCGCGGCTCGCGGGCCAGTGCCCGCAGCGTCCGGTGCGACGCCGCGTCGAAGTTCCCCGGCACCTGCACCGCGAGCCGGGCGCCCCCGGGGAGCTGCCCGGCCCAGCGCGTCAGCAGCTCCTCGTGCCCGGCCACCCACTGCAGGGCCGCGTTGGAGACCACCACGTCATCCTCCGGCCCCGGGACCCATTCGCGCAGGTCGGCGACCGCGAAGGCGACCGGGGATTCGAGGGCGAGCGCCTTGGAGATCATCTCCGGCGAGGAGTCGAGGCCGGTCACCGCCGCGCCGGGCCACCGCGCCGCCAGCGCGACCGTCAGGTTGCCGGGGCCGCAGCCCAGGTCGACCACGGCGCGCGGCCGCTCGTCCGGCAGCCGCCCGGTCAGGTCGAAGAACGGCCGCGACCGCTCGTCGCCGTACCGCTGATACGCCGTCGGATCCCACATCTCCGCCTCCAAACCGTACGTACGTCTTGTTAAGACTATGGCCGCTACGCGACCACCGCAAGCAGGGGCGTTAGGCTCGCGGCGTGGAGACCCGGAACTTTCCGCGCCTGGGGCGCGATGTCGGCGTGATCGGACTCGGCGCCTGGCAGCTCGGCGCCGACTGGGGCGCGGTCAGCGAGGACGACGCGTTGGCGACGCTCACCGCCGCGGTGGACGCCGGGGTGACGTTCCTGGACACCGCCGACGTCTACGGCGACGGACGCAGCGAGCAGGTGATCGGCCGGTTCCTCCGCGAACGGGCCACGGGTGAGCGCGTCACGGTCGCCACCAAGATGGGCCGACGGGTGCCACAGGAGCCCGCCTCCTACACACTGGACAACTTCCGCGCCTGGACCGACCGCTCCCGCGCCAACCTCGGCGTCGAGACCCTCGACCTGGTCCAACTGCACTGTCCACCCACGCAGGTGCTGCACACCGACGCCGTCTACGACGCCCTCGACACCCTCGTCGAGGAGAAGCGGACCGCCGCGTACGGGGTGAGCGTCGAGACCACCGACGAAGCCCTCGCCGCGATCGCCCGACCCCATGTGGCCAGCGTGCAGATCATCCTCAACGCGCTGCGGCACAAGCCGCTGGAGCGGGTGCTGCCCGCGGCGGCCGCCGCCGGGGTCGGCATCATCGCGCGCGTTCCGCTCGCCAGCGGCCTCCTCACCGGCCGGTACGACGAGAACACCCGCTTCGCCGCCGACGACCACCGCAGCTACAACCGCGACGGTCAGGCGTTCGACGTCGGCGAGACCTTCTCCGGAGTGGACTTCGCCGTCGGTCTGCAGGCCGTGCGACGCCTGCTGCCCCTGGTGCCGCCGGACGCGACGATGGCGCAGTTCGCGCTCCGCTGGGTCCTCGACCAGCCCGCGGTCACCGTCGTGATCCCCGGTGCCCGCAATCCCGAGCAGGCCAGGGCCAACGTGGCCGCCGCCGCGCTGGCTCCGCTCTCCGCCGAGGCCAGCGCGACGATCACCACGGTGTACGACGAACTGATCCGCCCGCAGGTGCACGACCGCTGGTAGCCGCGACCGTCGAAGGAGGCGTGTGATGAAGGGCTGGCTCCCCCTGGCGCTCGGGCTACTGGCCGTCGTGGTCGGCGCGCTCTGGACGCTGCAGGGCCTGGGTTACGTGAACGGCAGCGTGATGAGCGGCGAGACACTGTGGGCGTTGATCGGCCCGATCGTGTCACTCGCCGGACTCGTCGTGCTGTGGCTCGGACTGCGGGCCCGGCGGCGTACGCCCCCGGCGTAACCGGCCGCCGCACGCTCCGCCGGCGACGCCCCCCACCCTGGACGGCGCCTACGCTGGGCGGCCGCGCCATCGGGGACCGCCGCGCCATCGGGGACGGCGGCGCCACGAAGGCGGTGTCCGCGACACGACGCGGGCCCACACGCGTTGCGGTGGGCCCGGAACAGCGACGAGCCCCGCACACAGGATGCGGGGCTCGGTGCTGACCTCGGACGGTCGATGCTCGGCCGGCACGCGGCCGGCCTTCACTGGATCAGATGGGGCGGACCTGCTCAGCCTGCGGGCCCTTCTGGCCCTGAGCGATCTCGAACTCCACCCGCTGGTTCTCCTCCAGCGAACGGTAGCCGCTGGACTGGATGGCCGAGAAGTGGACGAACACGTCAGCACCCCCGCCGTCGACGGTGATGAAGCCGAAGCCCTTGTCTGCGTTGAACCACTTCACGGTTCCCTGCGCCATGTGTATCTCCTTCTAAAACTGGCGGCCGAGCACGCCGTGCGGCCGATTGGCCGTTTTCGAGCAGCGGCGCCTGAGTGGCCCCCACGAAGGAGACTTCTCAACCCACGCCATCTCGCAACAGCGTGGTACAGCAAACCACGTACGCAAAAACTTCCACTAGTCTATCCGACGAAATTCTCCGTCATGTGACCCGAGAATCCGTTCAGGCGTGTCATCCCGTCCGTCCAGAGCGAGCGCGACGAGCGCGCCGAGGACACAGAGCACGGCCGTCGCGGTGAAGATCTCGGCGTACTCCGTACGCAGCGCGGCCCGCACCGCATCGGCGTACGCGGCCAGCTGACGCTGGTATTCCGCGCGCGGCACCCCGAACGGCAGTGGCGTCGCGAGATCGGCCGTGAGCTGCTGGAACCGGTGCAGCCCCCAGGCGGTCAGCGCGGCCACCCCGACGAGCATCCCCATCATCCGGGCCACCACGACGGCGGCGGAGGCGATGCCGTGCTGGGACGCGGGGGTCGCGCGCAGCACCGCGGACGACAGTGGCGCGACCACGAGCCCCAGCCCGGCGCCGGCCAGCACCAGGTCGGTGTCCACCCGGGGCAGACTCACCGGTCCCAGGCCGTGACGCGCGGCGAGCAGGTCGGCGGGCCAGCCCGCGATCAGCAGGTAGGCGCCCGCCGCCAGCAGCAGGCCGGCGACGGTGACCCACCGCTCCCCCACGCGCCGGGCCAGCACCCCGCCGACCACCGCGCCGACCGGCAGCGCCGCCAGGAAACGGGTCAGCAGCAGCGCCGCGTCGGTCGCGTCGCGGCCGAGCACGGTCTGCGCGAGCAGTTGCACGTCGACCAGGGTCACCATGAGGGCGGCACCGGCGAGCACGCTGGCGCCGAGCGCGGCGAGGAAGGGGCGCATCCGCACCCCGGCCGGATCGAGCAGGCGGGTGCGGGCCCGAGCCTCCCAGAACACGAAGCCGGCCAGCAGTGCCACCCCGGCGGCGACGGTGAGCGGCCCCCAGGACGGCAGGACCGCGCGCTGGGGATCGGGGTTGTAGAGACCGACCACGAGTAGTGCCAGGGCTCCCGCCAGCAGCGCGCCACCGACCACGTCGACGCGCGGCGGCGGATCTCCCCGCTCGCGGCCACCGGGCACCGACCGGTGGACCACGGCGGCGGCGAGCACGGCCAACGGAATATTGACCCAGAAGACGCCGCGCCAGCCGACCACGGCGGCGAGCGCCGCGCCGTAGAGCGGCCCGAGGACGCTGCCGAGCTCCTGAGCCGCACCGACCAGCCCGAGCGCGACCGGCCGGCGCTGCGCCGCGACCACATCGGAGACCAGTGCCATCGTCACCGGAAGCAGCGCGCCACCGGCGAGCCCCTGCAGGGCCCGACCGGCGACCATCGTCGGCAGCGTCCCGGCGAGAGCGGCCAGCGCCGAGCCGGCGGCGAACCCGGCGAGGCAGGCGAGGATCACCCCGCGTCGCCCGTACCGGTCGGAGAGCCGGCCCAGCAGCGGCATGCCGGCGATGTAGCCGAGCAGGTAGCCGGTGACGATCGGGGTGGCCCGCTCCAGCCGGTTGAGCGGGACCTGCAGGTCCCGCAGGATGTCGACGAGCAGGGTGACGACGACGTACGCGTCGAGGGCGGCGAGGAGCACCGCGAGGCCCGCCGCGCCGATCGCGAACCGTCGACCGCCCCGTCCGGACGCGGCCGCCCGGGCGGAGGGCTGGCCGCTCGGTCCGTCAGACCGGGGCACTGATGGTGGCCGGCTCGCCGAAGCCCGAGAACGAGACGGTGATGGTGCCGGTGCGGTTGCGCACCGGCAGCTCGATACGGTGCAGCAACGGCCGCTCGACACCGATCCAGAGGCTTCCGGTGATCTTCTCGTTGAGTCCGGGTACGAGCGTGGTCAACGCCTTGGTGTCGAAGGTGGCCTTGACCTTGTAGGTCTCCACGCCGTCGACCGGCTCGCGGGCCTCGGTCCTGCCGTCCTGCGCGGTGGCGATCACGTGGGCGACTCCGCGATCGGGGCTGAGCAGCGCCGACGGGTCGTAGACGGTCGCGGCCGCCGCCAGCGGCACCTTCTGCCAGCCCCCGGTCAGGCCCTTGACGTACAGCGTGTCGCCTTTGACCACAAAGGTCAGTTCCACCGGGTTGCCACCCTGCGCGAGCTGGGCCGTCCCCTCGGCGTCACCGGCCCGGGTGATCACACCCTTGGCGCCGGTGATGCCCAGCATCTCCCCCGCGCCGCTGGTCGCGATCTCGAAACGGGCGATCTGCACGGAGCGCATCTCGGTGGCGGACGCGGAGAGAAGATCGGCGGCGGGGGGAAGACCGCCCTGGTTCTGACCCGCGCCGGCACCCGGCCGGTCACCACGGGTGCAGCCGGTCAGTGCGGTCAGCGACAGGGTCAGGAGGACCGCGGTGAGCGCGGCGAGTCGACGCATGCAGGGATGCTACCCATGCGCGGAAGGACCATTCGCCGCCGTCGACCGGGCGAATGGTCCTTCCGCGGAACCGTTGTCAGTCGGGCCAGCGGCCGGTCAACCGGCGTACCCCGGTCGCCCCGGCCCGGTCCACCGCCGCGCGCACGACCGAGAAGATCGCCCCCTGCAGCGCGGCGGCGGCGAGGATCTCGCCCCAGCCGCGCTCCTCGTCGGTCGCGCCGGGGGCCTCGTCCTCACCGGCCGCCACCTTCCACACCTGCCGGAACATCGCCCCGGCGAGCGCTCCGGCCGCGATGCCGAGCACCAGCCCGACCGGCTTGTACGCCACCTTGCTGACCCGCTTGCTCACCGACGCCTCCCTCGCATGACCATCAGCACGACCGCGATCGCGGCGACCCCGACGGCAACCGCCGACCAGGGCACCACGTTGCGCCGGGCCTTCTCCCCCGCCTCGTGCACCGTATCGAGGACGACGTCTTTCGTGTGCGACGCCTGATCCCGGACCCGCTGCGTGGTCCGGTCGGCGGACTCCTTCATCCGCGCCTTGACGTCGGCCTTCGCGGCCAACGCCTGGACCGTCTGGCCCAACTCGGCGCGGGTACGCTCGATCTCGGCGCGCAGGAGCTCAATATCCCCGTGGCCGTCGCCCGGTGTCATGCCCGCCCCCTGGATTTCACCGCGTGGCTCACCGCGTGCACGTCCGCGCGGACGCCGTCGGCCGCCGCGGTCGGCACCGGGGGCACCGCCTGCTTGACCTGCTTCTTACCGGCCAGCGCGAGCAGCCCGGCAACCGCGAAGAGCGCGACGGCGACGATCAACGCCGCCAGCCATGCCGGCATCGCCAGGGCCAGCAGCAGCACGACCGCGGCGATCAGCGTGCCGAGCCCGTACAGCGCGAGGACCCCGCCCCCACCAAACAGGCCGACGCCGACACCGGCGTGCTTGCCCTTTTCCGTCAGTTCCATCCGGGCGAGCGTCAGCTCGTCGCGGACCAGCCGCGACATCTGTTCGCTGGCGTGCTGCACCAGCTCCGCCGTGGACTGCTGTGTCGCCGGCCGGTTCAGGACGTCGGCCATGGTGTCCTCCTTTCCGATACACGGGGTGTATGCCCCCCTTGCACCGCCGGCAATCCTGAACGGGCGGATCAGCCGAGTACCACGACGCTGCGCAGCACCTCACCTCGCTGCATCCGGCCGAACGCGAGCTCGACGTCGTCGATCCCGATGGTCTCGGTGACGAACCGGTCCAGCGGCAGCCGTCCCTGCCGGTAGAGCGAGATCAGGGCGGGGAAGTCCCGCGACGGCAGGCAGTCGCCGTACCAGGAGGGTTTGATCGCGCCGCCCCGGCTGAAGACGTCGAGCAGCGGCAGCGCCAGCGGCATGTCCGGGCTCGGCACGCCCACCAGCACCAGCGTGCCGGCGTAGTCGCGGGCGTAGAACGCCTGCATGAAGACCTCGGGGCGGCCGACCGCGTCGATCGTGACGTTGGCGCCGTGGCCCCCGGTGAGCGACCGGACACCGTCGATCGGATCCAGCTCGCGCGAGTTGATCGTGTGCGTGGCGCCGAACTCCCGCGCCCAGCGCAGTTTCCGGTGGTCCACGTCGATCCCGATGACGGTGGTCGCACCCGCGAGGATGGCGCCGGCGATCGCGGCGTCACCGACTCCACCGCACCCGAAGACCGCGACCGAGTCACCCGGGCCGACTCGGCCGGTGTTCACCGCCGCGCCGATGCCGGCCATCACCCCGCAACCGAGCAGCCCGGCGGCGGTGGCGGGCGCGTGCGGGTCGACCTTCGTGCACTGGCCCGCCGCGACGACGGTCTTCGACGCGAACGCGCCGATGCCGAGCGCCGGGGCGAGCGTGGTCCCGTCGGCCAGGGTCATCGGCTGCCGCGCGTTGTGGGTGCCGAAGCAGTACCAGGGCCGACCGCGGCGGCACGACCGGCAGTGCCCGCACACCGCCCGCCAGTTGAGGATCACGAAGTCACCCCGCCCCACCTCGACGACCCCGGCCCCGACCTCCTCGACCACGCCCGCCGCCTCGTGCCCCAGCAGGTACGGGTAGTCGTCGCCGATGGCCCCTTCGCGGTAGTGCAGATCCGTGTGGCACACCCCGCACGCCTGGACGGTGACGAGCACCTCCCCCGGCCCGGGGTCCGGCACGATGATCGTCTCCACGGTCGCGGGCTCGCCCTTTGCGCGGGCGACGACCGCGCGGACCTCATTCGGCATCGCGGCACCCCTCCTGACTGGCGGGAACGCCCGATCCCGTGGATCGCTCAATCCCGCGGGGATCACAGAGTTCCGTCGTACCAGAGGTGGGCGCGCGCTCACCGGGAAACGGTCGCCTAGCGTACGGCGTCGACCGGCTCCTCGGGCCCGACGAACGCGTCGCTGCGGGCGTCGCCGTCGTCGCTGCCGCCGAAGAGCCGGGCGTCGTCGGGCACCTCCTGCTGCGCGCGGGAGGGCACGGAACGCGCCGGGCGGCGCGGCTTCGTCCACTGCCAGTCGAGGTTGCTCGCGGCGTCGCCGAGCTCCGCGCGGACCCGCGGCATCGCGCTCGGCCCCTGCTCGCGGATCCAGTTGACCATGTGCTCGCGGACCAGGCAGCGCAGGTCCCACAGGCTCCCCGCGTCGGGGGCGCTGACCAGCGCCCGCAACCGGACCATCCCGCCGACGGCGTCGGTGACCTGCAGGACACACACCCGTCCGTCCCACAGCTCGTTCCCTTCGACCAGGCGACGCAACTCCTCGCGCATGGTCTGCACCGGCACCGACCAGTCGACGTCGAACTCGGCGGTGCCGAGCACGGCGGCCCGGGTACGGGTCCAGTTCTGGAACGGCTTGGTGGTGAAGTACGAGGTGGGCAGGATCAGCCGCCGGTCGTCCCAGATGTGCACCACCACGTAGCTGAGGGTCAACTCCTCGATCCGGCCCCACTCCCCCTCGACCACGACCACGTCGTCGAGGCGGACCGCGTCGCTGAACGCCAGTTGCAGGCCGGCGATGACGTTGCCGAGCACGCTCTGCGCGGCGAGTGCCGCGACCACGCCGATCACTCCCGCGGAGGCGAGCACGCTGGCGCCGACGCCGCGCACGCTGGGGAAGGTCATCAGCATGACGCCGATGGTGATCACGACCGTGACCGCGACGGTCAGCCGGCGCAGCAGGACGATCTGGGTGTGGATGCGGCGCGCCTGGCGGTTGTCCGGCACGTCGGTGCGCAACCGGGTGAGGGCGGTGTCCTCGGTGACCAGCAGCAGCGAGGCGATCAGCCAGGCGGTGGAGGCGATGACGGCGAGGACGAGGACGTGGAGCACGCTGCGCAGCCACGGCTCGCCGGCGGCGTGCCGGGTGGTGAATCGGATCGCGAACTGCACGAGAAGAACGGTGGCCGCGACCTGGAAGGGCCGGTGCGTATGTTCGGACAGCTCGGTGAGGAGGACGGCGCGTTTACCGAGCCGACGGACGACCCGGTGCACCACCTCCACCGCGACCAGTGCGATCGCCGCCGCGGCGAGCGAGGCGGCGATCACGGTCAGGACTGTCTGCACGGGCTGCTCCCTCCGGAGAACGGGTCACGGGCAAAAACCGCTAGTATGCCCACTCCAGCCCGAATTAATCCCCGCTCGCTCTGCCCACAAACGTTCGCCGCACCCGGCGATGGTCAGGGGACCCGGCACTAGACCTTGCGGTATTTGGCCTGCACAAGGCAGAACGCCGCGAATGCCCCGATCCCCAGCGCCATCAGCGTGAGCAGGATCGCACCGTAGGACTGCTCGCGCAGCGTGTGCAGCGCGGCGTCCAGGCCGCGCGCCTTGTCCGGGTCGTACGTGATGGCGGCGCCGATCACGAGCAGCCCGGCGATGGCGTACGCGATGCCCTTGGCGCTGTATCCGGCCACCCCGAGGCGCCGGGACAGCCGCCGGGTGCCCGGGCTCATCCGTCCGGTCTCCAGGTGCTTCTCGAAACGCTTGACCACGCCGTAGACGACCAACCCGACACCGAGCCCCGCGAGACCCAGCCCGATCAGGCCGACCAGCCAGCGGCCCCCCGGCGAGCTCATCAACTGCTCGGTGAGGGCCTGCTGCTTGTCGGCGCTGCTGGAGCTCGCGTTGCTGAAGACCTTGTAGGCGGTCCAGGCGAAGTAGAGGTAGACGACGCACCGGCCGACGGAGGCGACGCGCTCGAGCGCACGCTCCCGACCCCGGTCGGCCCGATGGCCGATCGCCGCCTCGAACGCCTGCCAGATCGCCAGCGCCACCAGCCCGACGGCGACGGCGGCCACCAGGAATTTGCCGAGCGGCTGCTGGGCCAGCGTCCGCAGCGCCCCCGACTGGTCCCCCTCGTCGGCGGGCTTGCCGAAGGCGATCTGCAGGGCCAGCCAGGCGAAGAGCAGGTGGACGAGCCCGTAGCCGACGAAGCCGCCCCGGGCGAGGAGTTCCAGCGAGCGGCTGCGTGCCACGCGGGACGCGGTTCCGTGTGCATCAAGGCTCAACGACATGGTCGGCTCATTGACCGATCCGCATTGTTTTCAAACGTGACCCGGGGAGGGTCACGTCAGTTGCGGGCCACCCGGACCACGACCTGGCTGTCGGTCGCGCTCTGCAGCGACACCGCGAGACCCCCGACCTCGGTCGCCTGCTCGCCGACGGTCAGCGACAACCGCTCGCCGGCGACCTCGACGGTGACCCGGTCACCGTCGGCGCCGACCAGCTTCGCCTCGACGCCGAGGATGTTCGCGCTCGCCTCGACGCCGCGGTCGAAGGTGATCGTGCAGGCGTCCAGGCCACAATCGGTCGATGCGCCCTCCGAGCTGCATCCGGCGAGCACGGCGGCGGTGAGGGTGAGACCCGCGGCGAGGCCGACGACGCGGCGGACGAGGGTCGGGCGGTGGGAGCGGAAGCTGCTGATCACCGGACCGAGAGTACGCGATCCGTGCCACCGGCCCCGCACGTCGGCGCGACGTTTCCCGGCGCGGCGGCGACCGCGGTATTACGCTGGAATCCGCCTGAAAGGGGGTCCGGCCGGTGAGTGTCCTGGTCGAAGACAATCCCGCGCGACGACGTTTCGAGATCCTGGTCGATGGCAGCCTGGCCGGCTTCGTCATCTACGAACTGCGTCAGGATGCCGTCGTGTTCATCCACACGGAGGTCGATGCGGCCCGCCAGGGCCAGGGCATCGGCAGCAACCTGGCCCAGGCGGCGCTCGAGCAGGTGCGCGAACGGGGCGAGCGGGTGGTCGCGCGCTGCCCGTTCATCGCGACGTACATCGAGCGCCACCCGCACTACGCGGACCTGCTGGAAACCGCCTGACGGCGGAGATGTCGCCGATCGCCACCTGGGCGGGTCGGGCACGCCGCGCCCTCCGTTGATCCACGATGGGCGGTGGCGGTTCGCCCGGGCGCAGCACCCGCGCCGGCCGACGGGTCGGACACAGCTTTCGGTGACCGCATCCGGCTCCGTGGCACTGTGCCCGGGCGGGGAGACGTGCGAGAGTGCCCGCATGCGGCAGAGCTTCTTCGCGGCCGGGGACATCCCCTGGGACGAGATCCCCGGCGTGAAACTGGTGGGCGCGGTCCTCGGCATCCTTCTGCTCGGCGCGGCGATCCGGTCGATGTTCGGCAAGGGCGGCCGTTAGCGGCGGAGCATGGTTCCACGACAATTGGGTACTCCCCGCCCGAAGCACCACACATCGGCGCGAGGAGGATCGGATGCGGATCGGCTACTTCCTGTCCAGCGAGGAGTTCACTCCGGCGCAGATGCTGGAGCAGGCGCGCGCCGCCGAGCAGGCCGGCTTCCAGGGCCTCTGGATCTCCGACCACTTCCACCCGTGGACCGACGCGCAGGGGCAGAGTTCCTTCGTCTGGTCGATGATCGGCGCGCTGAGCCAGATTTCCCGTCTGCCCGTGACCACCGCCGTGACCTGCCCGACGATGCGGATCCATCCGGCGATCATCGCGCAGGCGGCGGCCACCGCCGCCCTGCTGCACGAGGGGCGCTTCGTGCTCGGCGTCGGCAGCGGTGAGGCGCTCAACGAACACATTTACGGCGACGCGTGGCCATCGGCGAAGGTGCGGCTGAAGATGCTGGAAGAGGCGGTCGAGCTGATCCGCGAACTCTGGAAGGGCGACTTCGTCTACCACGACGGAGAGCACTACACGCTGGAGAACGCCCGCATCTACACCCTGCCCGACACGCCCCCGCCGATCTACGTCTCCGGCTTCGGGCCCCGGTCCGTCGATCTGGCCGCCCGCATCGGTGACGGCTACATCAGCACGCTGCCCGACCGTGACCTGGTGCGCCGGTTCCGCGCCGGCGGCGGTCGCAACAAGCCCTGCCAGGCCGGGTTCAAGGCCGCCTTCGCCGACAGCGAGGAGGAGGGCATGCGGATCGCGTACGAGCGGTGGCCGAACGGGGCCATCCCCGGCGAACTCTCCCAGGTGCTCCCCTCCCCCCGCCATTTCGAGCAGGCCAGTCAGCTGGTCAAGCCCGAGATGATGAAGGACGTCTTCGTCTGCGGGAACGACCCGGAAGCGCACCTCAAAATGATCGAGAGCTACAAGCAGGCCGGCTTCGATGAGCTGTACGTGTCGAACATCGGCCCCCATCACGAAGGACTGATGGCGCTGTACGCCAAACACGTCCTGCCCAACGTCCGCTGACGGACGTCACCGCTGGGCCGTTGCGCCGTTGCGCCGTCGGCCGTCGCACTGTGGACCGTCACGCTGTGGGCCGTCGCGCCGGTCGGTCGTGAACGCCGTTTGGCTCCGCCGGGGCCGGGGTAACCACGGATCCCGATGAAGCTCCCCTTGCACACACCCCGGCTACGCCGCTCGGCCCGGCAGAACTTCGGATGGAGTTCCCTGCGCCCCGGCCAACTCGCCCCCATGCGCGCGGTGATGCGCCGCCGCGACGCGCTGGTCGTACTCCCGACCGGCGCCGGCAAATCCGCGGTCTACCAGGTGCCGGCGACCCTGCTCCCCGGCCCGACCGTGGTGATCTCGCCGCTGCTCGCCCTGCAACAGGACCAGATCGCGGCGCTCAACGACCGCGACCATCCCGACCTGCGGGCCGTGCGGGTCAGCTCGGCGGAGACCCCCAACCAGCAGGCCGCCGCACTGCTCGACATCAAGGAGGGTCGCGCGCGGTTCCTGTTCATCACCCCCGAGCAGCTCAGCGCCCCCGACCGGTTGGCCGAGGTGCGCGCGCTGCGCCCGGCGCTCGTCGCGGTCGACGAGGCGCACTGCATCTCGGCGTGGGGGCACGACTTCCGCCCGGACTATCTGGCGCTCGGTCACCTGATCCGGGGCATCGGACGGCCGCCGATCGTGGCGCTGACCGCCACCGCCTCCCCGCCGGTGCGGGACGACATCATCGAACGGCTCGGCCTCGACAACCCCGAGATCATGGTCTCCGGGCTCGACCGCTCCAACCTCTTCCTGGAGGTCGCGCACTGCGCGACCGAGGACTACCGGTGGCGGCGGCTGATCGCGCTGCTCGAGGAGGACGAGCGCCCCGGCATCATCTACGTCGCGACCCGGCGCGCCGCCGAGGAACTCGCCGAGCGGCTCACCGCCGCCGGCTTCGCCGCGCAGTTCTACCACGGTGGGATGGCGGGCGGCGCCCGCGAGGAGCTGCACGAACAGTTCCTCGCGGACCAGGTCCCGATCATGGTGGCCACGTCCGCGTTCGGCATGGGTATCGACAAGCCCAACATCCGCTGGGTGGCGCACATGGCGCTGCCCGACTCACCGGACAGCTATCTCCAGGAGATCGGGCGGGCCGGCCGCGACGGTGAGCCGGCCCGGGCACTGCTGCTGTGGCGGGCCGAGGACGTGGGGTTGCAGCGCTACTTCAACGGCGGCACCCCGGATCTCGCGGAGCTGCGCGAACTGGCGGCGCTGGTCGCCACCGGGCCGACCACCAAGAGCGCGCTGCGCGAACGGACCGGGCTCGGCGCGCGCAAGCTGGGCCAGCTCCTCGCCCTCCTGGAGCAGGTCGGCGCCGTCACGATGCGGGCCAACAGCAAGCTGAGCCGACCCCGTTACGCCCCGACCCCCGCTGACGCGGCGGAGGCGGCGGTGGCCGAGGCCGAGCGGCAACAGGCGGTGCAACACTCCCGTACGGACATGATGCGGGCTTTCGCGGAGACGCGCGGCTGCCGCGGGCAGACCCTGCTCGCCTACTTCGGCGAGCACATGTCGAAGGTCTGCGGGCACTGCGACAGCTGCCATGCCGGCAACAGCACCGTCGACGACGGTGCGAGCGGCCCCTTCCCGGTGCACAGCACCGTGCGGCACGCCGAATGGGGCGCGGGGCTGGTGCTCAGCTACGAAGGGGACCGGATGACGGTCCTCTTCGACGACGTGGGATACAAGACCTTGTCCGTGCCGGTGGTCAGCGAGCAGGGCCTGCTGGCGGCCGAAGCCAGTTGACCTACCCTGTGCGGGTTGTGTCGTCGAGAGGGGCGTTACCGTGACGAATCACCCAATGTCGAGCCAGCCGTTCTCCGCCGAACCGGTGGCGGAACGACCGGCCTTCACCGACCTCGGATTCACCGATGACGAGTGGGGCCTGCTGGTGGGGCTGCCGCAGGCGGTGCTGACCGCGGCCAGCGCCGCCGAATCCGACGGCGGCCGCCGGACCAGGGCGGAGAACGCCGCCGGGCTGGAGGCGATCGCGGCCGGCCGCGAGGCGAGCAGTCCTCTGGTGAGCGCGGTCGCCCAGGAGCTGGTGTCGCGGGTCGGCGATCCGGAGGTGGGCGAGGAACTGCCGGTGATCGAGCCGGATGATCCGAAGGCGATGATCTCGGATGTCCTCGGGCGGGCCCGCACCGCGTCCATCCTGCTCGGCAACCGGGTCGACGAGGGTGAGGCCGGCGCGTACAAGCACTGGCTGATCGGCATCGCCGAGCAGGTGGTCACCGCGGCGCCGAGCGGCGGGCTGCTGGGCCTGGGTGGCGACGTCGTCAGCGAATCCGAGCGCCGCTTCCGCGACGAACTGTCGCACGTCCTCAACGACTGAGCGAACCCCACGTGCAGGGCGGGCCGCGTCGCCATCGCTTTCGGCGTGGCGACGGGCCCTCCCTGCACGTCACGCCCGGATCAGTCGTCGGGGAAACAGCTTGAGCACCGCGCGCTCCGCGACCTCCTGCGGCGCGCCGTCCGGGACCTTCGCCACCACCCCGGCGTGGTAGAGGTCGACCACGCGGGGGTCCACATAGGATGTCCGGGCCACCGTCGGCGTGTTGCCGAGCAGCGCCGCGACCTCCCGCATGATCCCGGCCACCGTCCGCCGACGCTGCGCCGCGGCGCGCTGTGCTCCGATACGGGCAAGCAACGTCGCCGCCCGTACGGTCGCGTGCCAGGTCCGGAAGTCCTTGGCGGTCATCTCGCCGCCGCTCGCCTCCCGCAGGTAGAGGTTGACCTCGTCGCTGTGCACGTCATGCCACTGTCGCCCGTCCCAGTAGCCGAAGAGCCGCTCCATCCGGCGCCGACGCGCCCGCAGATCGCGCAGCACCCCGCACACGTCGGCGTCCTCGACCCGCCGCGCCTGCGGGATGCCGCCCTTGGCCGGAAACTCCAGCAGCACGCATCCGCCGCGCGAGCGGGCATGCTCGGGGCGCAGGGTGGCCACGCCGAACGTCGGGTCTTCACCGGCGGCGTACTGGTCGCTGCCCACCCGGAACATGCCCATGTCCAGCAGTCGCGCCACCGTCGCGAGCACCCGCCCCTGGGTGAGCCCGCGACCGCGCAGGTCGCGCGCGACGCGCTCACGCAGCGCCGGCAACCGGGTGGCCACCTCCAGCACGTGATCGAACTTCGCCTCATCGCGCTTCACCCGCCACGCCGGGTGATAGAGGTACTGCTTGCGTCCGGCGGCATCGATGCCGGTGGCCTGGATGTGACCGGAACGCTCGGGACAGATCCAGACCTCCCGCCAGGCCGGCGGGATCACCAGGGCGCGGATCCGGGCCAGCTCGTCCGGGTCCGTGATCGGCCGCCCGTCGCAATCGAGGAAGCTCACCCCGCGTCCGCGCCGCCGGCGTCGGTAGCCGGGTCGGGTCAGCTCACTGCGGCGTAACCGCACCGGACACCTCAACCTCCGCCGCCGCGGCAAGCACCGCATCGACGTCGATCGCGGCCAGTGCCGGATGTGTCCCGAAATAGCACCTCATGTGGCTGAGAATCTCATACCAGAGCACGCGGTGCCGGCGGCGCTCCCGCGGCGGCCCCCACCGGGCCGGTGAGGTCGGCCCGAAGAGCAGCACCGACGGCGTGCCGTAGGCGGTGGCGAGATGACCGATCCCGGTGTCCGCGCTGACCAGCAGCCGCGCCCCGGCCACCAGCGCGGCCAGCTCGGCGAGGCCGGTGCGGCCGGCGAGCACCGCCGTCGGCGGGAGCCCGGCCAGCGCGGCGACCTGTCCGGCGAGGTCGCGCTCCGCCGCCGCCCCGGTGACGACCACCCGGTGCCCACCGGAGGTGAGCTCCCGGGCGACCGCCGCGAAGCGCGAGGCGGGCCAACGCCGCCGCGCCTCCTTGCCACCCGGGTGCACCACGGTCAGCCCGACCAACGCCTCGTCCCGCTCGGGCCGCCGCAGCGCGAGGTCGGCCGGGTCGGAACCGATCCCGTACCAGCGCAGCAGCCGGCACCAGCGCGCCACCTCGTGCTCCTCGTCCACCCACTGTGGACCCTCCAGGTGTCCCGCTTCGGCGCAGCGGAACGCGCACAGCCACGCCGGATGGGCGGCGCGCAGCAGGCCGTGCGACCGCGGTCCCCGGCCGTGCAGGTTCACCGCCCAGTACGGCGGCGGCACCGGCCAGTCGTACGGGTCAAGTCCGGCGACCGGGACGAGCTGGTCGATCCCGCCGATCAGCTCGACCAGGGGCGCCAGCCAGCGCGGCGCCGCGAGCGCCAGGGTCCGGTCCGGGAAGGCCCGGCGCAGCCCGCGCAGCGCCGGCACGGCCGTGGCCAGGTCGCCGATCCCCAGCGCGCGCAGCACCAGGATCACGGATAGGAGACCTCCCGGTCCGCGCAGACGACGAGTTCGCGGACGGCGCAGCCGGGCGGCTGGTACAGCGCGAAGAGCACCGCCGCCGCCACGTGCGCGGGATCGTTGAGCTCGGCGTCGGCACCCGGCCGGTAACGCTCCTCCCGCTCGTCGAAGAACGCGGTGCGCATGCCCCCGGGGATCAGCAGCGTCACGCCGACCGAGCCGGCGAGCTCGGCGGCGAGCGCCCGGGTGAAGCCGACCACGCCGAACTTCGCCGCGCAGTACGCCGTCGCGTCGCTCACCGCCTTCACGCCGAGCGTGGAGGCGATCGTCACCACCGAGCCGTGCGAGCGTTCCAGATAGGGCAGCGCAGCCCGGATGACGGCAACAGTGGCGAACAGGTCCACGGTCACGGTCCGCTCCCACACCTCCGCCGGCACGTCGCCGAGGCGTCCCGGCACATCCACACCGGCGGCGGTGACCACGCCGTCGAGCCCGCCGGCCTCCTCGGCGAGCCGCCGGGTCGCCGCCTCCGCCGCCCGCGTGTCCGCCAGGTCGCAGGCCTGCCAGGGCACCCCGTCGGAGGGGGCCTGGCGGTCCAGCACGTACGGTCGGCCCCCGGACTTGGCGACCCCGGCGACGACCGCGGCGCCGAGCCCGCTCGACCCGCCCGTGACGAGAACCGCGGGCCCGGTCGTCGCGGCGGTCATCGTTCCTCCTTCGCGCCCCGGCCCCGTCCGGCGCGCGCCGCGGCGATCATGCCGGTGGTCGAGTGACCGTCCAGGTACGGCACGATCGCGGTCTGCCCGCCCCAGCGTCGGACCAGCGCCGCCTCGGGCAGATCCGCCTCGCCGCCCCCGCCGCCCGCATAGTCCCCGCCCTTGACCCAGATGTCCGGGCGCAGCCAGGAAAGGACCGCGTGCGGGGTCGACTCGTCGAAGACCACCACCGCGTCGACACAGCCCAGCGCGGCCAGCAGCCGACTCCGGTCGCTCTCCGACACCACCGGGCGCTCCGGTCCCTTGAGCCCGGCCACACTGGTGTCGGAGTTGAGGCAGACGATCAGACAGTCGCCGAGCCGGCGCGCGGCCTGCAGCGCGGCCACGTGACCGGCGTGCAGCAGATCGAAGCAGCCGCCGGTCGCGACCACCGTGCCGCCCCGCGCCCGCACCGCGGCCACCACCGCACCGGCCGCGTGCGCGCCGATGCGCTCGTGGTCGTCCTGCCCGCCACCGGGCGACCGGGGCCATCTCGTCCCGGCCGGGTCGGCCAGCGGCCCGGTCGCCGGCACCGCCGCGGCGGCAACCGGACCGGGCGCGAAGGACGCGCGGGCGCGACCCGCGGCGACAGGACCGGCGACAACCGCAGTGGCAACCCGGCCGGTCGCCACCGGCGAGCCCGGCAACGCCGCCGCCACTCCCCCGGCCGCCACGTACGCGGTCGCCTGCTCCACCGCCTCCTGCACCGCCTCCGAGACCACCGCCCCCTCCGCCAGCGCGGCGGCCGCGACCGCGGCGAACCGGTCCCCGGCACCGCAGGTGTCCCCCTGCGCGCTCGCCGTGGTCGCCACGACCAGCGGCGTCGAGCCGGCATGACAGAGCAGCGCGCCCTCGCCGCCCATCGTCACCGCGACCGCCCCCGCCTGCCAACGCTGCCGCAACTCCTGCGCTCCGCGGGACGCGGCGGAGAGCCGGGACACCCCGGAGATCTCCCCGGTGAGCTGGCGTACCTCCGTCTCGTTCGGAGTGGCGAGGCGTACCCCCGGCACCGCCGCGGGGCCGCGCGGATGTGGATCCCAGACGATCGGCGCGGTGGCCGCGGCCAGGGCCGAGCGCAGCGCCGGATGCCGCGCGACGCCGCGGCCGTAGTCGCTGACCACGATCGCCGCCGCCTCGGCGAGAACGTCGAGCACCGCCTCCGACGGCTCACCCGGCGCGGCCGGCGGGCCGCCTCGGTCCAACCGCAGCAGCACCTGCCCCCGCGTGCGGAGTCGGATCTTCTCCGGCGTGACGCCCGTCAACGGCAGCGCGTACACCTGCACGCCGGCGGCGGTGAGCATCTCGCTCAGCCGGGCCCCGCCGGCATCGTCGACGAGGGCGGTGACCAGGTGGACCTCGAAGCCCTGACCCGCGGCGAGCAGCGCGGCCAACCCGGCCCCGCCGGGTCGGTCGGCGCTGCACCGCTCGTCGAGCACCGGCGCCGGGGCGTCCGGACAGACCCGCTGCACCGCGCCGTCGACGTCGCGGTCGAGCAGCGTGTCGCCGACGACCACCAGCCGCCCCGTCACGCGCCGGCCCCGGTGCTGGTCGACCTGCCCCCGGTGGGTCTACCCCCGGTCGGTCCGCCGGTCGCCCCGTCCAATGCGAGGGGCGGGCCGGTGACCCCACCCGTCCTGGATCCGTTGTAGACGGAGGGGGGAATCACGGTCGCGGTGCGCTGCGGCTGCGGACCCGTGAAACCCAACACCGCGGGCAGGGTCCGGTCGACGTACTCGCAGAGCACGTGCGCGGAGACCAGATGCAGCTCCTGCACCAGCTGTCCGTCGCCGGACGGTACGGCGAGCACCTCGGCACAGGCGTCGGCGAGCGGATTCGGCGCCGGGCCGGTGCACGCCCAGCAGCGCATTCCGACCTCCCACCCGGCGCGGGCGGCGGCGACCAGATTGGCGCTGTGCCCGCTGGTCGACAGCAACAGCAGGATGTCGTCGCGACGGCCGTGCGCGCGCACCTGCCGGGCGAAGACCTCCTCGTAGCCGAAGTCGTTGGAGATCGCGGTGAGCGAGGAGGTCTCCGCGCAGAGCGCGATGGCGGAGAGCGGCGTCCGGTCCTCGCGCAGCTTCCCGACGAGCTCGGCGGCGAGATGCTGCGCCTCCGCAGCGCTGCCGCCGTTGCCGGCGATGAGCAGGCGCCCACCGTGTCCGAGGGTCCACGCCAGCTCGCTCCCCCACCGCCCGAGCTTGCCGGCCGCCTGCCGGTAGGGCAGCAGCACCGCGGCCAGGCCCGCCAGGTGCGCGTCCAGCACCTCCAGGGAGTCCGGCATCAGGCCACCACCTCGGTCGGGTGCCGCACCTGACTGACCGCGACGTACACCGCGCCGAGCTGCGCCGCGGCCCGCTTCCACGTGTAGCACTGGCGAGCCCGGTCGAGCGCGGCCGTGGCGTACGCGAAGCGGCGGACCCGGTCGCCCAGCAACCGGCGCAGCGCGATGCCCAGCGCGCGCGGGTCGCGGGGCGCCACCAGATCGCCGGTGAGCCCATCGACGACGGTGTCGTTCAGCCCGCCCACCCCGGTGCCGACCACCGGTACGCCGCAGGCCATTGCCTCCAGCGGGGTGAGCCCGAACGGCTCGTACCAGGGCGCCGCCGCGAGCACGTCGGCGGAGCGGTACCAGCGGGGCATCTCCTCGCGCGGCACCGCGCCCACCAGGTGCACCCGATTGGCGACCTGGCACTGCTCAGCCAGCGCCCGCAGCCACCGCGCCTGTGGATCGTCGGCGAGTCGGCCGGGGGGCGGGCCGCCCACCACCACGCACTCCGCGTCCGGTACCAGCCGCATCGCGCTGATCACGTCCTGGAAGCCCTTCCGCGCCACCAGCCGGCCGACGGAGAGGATCCGGGGCCGGTCCGGGTCGCGCTCGACGGCGGGACCTTCCGGCGTGAATGCGGCGTCGTTGACCCCCGAGGGAACGACCACCAGTCGCGCCCGCGGCACCCCCAGATCGAGCAGCTCGCGCACCTCGTCCTGGGACTGCGCGACCACCCGGTCCACGGCGCGACCCAGCGCCCGCTCATAGCCGATGCGCCGCGGTGGGCTGGTGTCCATGGCACCCTGGTGGCGGCGCTTCACCGTGCCGAGCGCGTGGTACGTCTGCACGACGGGCACGTCGGTCTGCCGCGCGGCGGCGATCGCGGCGAGTCCGCTCATCCAGAAATGCGCGTGCGCCACCGCCGGCGCCCAGTCGCCGCGACGCCACTGCCCGGCCAGCCACTCGCCGAAATCCCTCATGTACGGCAGCAGCTCGTCCTTCGGGATCGGCTCGGCCGGCCCGGCCGGCACGTGCACCACGGTCACGCCGTCGCGCAGCCGCACCGTCTCCGGCAGGTCGACGGCGTCGCGCCGGGTGTAGACCCGTACGTCGTGCCCGTCCTCCGCCAGCGCGGCGGAGAGCTCCGCGACGTGCGTGTTCTGCCCACCGGCGTCCTCGCCACCGAGTGCCGCGAGCGGGCTGGCATGCTCCGAGATCATCGCGATGCGCATAGCTCCTCCTCCAGCAGCCGGTCCCAGTCCGCGAGGAACCGGTCCAGGCCGTAGCGGGTACGGGCGACCGCGCGGGCCTGTTCCCCGAGCCGGTGGGCCGCGGTGGGCTCCTCGATGAGCCACCGGGCGGCGTCCACCAACGTGTCGACGCGGGTGGAGAGCACCCCCGCCTGCGGTGGCACGGCGGCGACGGCCTCGGTCGTGGCCAGCACGACGACCGGCATGCCGATCACCATCGCCTCGATCAGGCTCAGCCCGAGCGACGTCCACCGGCACAGGTGCAGGTAGACCCGCCGCCGGGCGACCTCCGCGTGCATCCGCGACTGCGGCACATCATCGTGGGGGGTGACGCGTTCGTGCGGCAGGCCGAGCAGGTCCGGCAGACCGGCGACCCCCATCCCGAAGACGTCCAGGGGAGCCACCTGCGCGAACCGCGGCATCAGATCGGTGCCGGTGACCCGCCCCCGCCGTACGGGCTCGTTGGTCACCACCGCCAGCCGCTCCAGCTCGCCGGTGTAGTCCGTGGTCGGCTCCACGACGCCGTGTTCGATCACGCCCGTGCGGGTCGCGCCGGTGTCCCAGAAGAGCTCGTTGAAGTGGGTGACATGCGCGATGAGCAGGTCGTCGCGATCGGCCAGCGGATGCCGGGAGTGCGGCACGTCGCCCTTGGGGGTGTTGTGCTCCACGAAGATGGCCGGGACATCCCGCCCGATCTGCCGGCGCAGCCAGCCCGACGCCAGCTCCAACTCCTCGGGGCGCTGCAGCACCACCAGGTCCACGTCCTCGTCGGCCAACTGCTCCGGCGTGACCTCCTCCGCCGCGTCCGGCCACGGATAGGTGCGGGCCCGGCCGAGACCGTACCGGCCGCGGTCGGGGGTGACCGGGACGAGGTAACGGTGCTTGCCGTGCACGAACGCGGTGGTCCACGACCCGTGCACGTGCCAGACGAGGATGTTCACGAGGCCGCCTGGCCGATCAACCGGACCGCCTCGACGACGCTCTGCGGCGCCACGTCGGACAGGCACGGGTGACCGGGCACGGGGCAGCTCGCGGCGCGGGTGTGCCGGCAGGGCGCGGCCGGGTCGCCGAGCCGCACCCAGGGCACCCGGTAGGGACCCCACTGTCCGAACGGGACCGTGGGCGCGAAGAGACTGACCACCGGGGTTCCGACCGCCGCCGCCAGGTGTGCGGGGCCGGTGTTGCCGACGACCAGCGCGCCGGCGCGGGCGATGACCGACGCCAGACCGGTCAGCGAGGTCACGCCCCCCAGATCCACCCCCGACCGCCCGGCGACGCGCGCGCTCAACTCCCGCTCACCCGGCCCACCGGTCACCACCACCCGGTGGCCGGCCGCCGCCAGCGCTTCGACGATCTCGCCGCAGCGGTTCGGTGGGCAGGCCCGTGACTCGACCGAGGATCCGGGGTGCACGACGATGTAACCGGGCTCGGCCACGGCGTCGTCGCTGGGCGGCAGATCGAGGCAATCGGCGCGCAGCAGCAGCACCGCGTCGTCATCGTCCGGCAGCGGAAAGCCGGCGGCCGCGGCGAGGGAGAGCGCCCGTTCCGGCTCGGGGATGCCCAGCGGAACGCGGTGCCGGACGTCGAGCAGGGAGCCCGGATAATCGTCGCTGATCGCGGCGATCCGCCCGATCCCCGCCATCCGCAGCACCAGCGCCAGCGGCAGCGGGGACTGGTGGAACGAGGTGAAGAGCACCGCCTCGTCCGCCCCCGTAGCAGCCAGCCGGGCGGTCAGCCGCTCCACCTGGTCCCGGTCGACCGGCGTCGGCTCCGGGTCGATCCACGGCAGCGGCCACTCGATCAGCTCATCGATCCCCGGCAGCAACTCGGCGGCGGCCCGGCCACGCGGTCCGCAGAGCATGATCACCCGATCGGCGCCCGCCGCGACCGCCCGGATCGCCGGCCCCGTCACGAGCACGTCGCCGGCCGAGTCGGGCCGGGCGACGAGAACGCGGCGCGGGCGCCCGACCCGGGCGCCGCTGTGGCAGCAGCGCCAACGCGCCGCGCAACTGCTCGACGTGGCACGCGAATACGCGGACTTCCCGATC
>NZ_JBFANZ010000054.1:0-25638 GCF_040659735.1 Micromonospora sp. NPDC049679
TGGACCTGTTTCCGGTGCTGCGTGACCGGACGCACCAGAAGGTGTCGCTGCTCTCCGGCGGCCAGCAGCAGATGGTGGCGCTCGGGCGGGCGATGAACCCGAAGGCCGTGCTGGCGTTGGCGGCCAGGTTGCCGTTCCAGCTCACGTTCTTCGCCGTGACGTTCGCTCCGCTCTGGGTCACCGTGCCGTTCCACGACTGGCTGATCCGCTGCCCGTCGGCGAAGACGAACCGCACGGTCCAACCGGTGATCGGGGTCGTTGTGTTGTTTCGGACGGTCACCTCGCCCTGAAAGCCGCCCTGCCACTGGCTGGCGATCCGGTAGCTCGCTGAACAACCACCGCCCGTCGGCGGGGTCGTTGGCGGGGTGGTCGGCGGCGGGGTGGTCGGCGGCATGGTCGGCGTGCCGCCGGTGAGCGCCGTCGTCAACGCCGGGTACCACTTGTCGGACATCTTCTGGTCACCGGCGGCGTTGGGGTGCACCCCGTCGTACGTGTCGGCGGCGGTGCTGAACCCGCTCCACTGGTCGACCACCGTGATCGGCGATTCGCGCGTCGTCTTTCCGGCCGCCCAGGCCGGGATGGCGTTGTTCAGCGTGACCGCGCGCTGCCCGCATTCGGCGCAACTGGTCGGCGCCAGCGGGATGATCTGCGCGACGATGATCTTCATGGTGGGGTTGCTGGCGCGCATCTGATCGACCAGCGCGCCGTACGCGCCGAGGATGGTCGCTGATGGGACGTTACTCCAGACGTCATTGGTGCCGAAGTGCATCAGCACGATGTCGGGGCGGGTGGCCGAGAGCCAGCCGGGCAGTTGATTCTGGTTGGCCACGTTGGTCGCCAGAAACCCCCCGTGTCCCTCGTTGTCCCCGTCGTACGGCTGTCCGCATCCCTGTGGGCCCAACGTGCCGACGAAATCGATGTTGGTGTGGCCGGTGTTCTGCAGTCGGTTCCAGAGCAGGGCGCGCCAGCAGCCGGGGGAGCCGGTGATCGAGTCGCCGAGCGGCATGACCCGGACGGGTGCGGGAGCGGCGGCAAGGGCGGGTGCGGGAGGGGCGGGCAGGGCGGGCCTGGCGACGAGCAGTCCGAAGAGCGCGGCGAGCGCGACCAGGGCGGCCCCGAGAATGGGCCTGCGGAGCATGGTGATCTCCTGTCACGGTGCGATGGGTGATGACGTGACCGGCCCGGGTTCCCGCGGATATTGAAGCAGCCGAATCAACCGGGCTCAACCGGTCGGGTTCCCCGCTGCGCCGAGCGCGAACATCGTTGACCCCGGCGCCGTCGTGGCGAGGATGGGGAGATGCGGATGCTCGACTTCGACCCGCGCCGGGTCCTCTTCGCCCACGACTGCTCGGTCTGGGAGCCGGCGCGCAGCTGAGGTCCGCAGCGGATGCGTGGCCGCAATGATCGCCGAATTCCGCCGGAACTGTCCGCGATCCTTCGCCGCTGGGTAGGAATGGACGCGAAGCCGACGACGGAGGAGGGGACATGGCCCGTGCGCTCGTGCTTGGTGGCGGAGGGGTGACCGGGATCGCCTGGGAGATCGGTCTGCTGGCAGGGCTCCGCAACGTGGGGGTCGACCTCAGCACCACGGACCTGATCGTCGGCACGTCGGCCGGCTCCGTGGTGGGTGCGCTGGTGGCGACCGCGGTCGACCTCGACCAGGCCGTCTCGTTCTTCCAGGCCGCGGGAGGCGGCGGCGAGGAGCTCTCCCTGCAGCTGGATCTCTCGCTCATCGCCCAGGCGTTCGGGATCGTCTCGGACACCGCGCTGGAGTCCGCGGATGCCCGCGCCCGCCTCGGGCGGTTGGCGCTCGCCGCCCCACTGGGTGAGGACCGTGTGCAGGTCGACCGCTTCGCCGCGCTGCTGCCGGTGCACGACTGGCCGGCCCAACCGCGGCTCGTCATCACGGTCGTCGACGCCAACACCGGGGAACCCGCCGCCTGGGACGACGCCGACGGCATCCCGCTCGTCCGGGCGGTGGCCGCCAGCTGCGCCGTACCCTGCGTCTTTCCGCCGGTGTCGATCAATGGTGGCCGCTACATGGACGGCGGCGTGCGGTCGGTGACCAACGCGGACCTCGCGGCGGGCGCCAAGGCGGTGGTGGTCATCGCCCCGGTCGTCGGTCTGTTCCGCACCTCCCCGGAGGCGGAGCTCCGCGAGCTGGGGGACGTGCGGTCGATCCTGGTGTCGCCGGACGAGGCGGCGGAGGAGGCGATCGGCCCCAATGTCCTCGACGCCTCGCGCACCGCGGTCTCGCTCGCGGCCGGGGTGGCGCAGGGCGAGGCGATCGCGGCCCGGGTCGGCGCGGTCTGGGGCACGACCTGAGATCACGCGTCGGGAGACGTTCGGTAGCCTGCGCCAGGCCGGCCGGCGAGTGGCCGCGCGGTGACGGAGGCGGGGGCATGAGCGGGGACTTTCGGGTACGGATCACGGTGCGGGGCTACGAGCTCGACACCCAGGGCCACGTCAACCAGGCGGTCTACCTCCAGTACGCCGAGCACGCCCGCTGGGAATGCCTGCGCGCGGCGGGCGTCTCCCAGGAGCGGCTGCTCGCCACCCGGGTCGGGCCCGTCGCGCTGGAGACCACCATCCGTTACCGCAGCGAGCTGCGCGGCGGCGACGAACTCGACGTGACCTGCGCCTTTGTCTGGAGTGAGGGAAAGACGTTCCGGGTCGTGCAGGAGCTGCGCCGGGTCGACGGCACCCTCTCCGCCGAGCTGATCGGCGTCGCGGGGCTGCTCGACCTCGACGAGCGCAAGCTGCTGTCCGCGCCCGGCGAGCACTTCCGGTCGTTGGCGACCGCGCCCGAGCTGCTCGGCCTCGCCTGACCGGTCGTGCCGACCCCTGGCCGGCCCGGGGCGCCCGACCGGGCGGTACGACGTACGCCGGAGCGCGTGCGCGAACGACCAGCGGGCCCGCTCCCGGCGATCAGCCGGGGGCGGGCCAGCGGGGTGGGCCGGTGAGTCGATCCTGCGATCAGTAGCGGTAGTCGGCGATCAGCCGCTGCAGCTCGCCGCTCATCCGCGCCAGTTCGGCGGTCGCCCGCTTGGCCTCGGCGATGCCGGCGGCCGCGGTCTGGGTCGCCATGGCGACGCCGGAGATGTTCTCGGCGATGTGACCGGAGCCGGTCGCGGCCTCCGACACGCCTCGGTTCATCTCGTTGGTCGTGGCGCTCTGCTCCTCGACCGCGCTCGCGATCGTCGTCTGGTAGTCGTTGATCCTGCCGATGACCTGCGTGATCTGCTCGATCGCGGCGACCGCGACCTGGGTGTCGCCCTGGATCGCCCCGATGCGGCGGGAAATGTCCTCGGTCGCCTTCGCGGTCTCGTGCGCCAACTCCTTGACCTCGTTGGCGACCACGGCGAAGCCCTTGCCGGTCTCCCCGGCACGGGCGGCCTCGATGGTGGCGTTGAGGGCGAGCAGGTTGGTCTGTTCCGCGATCGACGTGATCACCTTGATGACGTTGCCGATCTCGACCGACGACGCACCCAACTTCGCGACCGCCTCGGTGGTGGCGGTGGCGACGGTGGCCGCGTCGTGCCCGACCCGGGCGGCCTCGTTGGCGTTCTGCGCGATTTCCCGGATCGACGCGCCCATCTCCTCCGCGCCGGCCGCGACTGTCTGCACGTTGCGTGAGACCTGCTCCGCCGCCGCCGAAACCAGCCCTGCCTGGTCACTGGCCTGGTCAGCGCTCGTCGCGACCTGCTCGCTGGTGACCGAGAGTTCGTGCGACGAGGAGGCCAGCGTCTCCGAGTTGCCCGCCACCGCCTGCACCAGGTGCAGCGTACGGTCCAGTTCGTCGTTGAATGCCCCGCCGAGAGCGTGCAGCTCGCGGGTCCCGGCGGCCTCCAGCCGGAACGTGAGGTCGTTCTGGTCCCGGCCGCGTAGCGCGTCGGTGTAGCGCACGACGATCTTGCCCACCTTGCTGGCATAGAGGTAGACGACGGCTCCCATCGCCAGGGGCAGGAGCACGGCGAGGCCGATCAGCACCTGCACCGAGGTCTTGGTCGACTGCTGCGCGTCCCGGACCGCCTGCTCGGCGCGGCCGTTCATCAGCGTCTCGAACTTGCTGATCGGCTCCGCGATCACGCTCTTGTCCTGGTCGTACTTGGCGTCGAACATGATCGACCGGGCGATCTCGCGCTTGGCGAGCGGGCTGAGGGCCCGGTCGGTTGGCGCGAGGGTGAACTGGGCGATGGCCGGTGGCATCTCGTCGGGCTTCACCCCGGCCGCCTCGAGCATCAGCCGCTGGGAGCGTGACTCGGTCTGCACCAGCGCGTCGGACTTCGCCTTCGCCTCGTCCACCAGCGCGAGTTCGTCGCTCCCCGCGCCGAGTTCGCGCAGTCGGGCGACAACCTTGTCGCGGGTCCTCGTCTCGGTGATCTCGCGCCAGTACTTGTCGAGATGCGCGCGATCTCCGTTGGCGGAGTATTTGCGGGCCTCGTCGGTCAGCAGGTCCGACGCCCCGTTCAACTCGATGGCGAGCGCCTTGAACTGCGCCTGGCGCTCGAACGCCGCGGTCTCCTGGTTGATCGCGCCGTTCACCATCCAGACACTGAAGATGAGGAGGCCGGTGATGAGAAGGAGGGTGCAGGCGGCGGCGCGGTTGACCGTCGATTGCCGCAGTCCCTGGTTGTGCGATGTCGCCACGACCATCGCCTTTCGATTGAGGCACGCCCGGTGCGGGCGCGGGGTGCTCTCCTCATCGGTCAGCTGGTCTGGATCGGATGGAAAAAGAATGACAATTCGTACATTCTAGGGATCTTGCCGTGCTTGCGGCGGGGGGAGCGTCGAGCTGTGTTTTCGCCGGCGGACGGCAGATCACTGCCGATGTCCTATTAAACCCATAGGCATTATCGGCTAAGCTGTCGCGCAGTGGCCTTCCGTCTCGCGTCGAGGAACTCGCATGACCTTCTCCGGCACCGCCCGCCCTGACCTGCTCGCCATCGCCGGCCGTTACGCGGCCGACCCCGATCGGTGGCCGGTCCGGCCGCGGTTCGATCCCGTTGACCGGTGGTACGCCCGCATCGCGGAGCGACCCGATCACGAAGCCTGGCTGCTCACCTGGTTGCCGGGGCAGGAAACGGAGCTGCACGACCACGGGGGATCGGCCGGCGCGTTCGTCGTGCTCTCGGGCGCTCTGGTGGAGGAGACCGTGGCCGGCGGAGAGTCGCGCGGCGCGGTGCTCGTCGCCGGGGCCGGCCGTCGATTCGGCACCCACCACATCCACCGCATCGTCAACCGTGGCGGCGACCCGGCGATCAGCGTGCACGTCTACGCACCCGCCCTGCGCAGCATGACCCGCTACCACCTCGACGCCCGCGGCGGACTGCGGGTCGCCGAGGTGGCGCGCGCGGGGGTGGCGTGGTAAGCCCCCGCAGTCGCGAACGGAGGTGGGGCGCGGTGAGCGCGAGGAGCATCGAGGCGTCCAGCTGTCGTGGGCCACGGCCGCCGGCCGGCTCGCGTGGCATCGACACGATCCTGACGGCCGCCCGGGGCCGGTTGCGCCGTCTCCACCCTGAAGAGGGGCACCTCGCCTATCGCGGTGGGGCCGTACTGGTCGACATCCGTCCGGCGGCTCAACGCGCCGCGACGGGCGCCGTGCCGGGGGCGCTCATCGTCGAGCGGAACGTGCTCGAGTGGCGGTTCGATCCGCGCAGTGCCGCGCGGCTGCCGATCGCGGACCGGTACGACCTGCCCGTGGTGATCTTCTGCCAGGAGGGTTATACGTCGTCCCTGGCGGCCGCCGCCCTGCAGGATCTCGGGCTGCGCCGCGCCACCGACATCGTGGGCGGGTTCGCCGCGTGGCGATCGGCCGGGCTGCCCGCCTTCGGGCCCACGGACCTCTCCGCACACCTGACCGCCGTACCGCCGGCGACCGCCGGGCGGGCGACCCGCTGACGCGCCGCGCGACCCTGCGCGGGGGCGGCACATCGAGTCACAAGGAGGCCGCATGTCGGTCATCGCGATCTCACCGCGCGCGTACCAGTCGTCCGGGGCGTCGCGCGTCCCGCGACAACCCGCCGTGGGGGGCGACGGCAGCGCTCCGAGCCTGACCGTCACCTTCGACATCTCCCTCGCCGGCGAGACCCTGACCCCGCAGGCGTTCCGCCTGTTGGAGCTGGTCCGGGACCTCGTCGACCAGGGTGAGGCAAGGGTGACGGTCGGCGGCGGCCCCGTCCGCCCGCCGCTGCCCGGCGGCCCCATCGGGCGGGTCGCGACCACCGATCCCGGCGACGCGCCGGCGGTGCGGATCTTCGCCGCCTCGCGCACGGTGACACGCGCCGGCGAGCGCGTGCCGCTCACCCGGCTTGAGTTCGATCTCCTGCTCTTCCTCGTCGAGCACCCGCGCCGGGTCTTCACCCGACGGCAGTTGCTGAGCGGCGTGTGGGGCTACGAGAACGCCGTCGCCCGGACCGTGGACGTGCACGTGCGGCGGCTCCGCGCCAAGCTGGGGGAGCGGGTTCCGATGGTGACGACCGTCTACGGCGTCGGTTACCGGCTTGCCGACGACGCCCGGGTGGGCATCAACCGCGACGGCTGACCGCGACGCTCGACGTCCGTGCTCAGTGGAGCGCGGCGGCGATGACCGTCAGCGACACGGCCGCGGCGAGGGTGGAGAGCACGATGCTGTCGCGGGCGACCGCCTCGCCCCGCTGGTACCGCGTGGCGAAGACAAAGACGTTCTGCGCGGTGGGGAGCGCCGAGGTGACCACGGCGGCGAGCAGCGTCGGGCCGGTCAGGCCGAGCGCGAAGCGGGCGACCAGGTATGCCACGACGGGCTGGGCCACCACTTTCAGCGCCACCGCGGTGTATCGCTCGCGGGCCTCGCCGCCGGCGGCCAGCGGCCGGCTGCCCGGCAGGGACATGCCCAGGGCGAGCAACGCCAACGGCACGGCGGCCGAGCCGATGAGCGTGAACGGTCGCAGCGCCTCGGCGGGCGGGTGCCACCCGGAGGCGGTGACGGCGAGACCGGCCGCCGAGGCGAGCATGATCGGGTTGCGGACGGGGAGCAGCGCGAGGCGCCGGAGCGGCGGACGCCGGGCGGCGGCGGTGGCGTCGAGCACCGCCAGCGCGAGCGGAGAGGCGAGCAGCACCTGGAAGAGAAGCACCGGGGCCACAAAGGACACGTCGCCGAGCACGTACGCCGCGACCGGGATGCCGAGGTTGGCCGTGTTGACGTACGAGGCGGAGAGGGCGCCGACGGTGACCTCGGCGGCGGGCCGCCGCCAGAGGAATCGGGCCACCGTCACGTAGCCGACGGCGACCACGATCGTGCTGACCACGAAGGCGGCGAGCGCGCCGGTGAAGACCTCGTCGAGCGGCGAGGTCGCGAGCGTGGTGAAGAGCAGTGCCGGCGCGGCGATGAAGAAGACGAGTCGGGTGAGGGCGGTGGTGGCGTGCGGCCCGAGCAGCTCGTGCCGACCGAGCAGATAGCCGACCAGGGTGACCGTCCAAAGAGCAGCGAACCCGGTCAGCACTCCACGCATGAGCCTATCCTGCCGGGCCGCCATTACCACTAGCGCAGGCCCTGATTAGCGAGCGATCGACTACGTTGCGTTTGTCGATTGTCACATTTATGCAACGCCGAGACTATTGACCGGAGCGCGGGGGGCCGGCAGCATCGTCACGTGCGGTGCCTTCGGGCGTCTCCCCGTGTGTTGTTCTTTCCCGCCGGGGCGCCGTGCTTCCTGGGGAGTCGCTCACGCGTGCCATTGCGCGCGTTGAGATGTCCGGATCTGTCAAGGAGGACCATGTCGGTCAGCCCCGCGTCGTCGCGTGCTGGATGGCACACCTCCCAACCCGCCGGACCGGGCCGGCCCCCGGTGGCCTCACGGCGCCCCGCCAACCCGGGAGCGCCGACCCTGACCGTCACCCTCTCGATCCCCCTCGCCTGCGAGGAGGCGCTCACCCCGCCGGCCCGCCGCCTGCTCGAGGCGGCGCGCGAGATGCTGGAGTGCGGGGAAGGGAGTGTGATCGTTTCGCCGGCGCACGGCGATCATCCCCATCCGGTGCCGGTGCCCCGGCGTCCGTCCGCGGCCCCGACCCCACCCCCGCAGCCGGTGACGCCCGAGCCGGCCGGGTTGCACATTCTCTCCGCGTCACGCTCGGTGCTCCTCGACGGCGAGCTGCTGCCGTTGACCCGGCTCGAGTTCGATCTCCTGCTGCATTTCGTGGAAAACCCGCGCCGGGTCTTCACCCGGCTGCAGCTTCTCACGGCGGTATGGGGCTACGAGCACACCGGCGTGCGCACCGTCGACGTCCACATTCGACGGCTACGGGTCAAGGTCGGCGACCGGATGCCGCTGATCACCACCGTCTACGGGGTCGGCTACCGCCTCGCCGACGATGTCGTGATCACGATCGACCACAACGGCTGACCGCCCGGAGCTCTCCCGCCCGCACCAGGCACGATGGGTCGGTGAGGATCCGACCCATCACGCCCGAGCTGCTCGTCGAGGAGCTGGCGGAGCGGCTCGCCGGCGAGCGGCCGGAGCAGCGGCTCCGGGTAGCCGTGGACGGCGCGCCGGCAGCCGTGCCGGAGCGGCTCGCCGAGGCGCTGGTCGATCCGCTACGGACGCGGGGCCGCCCCGCCGTACCGATCTCCGCCCGGGGGTTTCTCCGCCCCGCCTCGCTGCGCTACGAGTTCGGTCGCAGCAACGCGGACGCCTTCTACGGCGGTTGGCTGGACGAGACGGGGCTGCGCCGGGAGGTGCTCGACCCGGCAGGTCCCGGCGGCACCGGACGGATCCTGCCGTCGCTGTGGAACGCGGACACCGAGCGGGCGAGCCGAGCCGACTACATCACGCTGCCGCCGGCCGCGGTCGTGCTCGTCAGTGGTCCGCTGCTGCTCGGCGGCGCCCTCCCGTTCGACGTTCTGGTGCATCTGGTGCTCTCGCCCGGCGCCCTGGCCCGCCGCACGTCGCCCGAGGACGCCTGGACCCTGCCCGCCTTCACCCGCTATGACGAGGAGGTCGCCCCGGCGCTCTTCGCGGACGTGGTGGTGCGGCTCGACGACCCGCGGCACCCCGCCGTGGTGGAGGAGAGATAACGCGCCGGACGGGCGGTTTGACGCGATGACCGTCCGGGTATCTCGCGGGCCGTCACGGCGCATCGTGCGGATCACCCGGTCCGTTCCCCGAGGAGTGCCACGGTCGTCCCATGGAAGGAGCGAGCATGCTGGTCAATGGTGCGGTCGCCGCGGGTTCCCAGGTCGCGAAGACGGAGAACCCCGATCGTGTCCGGTCACTCGCGGACACGGAACAGATCCGCGGCTCGCTGCAGGCCCGTTACGACGAGCTGACCGCCGAATACGAGCGGGCGGTCGCGGAGAACCAGGTGCTCCGGCTGGTCGAGGGGGGCGACACGGCGGGCGACGACCAGGTCGACAGCGGCACGAAGACCGCGGAGCGCGAGACGGCTCAGTACCTGATCCTCGCCATCCTCGATCGGCGCGTGCAGTTCGAGCGCGCGCTTGCGCGGCTCGCCGAAGGCACCTACGGCTTCTGCGAGGGTTGCGCCGTGCCGATCCCCGTCGAGCGGCTGGAGATCTTCCCGTCGGCCACCTCCTGTGTGACCTGC
This sequence comes from Micromonospora sp. NPDC049679, assembly GCF_040659735.1. Taxonomy (NCBI): domain Bacteria; kingdom Bacillati; phylum Actinomycetota; class Actinomycetes; order Micromonosporales; family Micromonosporaceae; genus Micromonospora; species Micromonospora sp. NPDC049679. Next base: position 9,583 of record NZ_JBFANZ010000054.1, read on the forward strand.
AAGCAGGCCCGCGAGCGGCGGGCTGCGTAACGGCGGTCCGGCCTCGCCGGGAGCGACGGCATGGGTGAGATCAAGGTGGGCACGGCTTCGTGGACTGACCGGACGCTGCTGGAGTCCGGTTGGTACCCGAATTCGGCGGACACCCCGGAGAAGCGGCTCGGCTATTACGCGAGCCAGTTCCCTCTGGTCGAGGTCGACGCGACCTACTATTCGCCGCCCGCGGAGCAGACGGCGGCGCTGTGGGCCGCCCGCACGCCTCCCGGCTTCACCTTCAACGTCAAGGCGTTCAGCCTGCTCACCGGCCACCCCACGCGGGTGGCCGCGCTGTACAAGGATCTGCGCCCGGAGACGGAGAAGAAGACCGTCTACCCCGACGACCTGAGCCCGCAGGTGTACGAGGAAGTCTGGACGCGGTTCCTCTCCGCGCTTGATCCGCTCGTGGCGGCCGGCAGGCTCGGCGTGCTCCTCTTCCAGTTTCCGCCCTGGTTCACCATCACCCGCGCGCACAAGCAGTACCTGCTGGAGGTGGAGCGACGCTGCCGGCCGCTGCGGCCGGCTTTCGAGTTCCGCCACGCCTCGTGGTTCTCGGGGGACAACCGGGACGAGACGCTGGAGTTCCTGCGCGCCCACGCGTTGCCGTACGTGTGTGTCGACATGCCGCAGGGACACCGCTCGTCGGTCCCCCCGGTGCTCGCCGCCACCTCCGACCTGGCGGTGATGCGGTTCCACGGCCATAGCGAGCGGTGGACCAGCAAGGACATCCAGGAGAAGTTCGGTTACCGCTACTCCGACGACGAACTGCGGGAATGGGCGCCGAGGCTGAGGCAACTCGCCGACGAGACGGAGCGGACCCACGTGCTGATGAACAACTGCGCGGGGGACGCCGCGCAGCGCAACGCGGCCACCCTGGCGAGCCTGCTCGACGCCGCCTGATCCGTGGAGATCCCGCCCTGCGGACTCTTCTCATCTTGATCGGGTGAGGCGTGCTCACCCGCCCGCGCGGAACGCTCTTCCTACGTCGAGGTGGCAGTGAGTGGTGCGGGTTGCGCGGCGCTGCCTCCCGCATTCCTGACTCGAGAAGGGCCGCAGAGATGACCAGTGCGCAAGTAAACGCTCTCGACAGCAGCGTGGAGAAGACCAACAAGGTCCTCAAGGACATCGAGCAGGCGTACGGCTGGCCGAAGGAGCGCCGGAACCAGTCCTACCTCGCGATGCGGGCGGTCCTGCACTGCCTGCGTGATCGTCTGCCGGTCGGCGAGGCCGTCCATCTCGCCGCCCAACTGCCGTTGGTGATCCGCGGCGTCTACTACGACGGCTGGGAACCGGAATCGGTGCCGAAGAAGATGGGGCGCAGCGAATTCCTGGCCCGGGTCCGCAGCGACTTCCGCTTCGAGATCGACGGTGGGATCGAGCGCCTCGTGCAGACCGTTCTGACCGCGCTGCGGCCGTACATCACCGACGGGGAGTGGGACGACGTGAAGTCCACGATGCCCAAGGAACTGATGTCGATGATGCCGGCGTGACAGCCACGCTCTGACCCAGTCCGATCCGACCGGCTGCGACGGCCGGCCGGCGACCGCCCTCGACCCGATCGGGTCGACACCACCATCGGGAGCCGAGATGACGACCCCAGGGGGCAGCCAGCCGTGGCTGCACTCGTACGGCAAGGAGATCCAGCCGTTCGGCACCGTCCGGCAGTTGCCGATCGCATTGCCCTTCGAGACGCGGATGCGGTCGTGCGAGCGGTTGAACCGCATGCTGGCCGACACCCAGATCCTGTACTCGCATTACAAGAAGCACCATTGGCTGATGCGCGGAGTGACCTTCTTTCAGCTGCATCTGCTGCTCGACAAGCACGCGACGGAGCAGTTGGCGATCGTCGACCTGCTGGCCGAGCGGGTCCAGACTCTGGGCGGGACGGCGGTCGGCGACCCCCGCCACGTCGCCGAGATCACCCAGGTGCCGCGCGCCCCGAACGGGGTGGAGGAGGTGCCGTCGATGCTCTCGCGTCTGCTCCAGGCACACGAGATCATCCTCACCTGTGCGCGGGAGACCGCCCGGGAGGCGGCCGACATGGGCGATGACGGCACCAACGACCTGGTGGTCTCCGAGGTCATCCGCAAGGGGGAGATCCAGGCGTGGATGCTCGCCGAGCACCTCGTCGACACCCCGTTGGTCTACGCCCCGGATGGGCAGCAGGGCGGTCGACTGGTCGGCAGTGTCGGCGCCGGCGGTCTGCAGCAGCACTGACGATCCGCGCGATCAGGGACCAACTCCGGCGCGTCGTCGGCGCGTCGTGGCCACGGTCCCTGATCACGCGGGTCATGGCGTGCGGGTGACCGCCATGCCCCGCCGCGCGGCCGTCCTGGCCAGCGCGGAGGCGTCGGTCACCGCCGCGCCGGCGGGGTCGTTGTTGAAGAACACGTACGACGGCGCGCCGTCGCCATACGTGTCGGCGAGCCGGTCGATCCAGGACGTCAGGGCGGCCCGCCCGTAGCGGGGACGGGGATCGGCCAGCCCTTCGTGCAGCCGCAGGTAGCCGAAGTCCGCCGTCCGCCACAGTGGCGTGACGGGTCGGCCCCGGCGGTCGGCCCAGCACAGCGCCGCCCCGCGCCTGGTCAGCGTCGCCCGCAGTTCGTCGCTCCACCAACTGCGGTGCCGGGGCTCGACCGCGACGCGCACCTCGGGTGGGAAGAGGGCGAGCGTCTCGTCCAGCGCCGCGATGTCCGCGCGCAGGGTGGGCGGCAGTTGCAGGAGCACCGGGCCGAGTCGGTCGCCGAGCGCGCTCGCCCGGCTCAGGAACCGTTCGACCGGCTCCGCCGGCTCCCGGAGCCGCTTGATGTGCGTCAGATAGCGGCTCATCTTCACTCCGACGCAGAAGTCGTCCGGCGTACGAGCCCGCCACTGCGCGAACGTGGCGCGTTCGGGCAGCCGGTAGAAGGCGTTGTTGACCTCCACCGTCGCGAAGTGCGCGGCGTAGTGCTCCAGCCAGCACCGCTGCGGCAGCCCGGCGGGATAGAACCGGTCGCGCCAGTCGCGGTACTGCCATCCGGAGGTGCCGACGAGGATCATGCGATGGATGTGCCCATCCCGCGGCGTGTCAGACCCGCTTCCGCCGGTCCGTGGTGTCGGCGGCTTCCTTGGCGAATGGGGGGCGGCTACCGGACGGTCACCTCCGCGGCCAGCTGCCGCCGGTGGTCGACCCGGCGCTCGGGGCCGACCAACCGGAGCGCGACGGTGTGCCGGTCATCGGCGCTGGAGGCGGAGAGGCGCAGTTCCAGCTCGCCCGGCTCGACGATCCTTTCGCCGGCCCGCCCGGTGAAGCAGGCGAGGTCGGCGTGCACCCGGAAATCCACCGCGCGAGCCTCGCCGGGCGCGAGCGCGACCCGCGCGTACCCGGTGAGCCGGATGACCGGGCGGGTCACCTGGGCGACCGGGTCGTGCAGGTAGAGCTGGACGACCTCGGCGCCGGGACGGTCACCGGTGTTGCGCACCGTCAGCGACAGGGTCAGTGCGGCGTCGGTGCCGAGCTCGACCGGCCGCCCGGCCGGCACCGGTTCGCCGTCGATCCGGACGTTCTCCCAGGAGAACGAGGTGTAGGACAGGCCGTGGCCGAAGGGGTAGAGGGCGGTCGGGTCGATCGAGCTGACTTCGGTGCGGTGGCCGAGCGGCGGCGCGAGGTAGGTCGCCGGCTGACCACCGGGGCGGCGGGGGACGCTGACCGGCAGACGCCCCGAGGGGCAGACCCGGCCGGTGAGCACCCCCGCGACCGCCGATCCGCCCTCCTCGCCGGGGAAGAACGCCTGCACTACGGCGGCGAGCCGGTCCGCGTACCGTCCCAGCGCGTAGGGGCGGCCGCTGAGCACGACGAGAACCACGGGCGTCTCGGTGGCCAGCACGGCGTCGAGCAACTCGCCCTGCTGCCCCGGCAGCGTCAGATCCTCGGCGTCGCAGCCCTCGCCGGAGGTCCCGTTACCGAACAGCCCGGCCCGGTCGCCGACCACCGCCACGCAGATATCCGCGTTCCCGGCCGCGGCGGCCGCCGCCACGATGCCCGGCATCTCCTGCCGGTCGATCGTGCCCGCCGCCACATGGGAGAGCGCGGCGCTGGGCAGTTCGGCGCGGAGCGCCTGCAGCAGCGTGGGGATGGCGACGCCGCCGGCGAGGTCGGGGTGCTCGGTGGCGACGTGGCTGGGGAAGGAGTAGCAGTTGAGCATGGCGGCGGGGGAGTCGGCGAGCGGTCCGACGAGCACGATCCGGGCGCCGGGGCGCAGCGGCAACGTTCCGTCGTTCGCGAGCAGCACCACGGACTCCTCGGCGAGCTCGCGGGCGAGCTCGCGGTGCCGGGGCGGGTCGAGGTCGATGCTTCCCGGGACACCATCCGGGTCGCCGCCCTCCGTCGCGGTGCGGACGGTGAGCGCGGTCGGGGTGGGCTGCCAGTCGGGGTCGAGGAGACCCAGTTCGCACTTCTGCCGCAGCACCCGCCGCGCGGCGCGGTCCACGGCCGACTCCGGGACCCGTCCCTCGCGGACGGCCCGGATCAGGGGCGGCCCGAAGCAGCGTACGGCGGGGAGCTCGATGTCGATGCCGGCGGCCAGAGCGAGCCCGGCCGCCTCCGCCGGAGTCGCCGCGACCCGGTGCAGCGACTGCAGGAACGACACCCCGAAGTAGTCGGAGACGACCGTGCCGGTGAATCCCCACGTCTCGCGGAGCAGGCCGGTGAGGAGTTCGCCGTCGGCGGCGGAGGGCACGCCGTCGATCTCCGTGTACGAGTGCATGACTGAGCGTGCGCCGCCGTCGCGGATGGCCATCTCGAAGGGGAGCAGCAGCGTGTCGGCGAGTTCGCGCGGGCCGACCGCGACCGGGGCGAAGTTGCGACCGGACCGGGAGGCCGAGTAGCCGGCGAAGTGTTTGAGGGTGGCGACGATGCCGGTGGATTGGAGGCCGCGTACGTAGGCGGTCCCGATCGTCGCGACGAGGTACGGATCTTCACCGATGGTCTCCTCGGTGCGTCCCCACCGCGGGTCGCGCGTCACGTCGAGGACCGGCGAGAGTCCCTGGTGGACACCGAGTTGCCGCATCGCGGCGCCGATCTGCGCGGCCATCCGCTCCACGAGGGCGGGGTCGAAACTGGCGCCCCAGGCGAGCGGGGTGGGGTAGACGGTGGCGCCCCAGGTCATGAAGCCGGAAAGGCACTCCTCGTGGGCGATCGCCGGGATGCCGAACCGGCTGGCGGCGACGAGCTCGGTCTGCAGCCGGGCCAGGGCGTGGGCCCCGAGCGCCGGGTCGAGCGGCGCGGTGCCGAAGGGGCGGGTGAGCTGGCCGAGACCGTCGCGGATCAGCGTGGCCCAGTCCAGGGTCTCTTCGACGAGGTCGTGCTGGTGCGGGGCCATGTCCTGGTCGGTGGCGGCGGCGCCGAGCCACATCCCGTACAGCTGGGCCACCTTCTCCTCGAGCGTCAGCCGGGCGAGCAGATCGTCCACGCGCCGTGCGACGGGAAGCGACGCGTCCTGCCAGGGGTCGGGGCGGAGTGGCGGCACCGGGTGGCGGCCATCTGCCGGGGCGGCGAGGAGTTGTCCATCGTGCACCGTCGTCACCTGGTGTCCACCGTCCCCGGTGCGGGTCCGGCCGGCATCTGTTGCGTTGCCGTCGCTGCTCACGGGCGGCCTCCTGTCGCTGTTCCACGCTGTTCCGCAGCCGCTGCGGGCCACGGATCGCCATCCCGGCCGGCTCGGGTTGCTTCCGACATATTTCCGGAAACTAGCCCCGGCGTCGAGGGCGAAGTCGCCTCACCGTATCGCCGACCTTCCTGCAGACATAGGCCTTGACCGTTTCCTCACCGCGTCGTAGCGTGCGCCACATCACCACGAATTATCGGGGCCAGCACCGAAAAGTTACGGACCGCTGGACTCTGTGCAGACGCACTTCACGACCCGGTCTGTCGCGGCGCGAACAGGCCTCTTCGAAGGGACGGCGGCTCATATGACCACCCCGACGCAGATCTCCCATCGATCGCCCGTCTCCCGGCGAACGGTGATGGGCCTTGCCGGCGCGGGGGCCGGCGCGTTGATCCTCGGCACCTCGGCCTGCGGTGACGACCCGAAGGGCGGTGGCGGATTGGAGGCCCCCGGCGACCTCGACGTCTGGGTGCTGCAGGACGAGGCGCAGAACGCGGTGCAGAACGGCGCGGTGACCCGCTTCAACGCGGCGCACAAGGCGAAGGCGAAGATCACCCCGTTCGCCAACGACCCCTACCGCGACCGCCTCCGGGTGGCGATGGGCAGTCGCACGCAACCGGACATCTTCTTCAACTGGGGCAGCGGCAGCATCCGGGAGTACGTGGACGCCGGCCTGCTCGTCGACCTCACGCCGACGCTGAACGAGGACGCCGCCTTCAAGGCCAAGTGGATCCCGTCGGTGCTGGAGTCCGGCAAGATCGGTGGCGCGTTCTACGGCATCCCCAACCGCGGTATGCAGCCGGTCATCCTCTACTACAACAAGGACGTGCTCAAGCGGGTCGGCGTGCAGCAGCCGCCGGCGACGTGGTCGCAGATGCTCGCCTTCGTCGACGAGCTGAAAAAGGCCGGCATCACGCCGTTCGCGGTCGCCGGCTCGCAGACGTGGACGCTGCTGATGTGGCTGGAATACTTCGTCGACCGGCTCGGCGGGCCGCAGCCGTTCCAGCGGATCGCCGACGGCGACAGCGACGGTTGGAAGGACCCGGCGATCGCGGGCGCGATCGACAAGATCCGCGAGTTGGTCGACCGGGGTGGCTTCGCCAGCAACTTCGCCTCGGTCGGCTACGAGACCGGCGGCTCGGGCACCCTCTTCGCGCAGGGACGCGCCGCGATGCACCTGATGGGCTCGTGGGAGTACACCAACCAGGTACGCGAGCAGCCGCAGTTCGCCAGGAGCGCGCTCGGCTTCGCCACCTTCCCGGCGATCGAGGGCGGCACGGGCAACCCGAAGGCGATCGTCGGCAACCCCACCAACTACTTCTCGGTGACCAAGAGCTCGGACAACGTGGAAGCGTCGATCGCCTTCCTCAAGGAGATGGCGAGCGACGCCTACGTGGACGACTACATCGGCCGCGGTGACGTGCCCGCGATCGCCGACATCGAGAGCCGGTTCGACCGGTCACCGAGCCCGGAGTTCGCGCGGTTCGTCTACGGCATGGTGCGGGACGCGTCGAGCTTCCAGCTCTCCTGGGATCAGGCGATCGCCAACCGGGTCGCCCAGCCGATGCTGACGAACCTGCAGAAGGTCTTCCTCAAGCAGCTCGACGCGACCGGTTTCGTCACCGCGATGGTGAACCTCAAGTGATCACGACAACCGACGCGCCGCCGCCGACGGTGGATCGGTGGCGGCCGCGCCGGCTCCGCAGCGGCATTGACCGGGCGCCCCGGCCGAACGCCCTCTACGTCCTGCCGGCGGCGCTCTTCTTCGGCACGTTCGCGGTGCTCCCCGTCATCGGGGTCGCCGTGCTCTCGTTCACCACCTGGAACGGCCTCGGTGACCCGCAGCCGGCCGGGCTGGCCAACTGGCAGCGGCTGTTCACCGACGACACCGTGCTCGCCGCGACCGGCACGACCGTGCTGCTGACCGTGCTGTGCTGGGCGACGCAGACGCCGATCGCGCTCGGTCTCGGCGTCTGGGCGGCCGGTCAGCAGCGCAACCGGGCGATCCTGTCGGCGGTGTTCTTCCTTCCCCTGCTGCTCTCCAGCGCCGCGATCGCCCTGCTGTGGAAGTCGATCCTGGATCCCAACTTCGGGGTGGCGGCGAAGCTCGGTGGATACATCGGGTTTCCCGACGGCAACATCATCGGGCATCCGCGAGGGGCGCTCGCCTGCATCGTGCTCACCGTGGCCTGGCAGTTCGTCCCCTTCCACGCGCTGCTCTACCAGGCCGGCGCGCGCAACATCCCCCGGGTGCTCTACGACGCGGCGGTGGTCGACGGGGTGGACCGGTGGGAGGCCTTCTGGCACATCACCCTGCCGCAGCTTCGCAACACCGTGATCACCTCCTCGACGCTGATGATCGTCGGCTCGCTCACCTACTTCGAGACGATCCTTTTGCTGACCAACGGGGGACCCGGCGACGCGACCCACGTGCTGCCGTTCGTGATGTACGTGGAGGGCTTCCGTCAGTACGAGTTGAGCTTCGCGGCAACCATCGCCACCGTGCTGGTCGTGTTCGGCACGGTCCTGTCCCTGCTGATCGTGCGCTTCTCCGGCTTCGCCAAGATGCGCTCCACACTGGAAGGTCTGTGACGTGGCGGTACTGACGTCGCGCGGCGCCGACGGCCCGGACGCCCCCCAGCGGCCCGGCATCAGGCGGCGGGACCCGTACGACGCGCCGACGCGCCGACGCGCGGTCGAACGCCCCAACTACGTCTCCGGCGTGCTCACCTCGGTCTGGCTGCTGATCGTCGCCGTCCCGATCGTGCTGATGATCTTCTGGAGTCTGGAGCGGCGGTCGGACTACCAGAAGGGGCCGTTCTCGCTACCGAACAGCATCACCGTGGACAACGTCCGGGAGGTGTGGCGATTCGGGTTCAGCACCTACATGGGCAACACCGCGATCGTGACGGCCGGCAGCGTCGCGCTGATGCTCGTGTTGGCGCTGCCCGCGGCGTACGGCATCGTCCGGTCCACCAGCTGGTTCGCCGGCGCCGCCTTCCGCGGCTTTCTGATCGGCCTGGCGATCCCGGCGCAGGCGACCATCATCCCGGTCTACTGGATGATGGACCAGCTCGGACTCTTCGAGACGCTGACCGCGATCATCCTTCCGACGGTGGCGTTCCAGCTCCCGCTGGTGGTGCTGATCCTCTCCGGCGCGCTGCGCGACGTGTCGCGGGAGCTGTACGAGGCGATGACGGTGGACGGCGCGGGTGCGTTCCGGATCTTCTGGCGGCTGGTCCTTCCGATGTCGCGGGGAAGCATCAGCACGGTCTGCATCTTCACCGGCATCAACGCCTGGAACGGTTTCCTCTTCCCGCTCATCCTCACCTCCGAGCAGGGCAGCCGGGTGGTGACGCTCGGCCTCTGGAACTTCCAGGGGCAGTTCGCCATCAACATCCCGGGCCTGATGATGGCGGTGCTGATCTCCACCCTGCCGGTGTTCCTGCTCTACCTCGTCGCCCGCCGTTGGCTGGTCGCCGGCCTCGCCGGCGTCGGCGGCAAATGACCCCCGAGGCCGAGCATGGCCCGTCCGGCCGGGCCGAGCCGACGGGCGGGAAGCCGCGGCAGTCCCGCCAGCCGTCGTGAACGACGCGGTACGGTGTCGACCAGCCGACCCCCCCAAGGAGCGTGACGATGGCCGAGAAGCGTGACCTCCTGCGCATCGCCAACTGCTCCGGCTTCTACGGCGACCGTCTCTCTGCCGCGCGGGAGATGGTCGAGGGCGGCCCGATCGACGTGCTCACCGGCGACTACCTCGCCGAACTCACCATGCTCATCCTGTGGAAGGACCGGCAACGCAACCCGGACGGCGGCTACGCGGCCTCGTTCCCGGTCCAGATGCGCGACGTCCTCGCCACCTGCCTGGCGCGGCGTATCAAGGTGGTCGTCAACGCCGGCGGCCTCAACCCGGCCGGGCTCGCCGCGAAGCTCAGCGAGCTCGCCGGCCTCGCCGGCCTGCGGCCGAAGGTGGCCCACGTGGTCGGCGACGACCTCCTGCAGCGCCTGCCCGAACTGCAGCGGGCCGGACACCCGCTGGCGCACCTCGGCACCGGGCAACCGCTCGCCGAGGCCGCCGCGCAGCCGGTGACCGCCAATGCCTACCTCGGGGGCTGGGGGATCGCCGCCGCGTTGCGGGCCGGCGCCGACGTCGTCATCTGTGGTCGGGTCAGCGACGCCTCCCTGGTCGTCGGACCCGCTGCCTGGGCCTTCGACTGGGCCTGCGACGACTGGGACCGCCTCGCCGGGGCCGTCACCGCCGGCCACATCATCGAGTGCGGCGCGCAGGCCACCGGCGGCAACTTCTCCTTCTTCACCGAACTGGCCGAGCCGGTCCGTCCGGGCTTTCCCATCGCCGAGCTGGCGCCCGACGGCTCGTGCGTCATCACGAAACATCCCGGCACCGGCGGCGCGGTCACCGTGGACACCGTGACCGCGCAGCTGCTGTACGAGATCGGCGCACCCGCCTACCTCAATCCGGATGTCGTCGCCCGGTTCGACACGGTCACGCTGGCCCAGGACGGGCCCGACCGGGTACGGGTCGCCGGCGTCCGGGGCGAGCCCGCCCCCGACACGCTCAAGGTCTGCCTCAACTACCGCGGTGGTTACCGCAACAGCGCGACGTTTCTCCTCACCGGCCTCGACATCGAGGCGAAGGCGCGGTACGCGGAGCGGTCGTGGTCCGACGCCGTCGGCGGCCGGGAACGCTTCGCCGAGGTGGACGTCCGGCTGACCCGTACCGACACCGCCGACGCGGAGACCAACGCCGAGGCGGTCGCCCGGTTGACCATCACGGTGAAGGATCCCGAGAAGGAGAAGGCCGGTCGGGCCTTCTTCGCCGCGGTCGCCGAGGCCGGGCTCTCCAGCTATCCCGGCTTCTTCGTCGAGAACCTCTCCGCCCACCCGACCGAATACGGCGTCCACTGGCCGGCGCTGATCCCCGTCGACGTCGTACATCAGCAGGTCGTGCTCTCCGACGGCACGGTGGTTGACGCGCCGCGGCCGCCCGCCCGGCCGTTCGCCGCGCTGTCCGGATCCACTCCGCGGCGGGCCACGCTGCCACCGACCACGCTGCCACCGACCGCGACGCTCCGCGCGCCGCTCGGCACGCTCGTCGGCGCGCGCTCCGGCGACAAGGGCGGTGACGCCAACGTCGGTCTCTGGGCGCGTTCGGACGAGGCGTACGGATGGCTGCGCGACTTCCTCGACCTGGCGCGATTCCGCACGCTGCTGCCGGAGGCGGCGGCGCTGCCGGTCACCCGCTACGAGCTGCCCAATCTGCGGGCGGTCAACTTCGTGGTGCACGGCCTGCTCGGCGAGGGCGTGGCGGCGTCCACCCGACCCGATCCGCAGGCGAAGGCGCTCGGCGAATATCTGCGGTCCCGGCTGGTCGAGATCCCCACCACGCTGTTGCCCGGCTGAGCCGACCCGCGGCGATCAGCTCAGCAGCCGGTCCAGGAACGGATTGGTGAAGACCCGGTGCGGGTCGTAGGCGTCGAGCACGGCGACGGCGCTCTGCCAGGCGGCGACCGGACCGGCCGGGAACGATGCGGGGACCGTCTCGTCGAGGATCGTCGGATCCGACCAGGCGCCCTGATCCCCGTAGGCCCAGCCCTTCGACCATTCGACGCGCGCCCCCGCCCACGAACCGTCGTAGGTGGCGAAGACGAAGGCCTCCAGCTCGCGGTAGAACTCGTCGGCGTGGGCCGTGCCGGGGAGGGTGAGCACGTCGAGCCAGACCGCGACGTTCCACTCCGGACGGTCGGCGCGGGGGCGGATCGCCGACAGTGGGGGAGTCGTGGCCCCGGGTACGCCGACATCGCTCGGATCGTCGAGTCCGGTCACCCGGATCTCCACCGCCCCGTTGACCGGGTATCGGCCCTGCGCGGCGTAGCGCTCCAGCAGCGCGCCGTAGAAGCGCGTGAACTCGTGCACCACCCGCTGGACGTCGCCGCGGCGGGTGAGCACCGCGTATCCGTTGGCGTGCACGCGGAGCGTGCTGGGCTTGATGTAGAGCAGCACGTTCCTGGACGCGCCCCAGATGTCGGCGGAGAGCGAGGCCGTCAGCCCGGTGGCGGTCGCCGCGAACTGTGCCTGCCCCAGCAGTGGGGCGAGATGATACTGCCCACTGACGATCTGACCGGCGAGCTCGGCCACCGGCTCCGGGACGTTGTCGGAGAACGGATAATTGTAGGGGCTCGTCACAGGTCGGCTGGTCACCGGCCTGACCGGGCTGACGCTCCACACCTTGAGCCAGGGCTTGTCGGTGAAGGCGAACCAGATCGCCTCCACCCGCCCGCTCTCCTCCACAAACCGCGCGAAGGTACGCCCGCCGGCGCCGGCGGGCGCGAACAGTTCGGCCGCGGGAATGTCGACCCGGCTGAGGCAGCGCAGGGTGCGGTCGGCCGCGACGCGCAGCGTCACCTCGGTGAGAAAGGCCCGGCCGAGATGAGTCAGGTAGACCGCGGCCTCGGCGTCGGCGCGGTCAAAGGTTCGCAGAACGTAACTGCCGCGCGGCGGGTCCCAGACGACCGCAGTGAAGGAGACGACGAGGTTGCTCAGTGACCCGTACGTGGTGCCCGGCACGCGCGTTTCGCCGGCCGCCGGCACCGCGGTCCCATGCGCGTCGATCGCGAGCGCGCCGCCGATCGACAGGTCGCCGGGGGCGGGGGTGGCGGTCACCCCGTACCCGGCGCTGCCGAGGAACGCCAGCACGGTCTCCAGCGCGGCGCCGGTCTGCACGTGTACGGCGGCGGGCTCGACCGAGGCCATCGACATGGCGTTGAGGTGGCGGGTGGTGTCGACGAGAACGACCGGGGCGGCGCAGGTGGTCGCGGCGGTGACCGTCAGCGGCGCCCATCCGTGCCGGTAACCCTGGGCCCGCAGCGCGTAGCCGTGGCCGCGGGCCCAGTTGGCCAGCGTCACCACGTCCGCGGGGGTGGCGGGCGCGCACGTCCACACCTGGTCGATCCGGGTCTCGCCGGCCCAGTTCTCGTACGTCCGCCGGAACAGCGGGATCGAGACGGGGAAGTCGGGTGGGGGAGGACAACGCGGATCGGCCTGTGCCGGGCTGACGGTCCCGGTCGGCGTCCACAGCAGAGCCGCGGCGGCGCCCGCGCCGGCGAGAAGGTGACGCCGCGTCAGCGACGTGGTGGATTTCTGGCGCACATCGACTCCCAGCCTCGACGGTCGTCTCGTGCACGAGCATAGATTGATGGCGATGAGAGCGCAGGTCGCGGCGCGCGGGCATGCGGTCCTCACACTCATCGCTCGCCATGGCGCGCCGGAGTCGCCCTGATCCTGGCGATGGCGTGATGCCGTGGGGGAATCCCCGGCAACCGGGGGTCGTTACAGACGCTGGCCGCCCACCCGACATGTTCCGCTTGTCAGGGGCTGGAATGGCGGACCCCAGCCGGACGTTACATATGGTCCCCGCGCCGATACCTTTACAGGCCGCTCGGATACGGGAATGACCCACCGGCTGCGGTCGTTACATATGGTCCCGCTGAAAGTGGGCGGGAATCGCCGACGGCGGTCGGTGGTTATAGATGGTCCCCCCGATGGATCCGCACCGCAGATCGCGGTCGCGTGAATCGGAGTTTCTGTCCCAGTCCCGGGTCTCGTGTGCCTGATGTCTGGTTCGTCGCACACCGCATCGACTTTGTTCTTCTTTAACCCCCCGAACGCTTTTCTAACCCCCCGAGTGATTGGACTTTTTGCTGTGACTTTCAACCGTGAAATCTTCAAGCAGGCTATTTCTGAGCACAAGAACCGTGCCGTTCTGGCGGTGTCGGGTCTCGCGGTCTTCGGTGCGCTGGCTGGTGCCAGTCCGGCGGCTGCCGCGAGCGCTCAGCTCGAGAGCCCGACCGCGCGCACGAGCGTGTCGGCGGAGCAGATCGTGGCCCAGGCCGACGCCAAGGACAAGAAGGCCGACGCCAAGGACAAGAAGGCCGACGCCAAGAGCGAGAAGGCTGGCGCCAAGGACAAGAAGGCTGGCGCCAAGAGCGAGAAGGCTGGCGCCCCGTCGGTGGAGCAGCTGATGACCAACGGCGTGCCGAGCAACCAGTCGACGTATGAGATGACCCCGGAGCGGATGGCGAACGTCAAGGCCATCATCGAGGCCGGTAAGGAGATGAACCTGCCGCCGCGTGCGTGGGTGATCGCGATCGCGACGTCGTTGCAGGAGTCGAAGCTGGACAACCTGGGTCACCTGGGTGACATGAACGACCACGACTCGCTGGGTCTGTTCCAGCAGCGCCCGTCCTCGGGTTGGGGCACGCCGGAGCAGATCACCGACCCGAACTACTCGGCGAAGGCGTTCTACAAGGGTCTGCAGGGCGTTGAGGGCTACGAGACGATGCCGTTGACGGTGGCGGCGCAGACGGTGCAGGTCTCGGCGTTCCCGGACCACTACGCGCAGTGGGAGAAGATGGCCGCTGAGCTGGTGCAGGGCACTTACGGCCACGGCCCGTACGCCAAGATCGCCAAGTGACAATCGCATAGCAACAACGAACACACAGTGGGCGCTTCCCCGACCGGGGAAGCGCCCACTGGCGTATCCGGCACGTGCCCGCCGGTCCCTTCCGTCGCGAGTCCGGGTACCAGATCGGCTTGATCGGCGACATGCCCTACGGTGAGCGGGGACGGGCACAGTTCCCCGACGGTCATCGCCGACATGAACGCCCACCGGCTCGCCTTCACCACGTTCATCGGGGACATCAAGAACGGCAAAGAGCGCTGCGACCAGCGGATCTATGACGCCGCGGTGGGCAACTTCAACTCGTTCAACGATCCCTGGTCTACGTTCCCGGCGACAACGAGTGGACCGACTGTGACCGGCCGGGTAACGGCGATTACGACCCCAGCGAGCGACTCGCTCCCGTCCGCACCACGTTCGCCGGCACGCCGCGATCGTTCGGCCGTCGGAGCATCGCCTTCCAGCCAGTCGGGCTATCCCGAAAACGTCCGGTGGCAGCATGGTCCGGTGACCTATGTCGGGCTCAACATCCCCGGCAGCGGCAACAACGCCCCCCCAGTTCAACGCGAGCGGCAAGCAGATCGACGGTGACCGGGCGGAGTACGCCGCCCGCAACACCGCCAACCTCGCCCGGCTCGACGACGCGTTCGCGGCGGCGACCGAAGCCCGCTCGTCGGCCTTCATGATCGTGCTGCAGGCGGACATGTGGAACAGCGCGGCCCCGACGGCGCATTTCGCCGACACGAATTGGGCCAGCGCCACGATCGACCCGAGGACCCCGACGTGTTCACATTCCGCCCGCACGTCGTCCCCGCGAACGCGCCGCCGTACGTCGCGCCGTGACGCCCAGCGCGGAGCAGGTGAGCATCTGACGGTGAGGCGGCGTCGGAGGACACCGCCCATCCGCACCGACCGGGACGCCCGACCCGGCCCGTCCGCCCCAGCCCGTTCGGGGTGCGTCTTCCAGCGCGAGTCAACCGTGACGTCTGGGCGGACCGGTCACTCCTGGGCTGAGTGGGGTGTGTGGACGGGAGGGCAGCGGCACGGAATGCCGGTGGGGACCCGGTCGTTATACCTGGTCCCCGCGTCGCTCACTCTGCGGCCCGGGGGAACGTGGGAATGACAGACCGACTGCGGTCGTTACATCTGTCCCCGCGCCGCTCATCTTGACGGGCCGCCGGGACGCGGGAATGGCCCACCGGCTGCGGTCGTTACATATGGTCCCGCTGAAAGTGGGCGGGAATCGCCGACGGCGGTCGGTGGTTATAGATGGTCCCCCCGATGGATCCGCACCGCAGATCGCGGTCGCGTGAATCGGAGTTCTTGTTCGGGTCCGGTGTCCAGTCCCTGGTCTCGGCGTGTGCCTGATGTCTGTTTCATCGCACACCACATCGACTTTGTTCTTCTTTAACCCCCCGAAAGCTTTTCTAACCCCCCGAGTGATTGGACTTCTGTCGTGACTTTCAACCGTGAAATCTTCACCCATTGGATGCCGAAGTTCGACTCGAAGCGCGCCGTGCTGGCCGTGAGTGGTCTGGCGATGGTCGGCGGTCTGGTCGCCGGCCCGGCGAGCGCCGCACACGCCGCCGACACCGCGCCGGTGAAGGCCACCGCTGTCACCGCGACTCAGATCGTCGAGCAGGCCGACGCCAAGGACAAGGCCAAGAAGGCGGACGCCCCGTCGGTCAAGCAGCTCATGACCCGCGGTGTGCCGAGCGACCAGTCGACGTATGAGATGACCCCGGAGCGGATGGCGAACGCGAAGGCCATCATCGAGGCGGGTAAGGAGATGAACCTGCCGCCGCGTGCGTGGGTGATCGCGATCGCGACGTCGTTGCAGGAGTCGAAGCTGGACAACCTGGGTCACCTGGGTGACATGAACGACCACGACTCGTTGGGTCT
>NZ_JBFANZ010000055.1:0-24027 GCF_040659735.1 Micromonospora sp. NPDC049679
CGCGGTCCGCGGCGGCGACGGCGAGCCAGGTCGTCCCGGAGAGCGGCGACGCCGGCGCGAGCTCCGCGGCGGTGCCGCCGGCCATCAGGTACGTCCGGCCACCCGGCTGGCGCACCCGCGCCAGCCGCTCCGGGTAGGCCAGCCCCACCAGCAGCCCGGCCGTCAGGTCGTCGGGGAGCGGACGTACGACAGGGCCGTCCCCGCGTACCGCGTCGGCCAGTCGGCGCGCCTCGGTGCGCCAGCGCGTCGTCGCCGGGTCCGTGCCCGACCGCAGGCGACGCCAGCTCGCGACCAGGTCGTCGCCGGGTCCGCCGGCCGACTCCTCCGAGAGCAACGCCACCACCTCGGCGGCGCGGCGCGTCCCGAGCGACCGTGCGCCGTCCAGCAGGGCCCGCGCCAGCCGGGGATGCGTGCCGACGGCGGCGATCTCCCGTCCGCGTGCGGTGACCCGTCCCGCCACGTCGACCGCGCCGAGCGCGGCGAGCGTGCCCCGGGCGACCTCGAAGGGGGCCTCCGGCGGAGGATCCGGCAGCGCCAGCCCGGCGCCGTCCGGGGCGCCCCAACAGGCGAGCTGCAGCGCGAAACCGGTCAGGTCGGCGACCGCGATCTCCGGTTCGGCGTGCGGTGGGAGCCGCTCGTGCTGGGCGGCCGACCAGCAGCGGTAGACCCGACCGGGCGCCTCCCGGCCGGCGCGACCCGCGCGCTGCTCCGCGGAGGCACGGGAGACGGGAACGGTCACCAGCGCACCCAGCCCGCGGGCGTGGTCGGTGCGCGGCACCCGGCTCAGCCCCGCGTCGACGACGATCCGCACGCCGGGCACGGTGAGGCTGCTCTCGGCGACCGCGGTCGACAGCACGACGCGGCGGCGCGGCCCCGGACGCAGCGCCTCGTCCTGGCGTCGGCCCTCCTGCCGTCCGTGCAGCGGGACCAGCTCCACCGTGTCGCGAACGTCCGCGAGCCGGGTCGCGACGCCGGTGATCTCCCCGGCCCCGGGCAGGAAGACCAGCACGTCGCCGTCGTCCTCGCGCAGCGCCCGGCGGATGGTGGCCGCCACGTGGTCCAGCAGCCGGGGATCGACCCGCAGCCCGTGCGGGGCGTCGACCGGCCGCGGCGGCGGAGCCCAGGTGACCTCGACGGGGTGCAGGGCCGAGGTCGCGACGATCACGGGCGCGCCGGGGCCGGCGCCGGTCGGGGCGAGGATCGCGGCGAGCCGCTCGGCCTGCGCGGTCGCCGAGGTGGCGAGCAGGCGCAGGTCGGGACGGAGCAGCGCGCGGACGTCGACGGTGAACGCCAGCGCCAGGTCGGAGTCGAGCTGCCGTTCATGGCACTCGTCGAGCACCACCGCGGCCGTGCCGGGCAGCTCCGGGTCGCGCTGCAGACGCCGGACGAGGACGCCCGTCGTGACGACCTCGACCCGCGTCGAGGGACCGGTATGGCGTTCGCCGCGCACCGTGTAGCCCACGGTGTCGCCGACCTGCTCGCCGAGGAGCGCCGCCATCCGTCGGGCCGCCGCCCGTACCGCCACCCGGCGCGGCTCGGCGACGATGATCCGCCCGGTCAGCTCGCCGGCGAGCGCCAGCGGCACGAGCGTGGTCTTGCCGGTGCCGGGCGGGGCCACGAGGACCGCGGTGCCCGCGTCGCGCAGCGCGTCGGAGAGGGCGGGCAGGACGTGGCGGACCGGCAGGTCGACGGTGGCGGGATCGGGCAGCACCGGGCCAGTCTTCCGTAGCTCCGCTCGGCCGCGCCGATCAGTGCCGGTCGAAGCGACGGCCCACGACCACGGCCGCGCACTCGGCCGGCAGGTCCACCGCGTCGTGGGTCAGCGAGACCCCGGGTTCGGTGGCGAGCAGCACCCGGCGGGGTACGCCCGCGACGTTGACGCGCCGGGGCGTACGCCCCAGGTTGGCCACGACGACGCAGCTGCCGCGCCGGACGGTGAGGAAATGGTCCCCCTGCCGCACGTCGGTGCTCTTTCCGCACGCGGCGGTGAGCTGCGGCTCCTGTCGGCGCAGCGCGATCAGCCGGCGGTAGAGCTCCAGCATCCCGCGATGTGGTGGCGCGCCCAGCTCGGACCAGTCGAGCGGCGCCGGGTCCCCGTCGGCGGGCGCGTCACCCGTCGCCGCGTCCCACCAGGCGCGGGTGGGGGCGTTGACGCCGCGGCCGGCCGATGCCATGGCCGGCTCCGGGGCGGGTCGGTGACCGGGGGCGGCGGGACGGGCGGTAGACGACCACTCCTCGCCCATCCACACGATCGGGATGGCGGGCCCGGTGAGCAGCAGCGTCGCGCCGACCCGGCGCAGGCTGGGGGAGAGCGTGGCGGTGATCCGATCGTGGGCCGATCCGATGGCGCCGGCGTCGTGCGCCAGCGGATCGGCGGCGAACCGGCGGACCAGCACGGCGGCGAGGGACTCGAGCGAGGCGAAGTCGCCGCATCCCGCCGGGTCGCCGTGGTCGTGCGTGGCGGAGGCGGCGGGCACGACGAGCCGACCATCGTCCACTTCGGAGCCGGCGATGAGCGACAGCGGTCGACCGAGCTGCAGGGAGAGGACGGTCACCTCGGCGGCGAGTTGGGCGAGCAACCGGGTGGCGGCGGGGTCGGCCAGCGCGCCGCTGAGCTGGACGCGCAGCCCGTCGAGGTGATGCTCGCGCAACCAGCGCCCGACGGAGGCCAGGACCGCCTGCTGCGCGTGGTCGGAGCGCGGGTCGAGATGTTCGTACCCGACGTGCAGGATGACGCCGAGGCCGCGCGCGTGGCAGGCGTCGACGAACGCGGTGAGCCCGTGCGGCGTCTCGATGGGAAGCAGCTCGACCAGGTCGACGCCGAGTTGCACGAGGTGATCAAGGCGGTCGGCCGCGGCCGCGAGGGTGCCATCCGGGGTGAAGGTCCGCACCTGCAGTTGGTAGAGGACGCCGCCGGACAGCGCCCGCCCCGGCCAGGCCCCGTCGCTCGGCGCCGCGTTGGGCGGTTCCGCGGGGTGCCCCGTGCCGGTCACGCCGCTGCGCGCCGAACGGTCAGGTTGGCGGGCACGCGCATCTCACCCTCCGGATCGCCGTACGGCCGCGGTCGCGGCCCCGACACGGACAAACGTATGGGCATACGCCCACTCTAGCCATATGCCAACACACCGGACGGGCTGATTCCGCGTCCGATGTCAGATGTCGGCACGACGGCGGGCGGCCGGGTCAGTGAATGACCCGACCGCCCGTCGGTGCTCAGTGCCTCAGTAGTTCTCGCCGAGCTGCCCGCGCAGCTTGCCGAGTGCCCGGGCCAGCAGCCGCGAGACGTGCATCTGGGAGACCCCGATCTGCTCGGCGATCTGCGACTGGGTCAGATTGCCGTAGAAGCGCAGGGTGAGGATCTTCTGCTCGCGATCGTCGAGCGTCGCCAGCGCCGGTCCGAGCGCGACCCGCAGCTCGGCCAGCTCGTATTCGCCGTCCTCGGCGCCGAGCATGTCGCCCAGCTCCGTCGCCCGCTCCCCGTCGCCGGTGGGCGTGGAGAGGGAGACCGCGTTGTACGCGCGGGCGCCTTCCAGCCCTTCCAGCACCTCTTCCTCGGTGAGGCGCAGGTGGGTGGCGATGTCGGCGACCGTCGGCGAACGGCCGAGCGACTGCAGCAGCGTGCTGTTGGCCTCGGAGATGCTCAGCCGCAGCTCCTGGAGCCGACGCGGCACCCGGATGTCCCAGGTGCGGTCGCGGAAGTGGCGCTTGAGCTCGCCGATGATGGTCGGGATCGCGTAGCCGGCGAAGTCGACGCCGCGCGACGGGTCGAACTTGTCGACGGCCTTGATGAGTCCGACCGCCGCGGTCTGGGCCAGGTCGTCGGTCGGCTCGCCGCGCCCGCTGTAGCGGTGCGCCAGGTGCTGCGCGAGCGGCAGCCACGCCTCGATGGTGCGCGCACGCAGCGCCGCACGTGAGGGGTGGTTGGCGGGTAGCGCGGCCATCGCGTTGAGCAGGTCTGCGGCGCTGTCGGTGAGCGCCGTGGTTGCCGCCACCGGTGCTTCGGTCAGAAGCTCGGTCTGGGGCACTGTGGTCGCCGGCGTGCTTGTGGCGATCGCGGTCATGGTGGTCCTCCCTGCACCTCGTCCGCAAGATGACAAGTACGTCTTTCGCATGTGTCAGATCAGCGGTTCGACTCGAACCCTAGCCGTAACGGTTAGCAGAAGTCTAGCCGAAAGGACGATGGATAAAGCTCGCGTTATAAGACAAATACGGACATCTAACACGGAAAATCGGACCCAGGCGGCTATTCCCCTTCCCCGCGCGGCCGAAACGGGACGCTCAAGGACGCCGGGTGCGGGTGCGGACGGCCGACGACGCCGAACCGTCGGGCCGCCTCGTCGATACGGACGTAGCCGGCGATCAAGGGAATATCAATCCGATAGGTCATCGAACAATGTGAGAACGTCCGTATCGGTGGGAAGCGGAGTCGTCATTCCGCATCGACGGTAGGCGCGCGTGGCGGCCCGGGAGTGTACGTGATCACCGGGCTCGACGGACCCCGCCGGGGGGCACGCGAGGCACCCGCCACTGACCTGGTTTTGCCAGCTCCAGCTGGGTATCTCGAACTCCGGGTCGCCCCCCACGGACGCGGAACCGGTTTCCGCTTCTCCGTACGGCGGCCCGTGAGGTCGACGAAGCCCTCGTTCCGGAACGCGCCACGCGGCGCGCCGAGCCACCGCGCGTTCCATCCGCCATCTGTCGACGTACCCGCCCAGGAGGCCCCGATGACGACCGCTACCCCCGACCGGCAGCAGAGCTACGGTGTCCAGCCCGCGGAGAGCGAGCAGGGACTGCTGCTGACCATGCTCGTGATGGTGCTGCTCGGCGTACTGGGGATGTTTCTGGTCTCGTCGTGACGGGCGACCCCGCCCGCCGCCGGATCCACGTCACGGCGTCCCGTCCGGTCGACCGAGACGCCGTGAGCGCGTGTGGCGTGGTCAGCGCGGCGGCTGCTGGCCGTGGGAGTGCGGGACGCGCGCGGCGGGGACGGTGCCCAGCCGCCCGGCCTCATAGTCTTCGAACGCCTTGATCAGCTCGTCGCGGGTGTTCATCACGAACGGGCCGTAGTGGGCCAGCGGCTCGCGGATCGGCCGACCGCCCATGATGTAGAGGTCGAGTTGCGGGGTGTGTGAATCCTGTCGCTCGTCCGCGGCGAAGCGGAGCGCGTCACCCGGACCGTGCACGGCGAGCTGCCCGGTGTGGACGGGTCGGCGCTCGGTCCCGACCGTTCCCTTTCCGCCCAGCACGTAGACCAGCGCGTTGAAGTCGGCGCGCCACGGCAGGTCCACCTCGGCGCCGGGCTGCACGGTGACGTGCGTGATGGTGATCGGGGTGTGCGTCGAGCCGGGGCCCCGGTGCCCGGCGATCTCGCCGGCGATGATCCGCAGCAGCGCCCCGCCGTCCGGCGTGGTGAGCAGAGCCGACTCCTTGCCCCGGATGTCCTGGTAACGCGGGGCGCTCATCTTCGCGACGCGCGGCAGGTTGACCCAGAGCTGGAGTCCGTGGAAGAGCCCGCCGCTCATCACGAGGTGCTCCGGCGGAGCCTCGATGTGGAGCAGGCCACTGCCGGCGGTCATCCACTGCGTGTCGCCGTTGGTGATGGTCCCGCCGCCGCCGTTGGAGTCCTGGTGGTCGAAGATGCCGTCGATGATGTAGGTGACGGTCTCGAAGCCGCGGTGAGGGTGCCAGGAGGTGCCCTTCGGCTCGCCCGGGGCATAGTCGACCTCGCCCATCTGGTCGAGGTGGATGAAGGGATCGAGCTCGGGCATCGGCACGCCGGCGAACGCCCGGCGCACCGGGAACCCCTCACCCTCGTAGCCGCTCGGCGCGGTGATCAGCCGGCGTACGGGTCGGTATGCGGTCGCGGCGGGGTCCAGGCGGGGCAGGCGCGGCAGGACGAGCACGTCGTCCACGGTGATGGCGGGCATGGTTCCTTCTCTCAGCTCTGCGTGTGGTGGTGCGAGCGGGCCGGTGACGCGTCAATCGGTCATGTCGCCAGCCGCTGGCCGAGGCGCTCGAAGATTCGGTGGAGGCAGGCGACCTCGGCGTCGTCGAGGTCGTCCATGAAGTGGCCGCGCACCGCGGCGAGGTGATGGGGCGCGGCCTCGCGGAGCGCCAGCAGGCCGGTGGCGGTCAGCACGGCCTGGCTGCCGCGACGGTCCTCCGGGCAGCTCTCCCGCACGACCAGGCCGCGCCGCTCCATCGTCGTCACCTGGTACGTCAGCCGGCTCGGTGAGAAGACCAGCCGGCTGGCGAGCTCGCCCATGCGCAGCCGCTGCTGAGGGGCCTCGGAGAGCAGGACCAGCACGTGGTAGTCGGCGAAGCTCAACTCGCTGGCCTCGCGGAGATCGTCCTCCAGCGCGGTCAGCAACCGCTGGCTCGACTCGATGTAGGCGCGCCAGCACGCCATCCGCGCACTGTCCAGACTCTCGACCACCCGCCGAGACTAACACCGTTCAAAATTGAAATACATATTCCGTACGTCACTCATCTAGCCGTTCGGCTACGTCAGATGCTCGTCCTACGAGATTGAAACGTAAACCGCTCGCGGGTCGACGACCCGGGTGCGACACTGCCCGCCATGGAACCCGTCGAGCTCTCCGGGTCGGAGCTGCTGCTGCGCCCCTGGCGTCCCGCCGACGCGCCCGAGGTGCTGCGCGCGTTGCGGGATTCGGCGATCGCCCAATGGAACCCGGGGCCCGTCGGCGTCGACCCCGACCTCGACACCGCCCGCACCTGGGTCGCCCGGCGCGCCGACTGGTCCGACGGTGACCACGCCTCCCTCGCCGTCGCTGACCCCGGTACCGGCACCCTGCTCGGCTCGATCTCGCTGCACGCCATCAGTCCCGGGTCCGGCAACGCGTCGATCGGCTACTGGACCCTGCCCGCCGCGCGCGGGCGAGGTGTCGCCTCCGGTGCGCTCGCCCTGCTCACCCGGTGGGCGTTTGACACGCTCGGCCTGCACCGCATCGAGTTGTGCCACGCCGCCGTCAACGCCGCGTCGTGCCGGGTCGCGCAGAAGGCCGGCTACCCGCTGGAGGGGACGCTGCGCGAGTCCTACCGGTACGGCGACGGCCGGCGCTACGACGAGCACATCCACGGCCGGCTGGCCAGCGACGGCTGATCCTGGGCGGGGGAGCGAGCGAGCGGATAGCGTGGTCGAATGCACGATCTTGAGCTGCTGGACTGGCGCGAGCAGGTGGCCCGGCTCTACCTGTCGGACCGCGACCTGACCGAATTCCGGAACGCCCGCGACGCGCTGTTCGCCGCGCACCCGCAGTCGCCGATCCCCCCGGCCGAGCGTGCCGCGTTCACCGGCCTGCGGTACTTCCCACCCGATCCCGCCGCCGTCGTCGAGGTGCCGCTGCGTGCCGCGGAGGGGACCGAGACCATCGACACGGGCGGTCCGGACGGGATCGTGCGGTACCGCCGGATCGGGATCGCGGAGTCACCGTGGGGTCCGCTGACGCTGTGGTGGATCGAGGCGTACGGGGGTGGGCTCTTCCTACCGGTGCGGGACGGGACCAGCGGTCGGGAGACGTACGGCGGGGGCCGCTATCTCACCGACACCGTCAAGGGCACGTTCGGGCGCGGGGTCAGCGTGCTGCCCGGTGGCGGGGTGCGCCTCGATCTCAACTACGCCTACAACCCGTCCTGCGCCTACGACTCGCGCTGGGCCTGTCCGCTCGCGCCGGAGGAGAACCGCGTGGCGGCGCCGATCCCGGCGGGGGAGCTCAGCTTCCACTCCTGACCGGTCCGCCGCGCCGGCCACCCGGCTGTTCCGCCCGGTGGCCGGCTGACGCGTACGGGTCAGCGGGCGGGGGCGGCGTGCCGCCCGTCCATCCCGCCGAGGACCTGCCGGGCCCGGTCGGCCAGATCGGCGTCGATGTTGACCCCGTACTCGCTCGCCTGCAGGGAGCTGTAGGAGGTGAAGTCGCGGCTTCCGCGGGTCATCGCGTGGGCGACCGCCCCGAACACCGCGCCCCAGACGGCGCCGATCACCACCGCGGTGACGATGATGCCCAGCCAGTTGACCGCGCTGAAGATGCCGATCAGCAGTCCGATCAGCAGGCCGAACCAGGCCCCGCTCCCGGCGCCGGCGAGCGCCGCCCGGCCGGTCGTCATCCGCCCCAGCACGTCCTCGACGAGCCGGAGGTCGGTGCCGACGATGGCGGTCCGTTCGACCGGGAACTTGTTGTCCGACAGGTAGTCCACGGCGCGCTGGGCGGGCGCGTAGTCGGGGAAGGTGGCGACCGTGACCGTGGCGCGCCCCACCGCGCCGCCGTCGCCGCTCGGCATCGCGGCCGGACCGGAGATCGTGCCGGCGCGCTGCGTCCCGCTCATCGGGGTCCCCGCAGGGATCGAGGGTCTAGTCATAATTTGCCTCCTTTGTCATGACTGAGGTTCCCTGATCCCCGGCCCGATAACGCCTGCGCTGTGCTCCGTCGGCGCGGAGGAGGCCCACCGGGCCGGCGCGCGGTGGTCAGCCGCCACAGGGGGCGCCGTTGAGGGCGAAGCCGCTGGGCGGCGGCAGCGTGCTCCCGGTGTACGTGCCCTGGAAGCCCACGCTGATCGTGCCGCCCGCCGGCACTGAGGCGTTCCACTCCGCGTTGCGGGCGGTGAGTTGGCTGCCGGACTGGCTCCAGACGCCGTTCCAGCCGTTCGTCAGCCGCACGGTGGGTCCCACGGTGAACGTGAGGTTCCAACCCGTCGTGGCGGCGCCGCCGTTGCTGATCCGCAGTTCGGCGGTGAAGCCGCCGCTCCACTGGTTGGGGGTGTAGACCACCCGGCAGCCGCCGACCGGTGGGGTGCTCGGCGGGGTCGTGGTCGGCGGGGTCGTGGGTGGGGTCGTCGTGGGCGGCGCGGTCGTCGGTGGGTTCCCGGCCGCGATGGCCAGGTCGTACGCCCGCTGCGGCACGAACTGACCGGCGCCGGCGAGGCAACCGTCCGCCTCGCCGGGCAGCTTCACCCAGAGGTACGCGTCGACCTTCGCGTCGCCGGTCACGGTCGTGCTCGGGGTGCCGATCGCCCGACCGGCCGGGTCGCACCACTCGGAGCCCAGCGGCCCGTTGCCGTTGCGGCTGGTGTCGATCACGGCGGTCAGCCGGTTGACGCCGGTCGCCGCGATCACCGCCTTGACGTAGCTGGTCACCTCGGCGGTGGAGCGGTAGTTGGAGACGTTGCTGGAGATGCCGTCGGCGCTGTTGGCGATGTCGGCGCCGACCAGCCGCGACGCCATCTCGGCGGGGGAGTGCCACGCGGAGTGGCCGGCGTCGAAGTAGACCTTGGCCTGCGCCGAGCCGGCCTTGAGCTTCCTGCCCGCGTACGCCATCGACGCCTTCACCTCGGCCTGCTGCCCGGCGTTCATGCAGGTGCCCATCAGGGCGAGGACATCGGGCTCCAGGACGACGGTGGCGGGACGGCCACCGAGGCCGGCGGCGACCTGGTCGATCCACTGTCGGTAGCTGGCGTGGTCGGGGGCGCCGCCGGTGCTCGCGCCGCTGCAGTCGCGGTTGGGGATGTTGTAGACGACGAGGATCGGGATCTTCCCCGTGGCGGCGGCCGCGCCGACGAAGGCGTCGACCTGCCCGCGTACGGCGGCGGTGTTGGTCTGGGTGAACCAGCGGCCCTGCGGCACGTTCGCGATCCGGTCCCGGATGACGGCGGCGCGCGGGTCGGTGGGGTTGGCGGCGACCCAGCGGGCGGCGCTGGTGTCGGCGTCGACGTAGAACGCGGATTCGGCGGCCTCGGCGGCGCGCGGCTGCACCAGCCCGACGCCGACGGCGGTGGCCACCGCCAGCGTCGTGGTGGCGGCCGCGCCGGCCACGAGTGTTCTGCGCATGCGGAGCTCTCCTCCCGGAGCGGAAAAGATGGAAGGACTTCGATGGAAGCGCTCCCAAATACATCGACCACCGTACGGGTGTGTCGCCGATATGTGAAGTGCCCGTGGTCCCGGGCAGCCCGTGCGGCCGTGGACCCGCAACGGCACGGACGCGCAGCACTGGGGCGTGCCCTGACCCGTGACGGGGTGCGCCGGGCCGCGGCGCACCCCGCTACGGTGGGACCGTGCGACTGGTGGTGACCGCCGACACCCACGTGCCCAAGCGCGCCCGTGACCTGCCGGCTCCGCTCTGGGAGGCGATCGACGCCGCCGACGTCGTGCTGCACGCGGGCGACTGGGTGGACGAGTCGCTGCTCGACGCCGTGCAGGCGCGGGCGGAACGACTGATCGGCGTCCACGGCAACAACGACGGCCCCGCGCTGCGAGCCCGGCTGCCGGAGATCGCGCGGGTCGAGCTGGCCGGGCTGCGCGTCGCGATGGTGCACGAGACCGGGCCCGCGACCGGGCGGGAGACCCGCTGCGCGCAGCGGTTCGCCGGATGCGACCTTCTCGTCTTCGGTCACTCGCACATCCCGTGGGACACCGTCGCGCCCGGCGGACTCCGGTTGCTCAACCCGGGCTCGCCGACCGACCGGCGCCGTCAGCCGTACGCCACCTTCGTCACCGCGCAGCTGAGCGACGGGCGATTGACCGACCTCACCGTGCACCGGTTGCCCCCGCGGAGCGCGGCGCGTTAGTCAGCCGACGGAGCAGGTCTCCCGGCCGGCCCGCACCGCGGTCAGGAACGGGGCCACGGCGGCCCGGTCCGGCATCGTCAGGATCAACCAGGACCCGTCGGCGAACCGGAGCCGCAGGTAGCACGGTTCGCTGTCGATGTCGGGCGACTCGAGCTCCACCTCCCCGCGGGGAAACTCGGCGATCAGCACGAAGTTCCGGGCGCGGGCGGGGTACGCGGCCCGCTGGCGGGGACCGACCAGCGCGATCCGCTGCGGCGCCACCACGAGCAGGCGGCGTGGGTTGGGGCAGCGGTCGAACCAGCTCAGCAGAAGCTGCCCCGCCGCGCCGGCCCAGTCGCCGTCGAAGATCTGCTCGTCCCCGACCGCGCCCCACGTCGTCCGGAGCCGGGTGGCCCGCGCGCCCCGATCCGCGCGCGCCGCCTGCGCCCGCCGGCGTCGCCGGCGATCGTCGGGTGTCTCCATGAGCCGCCGCGCCAGCTTCTGCAGCAGCATCACCGGCAGCACGAGCAACGCCAGGGAGATGACGAGCAGTTCGAGCAGGCGTGGCCGTCCGGGCCTGAGTCGTCCGCCCCCGGCGGCCCGGTGCGTCTCCCTGGGGGGCCGGGGAATCCTGCCGTCCACTGTGCACCACACGGTCGGCGGGGACCCGGGAAAAAGTCTCGTCAACTCGTGGTGGGCCCGCCCGGACAGCATGCCGGGAAGCGTACCGAAGCGCGGCACGGCGCCGGGGCGCCGGCGGGCCTCAACGAGGCGTCACCGGGTCTCCTGGGCCAGCCCGGTCTGCGTGCCGTCGGTCCGCTTGTGCGCGCGGTCGAGCAGCTGCATCACCGGCGTCGCCGCGACGCCGTGCACCACCACGGAGACGAGGACGACGAACCCGCCGGCCGCCCAGACCAGATCGGCGTGCGGGAAGTGCGCGTGCCCCATCGCGTACGCCAGGTAGTAGAGCGTGCCGATGCCGCGGATGCCGAACGCCGCGATCACCCAGTGCTCTTCGCGGTACCCCGGCGCGCCCCACAGCGACAGCCACCCGGTCAGCGGACGGATCACGAAGATGAGCGCGAGACCGGCGACAGCCGCCTGCCACGTCAGTGGAGCGAGCAGGCCGGACACGACGGCGCCGCCGAAGAGCACCAACATGAACATCGTCAGCAGCCGTTCGATCTGCTCGGAGAAGTCATGCAGCACCTGGTGATAGTGGCTGGGCCGCTGGGCGCGGCGGATCGCGCGGGCGGCGATGAAGACCGCGAGGAAGCCGTAGCCGCCGATCAGCTCGACCACGCCGTACGTCAGGAACGAGGAGGCCAGCGCGAGAAAACCCTCGGAGTGCCGGGCCAGCCGCAACGTCTCGGAGTGGGTCCGGAAGAAGAGCCGGCCGAGCAGCCAGCCGATCGCGATGCCGCCCAGGATGCCCATGACGAGCTTGTACGTCGCGTCGACGGTCAGCCACCGCAGCAGCCACTGTTGCGGTGCGGCGGCCGTGCCGGCCAGCGCGATCGCCGCGTAGACGAACGGGAAGGCCAGCCCTTCGTTGAGTCCCGCCTCGGCGGTCAGCGCGAAGCGCACCTCGTCCTCGGAGTCCTCGACGTTGGTGGGCTCGCCCACCTGCACGTCCGACGCAAGCACCGGGTCGGTCGGCGCGAGCGCGCCGCCGAGCAGCAGCGCCGCGGCCGGCGCGAGCCCTGCCCACCACCAGCCGAGCAGCGTGACGGCGGCGACGGAGAGCGGCATCGCGATGACCTGCAGCCGCCACGTCGACATCCAGGTCCGCCAGTCGAGCGGCCGGTCGATCTTCAGCCCGGCGCCCATCAGCGCCACGATCACGACCACCGCGGTGAGGTGCGTGGCGAGCGTCGGATGGGCCAGCGGATCGGGGCCGGGCAAACCGGTCGGCAGGGCGAACACGATCATGCCGATCCCGAGGAAGACGATCGGCATGGAGAACGGACGCCGCTCCATCACCCGAGGCAGGACCCCGGCCAGCACCGCACCCAGCCCGATCAGCGCGTAGGCCAGGTCTGCCGGATCCCACGTCACCCGCCGCTCCCCGCCTGCCGTGTTGCTCCCCGCTCAGTTCACCAGGTCGGTCGGGGGCGCATCCGCAATCGGACGAACTTCGGTGCCGGGGAGCGGGGCGTGCCGGTGGAGATCAGGTCAGCGAGCCGATCGGCGACTCGTCGAGAGCGGCCAGCAACGCGGCCGGATCCTGGTAGACCGCCACCGCGCCGGCCTCCGTCAGCTCGGCGTGGCTGGTGCCGCCGCAGGTCACCGCCGCGCACGGAATGTCGAGCTTTCCGGCGGCGGCCACGTCCCACACCGAGTCGCCGACGAACACCACCCGGTCCGCCTCGAGGCCCGCGTCGGCCAGCGCCGCCTCCACGATGTCCGGCGCCGGCTTGCTCCGCTTCGCGTCCGACGACGAGGTCGCGCCGGTGACCACGTCGTCGGCGTCGAGCACGGCGCGTAGGGTGTCCAGCTCGCGGCCCGACGCCGAGGAGGCGAGCACCACCCGCAACCCCCGGCCGGCGCACGCGCGTAGCAGGTCGGTGGCGCCGGGGAGCGGCCGCAGCCGTGGCCAGTATTCGGCGTAGAGGCTGGTGTGCGCGGCGCGGAGCCGGTCGTCGTCGCCCCGGTCCCGGTCGGCGCCGAGCAGATGGTCGAGCAGGTTGTCCGCGCCCATACCGATCGCCCGGTGGATGCGGGCCATCGGTACGCCGTGGTCGGACTGGCGCAACGCCTCCCACCAGGCGACGGTGTGCAGGTAAGTGGTGTCGACGAGGGTGCCGTCGACGTCGAAGAGCACGCCGGCCGGCCGGTTCTGCATGGTCATGTCGCGCTACTACCCAGCCGTGGGCGGCGGGACGCGTGACGCGTCCGCCGGAAGTTCGCGGCCGGCCGGCATCAGGATCTCGAACCACACGGTGGAGCCGCGGACCGCTGGATCCGTGCCCCAGGCGTCGCTGAGCTCCTCGATCAGGCCGAGGCCGCGGCCGCGGCTGCTCAACGTCTCGGTCCGGGCGCGGGTGACCGCGCCCCGGGTGCCGCTGTCGGCGACCGAGATCAGCAGCCGCTCCGAACTCAGGTCGATCTGCACCAGAGCCGGAGTGCCGGCGTGCAGGAGCGCGTTGGTCGTCAGTTCGCTCGTGCACAGCACGGCCGGGCCGACCACCGACTCGGGCAGCTCCCAGGCGGTGAGCTGCGCGGTCATCCAGTGGCGTACCCGCCCCGGGGCGGTGGGTTCCGCCGGCATCTCCATCACGGCGGAGCGGCTGGGTGTGATCGCGTGCTCGATCGCGAGCACGGCCACATCGTCCTCCGTGGAGCCCGACACGGCCGCGGTGGCGAGCGCGCAGAGGGTCCGGGGGTCGCCACGGGGCGCCTCGCCGATGACCGCCGCGAGGCTCCGCATGCCGTCATCGAGCTCCGCGTCCCGCCGCTCGATCACACCGTCGCTGAAGAGCAGGAGCGTGTCGCCGGGGGACAACTGCATGGTCGCCGCCCGCCGCTGCCCGCCCAAGCCGAGCGGGGGGCCGGGCGGCACCTCGACGTAGTGCGCCCCGGCCCGACCGCGCCGCAGCAGCGGCGCCGGATGTCCGGCGCTGGCCAGGGTGAGCGACCCGGTGCGCGGATCGAGCATCCCGTAGAGAACGGTGGCGAAGAGCTCGTTCATCGCGGTCTCGTCGCTGAGGCTGCTCACCAGCCCGTCCAGCGCCTGCAGCACGGTGACCGGGTCCGGATCGGTGAGGGCGAGCGCGCGCAGGGCGGCGCGTACCTGCCCCATCAGGGCCGCTGCCCGGACATCGTGCCCGGCAACGTCGCCGAGGACCACGGCGAGCAGCTCGGCGCGCCCGCGGGCGGCCGGGAGGGTGAACGCGTCGTAGAAGTCGCCGCCGGCGGAGTTGCCGTCGACGCCCGGATCGTACCGGGCGGCGATCCGGAAGCGTGGCACGTCGGGCAGCCGGTGCGGGAGCATGCTCCGTTGCAGCAGCTGTGCCGTGCCGTGCTGGGTCTCGAACCGCCGTGCCCGCTCCGCGGCCTGGGCGACCAGCTCCGCCGCCGCGGTGAGCAGCGCCCGCTCGGCCGGGAGCCAGCCGTGCGCGGTCCGGTAGCCGAACGTCAGCGCGCCGCGCAGCGACGGGGTTAGCAGGGGCAGCGCGGCGAGCGCCCGGACCTTCTCGTCGTGGCGGTCGAGGGCGGTCTCCGCCAGCGGCTGCCCGTCGTCGGTGAATCGGGCGACCCCGCCGCCGGCCGCGGCGACCAGCGGCGCGGGGGAGTCGGCGGCCAACCGCCGCCACACCGGAGGCAGCCGTTCGTCCGCGTCGTCCAGCAGCTCACCCCGGACGCGGCGCACCACCCGCCACCCGCCACCGTCGTCCACCCCGAAGCTGACCTGGTCGAGGTCGAACGAGAAGAGCGCGTGGCGCAGCGCCACCCGGGCGACGTCGTCGAGGGTGAGCGTGCCGGCGAGCGCCGACGTGAGTTCACTCAGACTCTGCAGGCCCCGGGTCACCCCGGTCGGCTCCGTGACGACGACGCTCAGCGTGCCGATGATCCGGCCACTCGCGTCCCGGACGGCGGAGCACCCGCGGGTGAAGAAGACCTGTTCCGGCGCGTCCTGCCGGGTGGACGTCGCGCTCTCCGCGTCCAGATGGGACTCACCGGTGCGGTAGACCCGCTCGACGACGTCGCCCATCCCCTGCGTGTGCCACACGTCGGCGAAGGCGACCGGAGCGGGCTGCCCGAACGCCGCCGGGTGGCGCGTGCCGAGCAGGCCCGCGAAGGCGTCGTTGTAGACCATCGTGTGTTCGTCACCGAAGGTGAACGTCATGGCGACCGGTGAGGCGAGGACGAGGTCGATCACGGCGCGCAGCGCGGAGCCCCAGGTCTGCGGCGCGCCCAGCGGGGTGTCCTGCCACGGACGGGTGGCCGGCGGCATCGCCCCGCGTGGGGCACCGTTGCGGGCGGCGGGCACGGCGGAGGTCGTCGTGTGGATGTGGCCTGCCGCGCCTGGCATAACAGCAGAGTAACGGGCGACACCCGACCGTGTGTGATGAGGCCCCATCAAAGCCCTACTGCGGGTAATTCCCGGGCGGATCGCCTTTCTGTCGCCGAAACGGCACGGGCGCCGGTATGGATCGGGACGACAGCGGGTATGTGGCCGTCCATCGACCGTACGGGAGGGAACATGGCCGACGCCGGGGATGGTCCGGACGCTGCGCACCAGCGCCCCGCGGGGGTGGACGACGCGACCGTCCGGGCGCTGGGCAAGCTCAGCGAAGCCCTGGAGACGGTGGAGCGCGCCCGCGGCCACCTCTATTCGACGCACCAGTTGATCGGGCATGCCGACCTGATGCTCGACGAGGCCGTCGACCTCTTCCGCGCCGCCGGGCAGCCGGCGTTGGCCGACCGGATCGGGCGGGAACTGGTCGGCCGCAACGTCATCGCGGGGCGATGGACGTTCCAGATCGTCGAGGACTTCGACGACGGTTACTACGCCACGTTCCAGCGGTTGGACGCGCACGCCCGTGCGGAGCTCGCCGGGGGGCGGCGGCACCTCTACGAAGCCGAGATGAAGGAGCGGCGGCGGACCCACGGACGGCCCGGGCACGAGGCGCGCCCGGAGGGTGACCCGTCGGCGACGGCTGATCCTGGCTAGCAGCTGATCTTGCCCTCCGGAGGGCTGATCCTGGCTGACGCTGATCTTGCCTAGCTGGCCGGTCCCGGGTGTCGCCTGATCCTCGCGCCGGCTGATCCCGGCCGGCGGCTACTCCTGGCTGGTGACTACTCCTGGCTGGTGACTACTCCTGGCTGGTGCTGCGGGCGTCCGCCGGCTGACGGCGCATCGCGTCGTCGGCCAGGATGACGGTCGCGACCATGAGCGCCACGCAGACGCTGAACAGCCACGACTCGTCGGGGAGCAGACGGGCGGACACGGGAGCCTGCAGCGCGGTCAGCATGAAACCGAGCCATGCCCAGCGGCGCTGGCGCGCGGAGAGGAAACCGGGAGCCTGATGCATCCCGAAAGTCTTACTCGCCGCTCCGCCCGCGCCGTCAGCCGATCGGCCGATTCTGGGTGACCTGTCCGGTTTAGATGGACCCGAGCACGCGAGGGCGGATAACCCCGCTATCCCGTGATTGCGGTAACCGATCAACTCGCCGCGCGCCCCGGCGCGACCGGCACCGCGGCATCGGGAAGGATCGGCAGCTGTGTCGACCGCCCCCACCGCGCCGCGCGCATCGTTGCTCACCCTCGCCTACCTGGCCTTCATCAGCCTCGGGCTGCCCGACGGACTGATCGGTGTCGGCTGGCCCTCGATCAGTTCGGACTTCCACGTCCCGACCGCGGCGGTCGGACTCGTGCTGACCTCGGCCACGGTCGGCTACCTGACGTCCAGCGTGGCCGCCGGGTTCGCCCTGACCCGGCTCGGCGTGGGCGGGCTGCTGGCGGTCAGCACCGCGCTGGCCGCCCTCGCCCTGGGCGGCTTCGTGGCGTCGCCGGCGCTTGCGCTGATGATCGGGTGTGCGCTGCTGCTCGGTCTCGGATCGGGGGCCATCGACTCCGGACTCAACGCGTACGCGGCCGGTGCCTTCGGCCCCCGGCACATGAACTGGATGCACGCGTTCTTCGGCCTCGGAGTGGCGCTCGGCCCGCTGATCATGACCGGCGTGCTGAAGCTGGGGCTCTCCTGGCGCTGGGGCTACGGCACCGTGGCGGTCGCGCAACTGGTGCTCGCGTCGGCGTTCGTGCTCACCCTCCGCGCGTGGGGACGGCGTCGGGTCGGCGGCGCGGCGGCGCCGGGGGAGGCAACCCCGATCGCCGTACGGGGACGGGACACCCTCGCCCTGCCGGCGGTCTGGTTCGGCGTGCTCGCCTTCGCGGTCTACACCGCCATCGAGGTGGCCGCGGGGCTCTGGGCGTACCTGCTGCTCACGACGGGACGGGGGATGGGCGCGACCGCCGCCGGCATCTGCGTCTCCGGCTACTGGGCCAGCCTCTTCGTCGGGCGGGTGGTGCAGGGGGTCGTCGCGGAACGCCTCGGCACCGGGCGCGTGCTGGTCGGCAGCCTGGCCGGCATGGCCGCCGGCGCGGTCCTGGTGGCGGTACCGGGGCCGGCGTACCTGGCGGTCGCCGGCCTGGCGATCATCGGTTTCGCCGCCGCGCCGGTCTTCCCGCTGCTCACCCTCACCACCGCCGAGCGGGTCGGGCCCGCCCACGCGGACCGGACGATCGGTCTGCAGATCGCGGGCGCCGGCCTCGGCGGCGCGCTCATCCCGGCCGGGATCGGCCTCCTGCTCGGTGGCGACGTGGAACGGCTCGGCCCGGCCCTGACCGTGCTCTCGCTCCTGCTGCTCGCGCTCTACGCCGCGTCGGCCCGACGCCGGTCGTCGGCGGCGAGCCCGGTCGCGGCCTGACGGGTCAGTGCGGCCCGGTGCGGCCGGTGGTGGAGGGGCGGTAGCCCCGGTGCTCGTCCGTCGCGCCCCCGGCCCGTTCGCCATGCGCGCGGCCCGGCTCGCTCGCCTCCGCGCCGTGGCCGTACGCCTGCTCCTGACCGGCGTCGTGGCCGGTCACGTCGTCGAGCTGCCCGTCCTGCGCCGAGCTGCCCATGGCCCGCTCCAACTCGTGGAGGGGGAGCCGTTCCTCGTCACGCCAGATGCCGCTCTCGGTATCGCTCATGTCGAGGTTCCTACCCCGACGCCGGATCCACAAACGATCCCCGACGCGAGGATCCGACCGGTGGGGCGGGGCTGACATGCGACCGCCCCGGACACGGGTCCGGGGCGGTCGCAGAGGTGCGATCGATGCGCGGTGCGGTTTACGGCTGGGGCCGGGGGACCTCGCCGCGCCAGGCGCCCGTCTCATGCCCACCGCGGCTCTCGATGAACTCCTTGAACCGCTTCATGTCGCCCTTCACCCGCCGGTCGACGATGCCGAGCTTGTCGCCGGCCTGCTCCGCGATGCCCTCCGGCTCGTACTCGATCTGGGCGGTCACCCGGGTGTGCCGATCGTCCAGCCGGTGGAACGTGATCACGCCCGCCTGCTTCAGGCCCTCGGTCGAGGCCCAGGCCACCCGCTCGTCCGGCAGCTGCTCGGTGATCTTGGCGTCGAATTCCCGCGTCACCCCGGCGATCTCGGTCTTCCAGTGCGTCAGCGTGTCCGAGATCTGCCGGACCTCGCTGACGCCCTCCATGAAGTGGGGGAACTCCTCGAACTGGGTCCACTGGTTGTACGCGGTGCGCACCGGCACCGCGACGTCGACGTGCTCAGTAACCGTTCCCATCCTGGGCATCCTCCTTCGGGGGGTGGTGACAATCAGTGGTCGTCTGTCACCAGCGTTGTGTCTCGTTCGCGTGTCCCAGCGCGGCCCACACCTCGGACACCGTGTCGAAGGTGGTGTTGTCGGGCAGCCGGTCGAGCTGCGCCAGGATCTCGTCGGGCGCGTCGTTCTCCTCGGCGTTGAGCCGCAGCGTCGCGCGGTCACCGGGGAGCGCGGAGAGCGTGATGTAGCGCCCCAACTGGCTTCGCTGCTCGACCTCCTCACTGGTCATGCCCTGGGGCACACCGGTGCGGTCGCCCGGCGGGACCACTGCCGCGCTCGGCTGGTCCTCGCCGGCCGGCTCCGCCTCGTGCCACTCCTCGGCGCGGGCGCCCGCGGTGCCCTGCACCGTGCCCCGCACCTCCGCCACCATCGCGTCGTCCATCCGCGGACCGTGTTTGCTGTTGCCCCGTTCCATGCCTGTTTGGCTACCCTCCGTCCACTTCGCTAAACCTGCGGATCGCCCGGTCGGTCGTCCTCGGCCGGGGTCTTCGGGGGCAGCGGCGTCTCCGGATCGGCGTCCCCGGACTGGATGGCCCGGTACCGCTGCAGATCGGCGTTGACCTCCACCCCGAGCAGCACCGCGCAGTTGGAGAGGTAGAGCCAGACGAGGAAGGCGATGATCGCCCCGAGGCTGCCGTACGTGGCGTCGTAGGAGCCGAAGCTGGCGACGTAGAAGCCGAAACCGACCGACGCGAGCGCCCAGACGAGGAGCGCCACCGCGCCCCCCACGGTCAGCCAGCGGAAGCGGGGCTGCTCCACGTTCGGCGCGAACCAGGACAGCAGCGCGAGGACCAGCATCATGACGGCGACGAGCAGCGGCCACTTCAGTACGCCCCACGCGGTCCGGGGCGCGTCGCCGAGGTGCAGGGCGTCGCCGACCGCGTCGGCGACCGGGCCGCTGACGATGAGCCCCGTCGCGACGACCGCCAGCAGGATCAGCGCGAGCGCGGTGATGACGAGTTGCTGCGCCCGCAGCTTCAGGAAGGGGCGCCCCTCGGTCACGCCGTAGATCGCGTTCGCGGCGCGGCTGAACGCGCCGACGTAGCCGGAGGCCGACCAGAGCGCGCCGAGCAGACCGAAGCTCAGCAGCACCTTCGCCGAGCTCTGCTGGTTGACCACCCCGTTGATCGCGTCCACCACGCCCTGGTTGCCCACGACGGAGCCGGCGCCGACCTGACGGGCCAGTCCGATGATCGTCTCGACCGTCTTGCTGCCCTGCGAGACGAGCCCCACCAGCGCCACGATCACGATCAGCGCGGGAAAGAGGGCCAGCACGGCGTAGTAGGTCAGCGCCGCGGCCCAGTCCGTGCAGTTGTGCTTCATGAAACCCTGCACGCTGTGGACGGCCACGCCGCGCCAGGTCGAGAAGGTGAGCTGGCGCAGGTGCGTGGGGCGCCGGCGCGCGGAGAACCGGGTGGCCGGGCGCGTCGTCGATGGCATGGGTGGCCTCCTGGCTGCGGGCGCCGCCGGGTCTGGCACGCCACGCGATGTGTTGACAACACCGGCTACCCGGCGGGCCAAATCGAGAAACACCGTGCCGGGCCGGTTTGGGTCCGCGGGTGCCGGGCACCGTTTCGGGATCACCACGACCAGACGACAGGAGGCACACGATGCCGGAACCCGACGATATTCCGAGCACGTTGCGGCGATCGCCCGAGAAGGCGCAGGAGACCTGGAAGAAGACGCACGACTCGGCGGTCGGCACGTACGGCGAGGGGGAGCGGGCCCACCGCACCGCGTTCGCCTCGTTGAAGCACTCGTTCGAGAAGGTCGGCGACCGCTGGGAGCCGAAGGAACGCAAGGGTCCGAGCGATCCGCAGGCCGAGCGGGGCGCGCGCCAGGAGCGGGGCCCGACGGCCGGCGGGGTGGACGTCAACGCGTCCCGGGACCACCTGGAGGAGGTCGCCGGGGAACTCGACATCCCCGGGCGGTCGTCGATGAAGAAACCGGACCTGGTCGACGCGATCGAGAAGGCCAACCGGCGGGCGACGGCCGAGGCCCGGGAGGTCGAGAAGGGGCGCGGCCGGTAGCCCCGCTACCAGTGCGACTCCGGGCCGCCGGGCGGTTCGATGTGCACCGCCTTCGTCACCGTCAACTCATCGAGCAGCTCCGGGCCGTACCCGAAGCCCTGGCCGCTGCCGCGGCGCGCGTGCGCGGCGCCGCCCGGTGCGCCGCCGAACGCCGCGTTGATCTTGACTGTGCCGACGGGCAACTCCCGCCAGGCCCGCTGCGCGTTGCTCATCGAGGCGGTGAGCACCGTCGCCGCCAGGCCGTAGGGGGAGACGCCGGCGCGGGAGAGCGCCTCGTCGAAGGAGTCCACCACCATGACCGGCGCCACCGGACCGAACGTCTCCTCCCGCATCACTGCCATGTCATCGGTGCAGCCCGCGAGCAGCGTGGCGGGATAGAACGCCCCCGGCCCCTCCGGCACGACACCACCGCACAACACGTTCGCCCCGTCCGCGACCGCGGCGGTCACCTGCGCGTGCACCTGCTCCCGGTGCCGCCGGTCGACCAGCGGCCCCAGCTCGGTGTACGGGTCCCGCCCCGGGCCCACCCGCATCTCGCCGCAGCGCTTCACGAGCGCGCCGAGGAAACGTCCGGCCAGCGACCGGTGCACGTAGATCCGCTCCACCGCGACACAGACCTGTCCGGCGTTGCTGAACGCGCCGATCGCGGCCTGCTCCGCCGCCCAGCGCGGGTCCACGTTCGCGTCGACGATCAACGGATCGCTGCCCCCGTTCTCCAGCAGGACCTTCGTGTCGTTTCGGGCGCACGTCGCGGCGATGGCGCGACCGGTGGCCGTCGAGCCGACATGGGCGACGAGATCCACCTCCTGACCGGCGAGCGCCGCGCCCACCTCGCCGTCCCCGGTGAGCAATGACAACACCCCCTCCGGCAGGTGCTCCGCCAGCAGCCGGGCGAGCAGCCAGCCGGTGGCCGGGGTGCGTTCGCTGGGCTTGTGCACGACCGTGTTGCCGGTGACCAGGGCGGCACCGAGCAGACCGCAGGCGACCGCGACCGGGTCGTTCCACGGGGTGATGGCGGCGACTACGCCGCGCGGCTCGTAGGCCATCAGGTCGATCGCGTCGTTGCCGCCGGCCAGCGTCCGCCCCCGGTGCACCGGTCCCAGTTCGGCGTACTGGCGCAGCGTGCCGATCCCCGCCTCGACACCGCCACGGGCGCTGCCGATCGGCCGCCCCATCTCCGCGGTCTGCAGGTCGGCGAGGCGGTCCGCCTCGGCCTCCACCGCGTCCGCGGCCCGGCGTAGCGCGCTCGCGCGGTCCGCCGCCGGCGTGCGCGCCCAGCGGGGCGCCGCCTCCCGCGCCGCCTTCACGGCGGCGTCGACGTCCGCCGGCGTCGCCACCGGCGCGTCGCTGACCGGCGTGTCGTCGGCCGGGTCCAGGACCGTCAGCCGACGGTCACCACCCGCGACCCACGCGCCGCCGATGAGCTGTTCCACCTCGTACATGCGGCGCAGCATGCCCGACGTCCGGAACGTCAAACGCGCGTCGTTTGTCGCCCGGCAACCGGGGCAGGAGAGAATCGCCAGCATGAACGGGGTAGACGCGGTGGTGGTCGGGGCGGGGCACAACGGTCTCGTCGCGGCGAACCTGCTCGCCGACGCGGGCTGGGACGTCGTGGTGCTGGAGGCCACCCCGCAGGCGGGCGGCGCGGTGCGGTCGGCGGAGGTGACCGCGCCCGGCTACCTGAGTGACCTCTACAGCTCCTTCTACCCGCTCGCGGCCGCCTCACCGGTGCTGCGCCGGCTGGCCCTTGACGAGCACGGGTTGCGCTGGCGGCACGCCCCCGACGTGCTGGCCCACCTGCTGCCGGACGGGCGGGCCGCGGTGCTCGGCCACGACCCGCGGACGACCGCGGCCTCCGTCGGCGAGTTCGCCCCCGGCGACGACGAGCGCTGGCTGTCGGCGTACGCGGAATGGCGTGCCCTCTCGCCGCGGCTGCTCGACGCCCTCTTCACCCCGTTCCCGCCGGTGCGCGACACGCTGTCGCTGTTGGCGCGGCTGCGCACCGCGGGGGCGCTGCGGCTGGCCCGCAGAATGGTGCTCCCCGTGCGCGCGCTCGGGCGGGAGCTCTTCGCCGGGGAGGGCGGCGCCGTGCTGATGGCCGGCTGCGCGCTGCACACCGACCTGTCGCCCGAGGACGCCGGCTCGGGGGTGTACGGCTGGCTGCTGACGATGCTCGGACAGGAGATCGGCTGGCCGGTACCGGAGGGCGGCGCGCAGAAACTCACCGACGCGCTCGTGTCCCGCCTCCGGTCGCGCGGTGGCCGGATCATGTACGGCGCCCGCGTCGAGCGGATCCTGGTCGCCCGGGGCATCGCGATGGGGGTGCGTACCCTCGGCGGCCAGACCTGGCGCGCCCGGCGGGCCGTCCTCGCCGACGTGCCGGCGCCCGCGCTCTACCTCGACCTGGTCGGGCCGGCGTGGCTGCCGCCCCGGCTCGTCGAGGATCTGGCGCACTTCCGCTGGGACGGCGCGACCGTGAAGCTGGACTGGGCGCTCTCCGCGCCGATGCCGTGGAAGAACCCCGCCGTCGCCGGTGCCGGCACCGTCCACCTCGGCGCGGATCTCGACGGGCTCACCCGGTACGCCGCCGCGCTGGCCCGCGACGAGCTGCCGCGTGACCCGTTCCTGCTGGTCGGGCAGATGACCGTCGCCGATCCGACCCGATCGCCGGCCGGCACCGAGTCGCTCTGGGCGTACACCCACCTGCCGCACCGGGCCCGGTGGAGCGCGGAGGAGATCGCCGGACACGTGGAGCGGATCGAGGCGGTGCTGGAGGAGCACGCGCCGGGCTTCGGCCGGCTCGTGCGCGGACGGCACGTCGCCGGTCCGGCCGACATGGAGCGGGACAACCCGAGCCTGGTCGGTGGCGCGCTCGGCGGGGGCACCTCGGCCGCGTACCAGCAGCTCTTCTTCCGGCCGGTGCCCGGCCTCGGCCGGGCGGACACGCCGGTCGACCGGCTCTTCCTGGCCAGCGCCTCGGCGCATCCCGGTGGGGGAGTGCACGGCGGCCCGGGCGCGAACGCGGCCCGCGCGGGGCTGGCCCGCGACCGCGCGGGGAGGGGGGGGGGCTACGCGGCGGCGGGGGGCCCCGCCCCGCGCGC
>NZ_JBFANZ010000056.1:0-22739 GCF_040659735.1 Micromonospora sp. NPDC049679
GGCCGCGTGCCGCCCTCCCGGCCGCCGGCGCGGCTGCGCTCGTGCTGGGCGCACTGGTGGTGCCGATCGGGGGCGGCGGAGCCCGCGACGTGGCGAGGGTGGCCATCGTGCAGGGCAACGTCCCGCGCATGGGACTGGACTTCAACGCCCAGCGCCGGGCGGTGCTCGACAATCACGTCGAGGCCACCATCGCGCTGGCGAAGCGGGTCGCCGCCGACCCGGCCTCCCGTCCGCAACTCGTGGTCTGGCCGGAGAATTCCAGCGACATCGACCCGCTGCGCAACCCCGACGCCGCCGACCGGATCAGCGAGGCCGCCGACGCAATCGGCGTGCCGATCCTGGTCGGTTCGGTCCTGCAGGGCCCCGGCCCCGGCCAGGTCCGCAACGTCGGGTTGATCTGGCGACCGCGCGACGGTCCGGATCTGGACCAGCTGTACGTGAAACGCCATCCCGTCCCGTTCGCCGAGTATGTGCCGATGCGCGACATCGCGCGCCGGGTCAGCGCTCAGGTCGACCGGGTCCGCGCCGACTTCGTGCCCGGCGACCGACCCGGTGTGCTGCGAATCGGCCCGGTGACCATTGGTGACGTGATCTGCTTCGAAGTGGCGTACGACGAGGTGGTCCGCGACACCGTCACCGGCGGCGCGCAACTGCTGGTGGTGCAGACCAACAACGCCACCTTCGACGTGGCCGAGGCGCGGCAGCAGCTGCAGATGGTGCGGCTGCGGGCGGTGGAGCACGGCCGCGACGCCCTGATGGCCTCGACGGTCGGGGTGTCCGGGTTCGTGGGCGCCGACGGCCGGGTAGCGGACGCCACGGAGTTCAACACCGCGGCGGTCGTGGTCCGCGACATGCGACTGGGCGGAACGCGTACGCTGGCCACCCGGTGGGGCCATTGGCCTGAGTTCGTCCTGGTGGCACTCGCCGGCACCATCGTCGTCCTGTCGGCGCTGGTGCGCCGCTCGCGACGGGGTTCTGAAAGTGGCGCGGCAGATTCGGAGGCGCGGTGAGCGAGGCCAACGCTGCGGCTGGTTCGACGCCGGAGGGCTACCCGGGGGTCGGACGCGTGCTGGTGGTGATCCCGACCTACAACGAGGCCGACAACGTCTGCCGCATCACGGCACGGCTGCGCGGCGCCGTTCCCGCCGTGGACATCCTGATCGCCGACGACAACAGCCCCGACGGCACGGGTGAGCTCGCCGACCGTCTCGCCGCCACCGACGGCCACATCCACGTGCTGCACCGTCCCGGCAAGCAGGGGCTCGGCGCCGCGTACGTGGCCGGTTTCGGCTGGGCGCGCGAGCGCGGCTACGACGCCGTGGTCGAGATGGACGCCGACGGCTCGCACGCCCCGGAGGAACTGCCGCGGCTGCTCGACGCGGCGCGCAACGCCGACGTGGTGGTCGGGTCGCGGTACGTGCCCGGCGGCAAGGTGGTCAACTGGCCCGCCCACCGTCTGCTGCTCTCCCGTGGCGGCAACCTCTACACCCGCATCGCGCTGGGCATGCCGGTCTCGGACGCCACCGGCGGTTACCGCGTCTACCGCATGCCGGTCCTGGAGAAGATCGACTACGCGAGCGTCTCCTCCCAGGGCTACTCGTTCCAGGTCGAACTCTCCTGGCGGGCGCATCGCGAAGGGTTCCGCATCACCGAGGTCCCGATCACCTTCGCCGAGCGCGAGCACGGGGCGAGCAAGATGAGCTCGTCGATCGTGCGGGAAGCGCTGTGGCGGGTCACTGTGTGGGGGGCCAGGACCCGCCGCGACGCGGTGCTGCGCATGCTGGGCGGCCGCACGGAGGCCCAAGCGGCGCGCTGGCCGTGACCCCCGGACGTGTCATGCTGGATGGGCGGGGATTTCCGCAGCGTCGCATCCGGATGAGGTGACATGCGCCGAGGATTGATGCTGGTGCCGGTGGCACTGGCGGTCACCGTGGTCGTCGAGATCGCGGTATTCGTGCTGGTCGGTCATCGGATCGGCTTCGGCGCGGCGCTCCTGCTCGTGTTCGCGACCTCGCTGCTGGGCGCCGTGCTGCTGCGCCGCGAAGGGGTCCGCGCGTGGCGCGGATTCCGTGACGCGGCCCAGGCGGGGCTGCCGCCGGGGGCGCAGGTCACCGACGGCCTGGTCGGTCTCGTCGCCGGGCTGTTGCTGGCGGTGCCGGGGCTGATCACCGCCGCGGTGGGCGCGCTGTTGATCCTGCCTCCGGTGCGGCGGCTGGCGCGGCACCGCGTGCAGCGGGCCGCCGAGCGGCGGATCTCCTCCGCGGTGGCGGGGGATCTGTTCGGACCCCGACGGGTACGGGTGCGCCGCGGTGCCCCGCGGTCGTCGGACGAGCCGCCGGTGAGCACCCCGGCGCAGGGCGGTGCCGCATCGGGCGGCCGGGCGATCGAGGGCGAGATCGTCGACCCCCGCTAGCGGTTGTTCCGCCGGCTCGCACACGCAGAACCGCCCCCGCAGCACAAGGCTGCGAGGGCGGATCGGAACGCGTCGGGTCAGCCCCGACCGCGGCGGGTGCGGACCTCTTGGAGCCGCTCCGCCAGGATGTCTTCGAGTTCGGCGATGGAACGCCGTTCCAGCAGCATGTCCCAGTGGGTACGCGGCGGCTTGGCCTTCTTCTGCTCCGGCTCGGTGCCGTCGATCAGCCGCGCGACGCTGCCGTCGAACTTGCATTCCCAGGTCATCGGAACTTCGGCGTCCACGGCAAAGGGCACCTCGAACTGGTGTCCCTTGGCGCAGAGGTACTCGCGGGTCTGGCGCGGGGCAAGCTCGGTGTTGCGGTCGGACTCGTAGCTGACTGCTCCCAGACGGCTCCCGCGAAGCATGCGCTCGCCCATGATCGGCTTTCCCCTCGGTCGTGGTGCTGGTCTTCAGGTGTAACGACGTGCGACGGCCGGAGGATTCCCGGCCGAATCTCAGACGGCGATCTGGTTAAACGCTCCGAGCGTAGCCGGAACTCGGGATCAGTGAACGACCTCATCCAGCTGACGTGATCAATTAGAGTGTAATACGTCCGGTAAGCGATTTTTGCACCCCGCGTATTCCGCTGGAGCTGCGATGTCCGTCACCGATTCACCGGCCCCCGGGCAACCGGGCGGGGACCGCGGTTTCTTCGGCCACCCACGAGGGCTCGCCACCCTGTTCCTCACGGAGATGTGGGAGCGTTTCAGTTTCTACGGGATGCGGGCGATCCTCGTCCTCTACCTGACCGCGGCGGTCAGCAGCGGCGGCCTGGACATGCCCGCCTCCAGCGCCAACGCCGTGTACGGCACGTATAACGCGATGGTCTACCTGATGGCCCTGCCCGGCGGCTGGATCGCCGACCGGCTGATCGGCGCCCGCCGCTCGGTGCTCTGGGGCGGAGTGATCATCGCGGCCGGCCACTATGTGATGGCGATCCCGACCCGGTGGAGCGTCTTCGCCGGCATGGCGTTCATCGTGCTCGGTA
Organism: Micromonospora sp. NPDC049679; assembly: GCF_040659735.1. Taxonomy (NCBI): domain Bacteria; kingdom Bacillati; phylum Actinomycetota; class Actinomycetes; order Micromonosporales; family Micromonosporaceae; genus Micromonospora; species Micromonospora sp. NPDC049679. The sequence goes on from NZ_JBFANZ010000056.1 coordinate 3,444, forward strand.
CCGGGCTGCTCAAACCGAACATCTCGACCATGGTCGGCGACCTCTACGACCGCGACTCCCCACGCCGCGACGCCGGCTTCTCCCTGTTCTACATGGGGATCAACATCGGGGGGTTCATCGCGCCCCTGATCACCGGCTACCTCGGCGAGAGGATCAACTGGCATCTCGGGTTCGCCGCCGCCGCCGTGGGCATGACCCTCGCCGTCATCCAGTACGTCTCGGGCGGACGGCATCTCGGCACCGCCAGCCTCGCGCCGACCGACCCGCTGCGCGGTCCCGAGCGGCGGCGTGCGCTGACCCGCATCGCCGTCGGGGTCGGCGGGGCGGTGCTGCTCGCCGTCCTGCTCGCCATCGCCGGCCTGTTCACCGTCAACACCGTGGTCAACCTGCTCACCGCGATCACCGTGCTGGTCACCGTGGTCTACTTCGGCCGGATCATGGTCGACCGGCGGCTCAGCGATGTCGAGCGGAGCCGGATGAAGGCGTACCTATGGCTGTTCGTCTTCGCCGCCGCGTTCTGGCTCATCTACGACCAGGCCGGCTCGGTGCTCAACGTCTTCGCCGAGACCAGCACCGACCGCGACTTGTTCGGCTTCACCTTCCCGGCCTCCTGGCTGCAGTCCGCCAACCCGATTCTGATCATCATCGCGGCGCCGCTCTTCGCCGCGCTGTGGGTCAAGGTCGGTCACCGGCTCTCCACCCCGGTGAAGTTCGCCTTCGGCCTGGTGCTCAACGGGTTGTCCTTCGTGCTGATGGCCGCCGCCGCACGGGCCGCCGTCGGCGGAGACCTGGTCTCGCCGCTGTGGCTCGTCGCGGTCTACGCCGTGCAGGTCTGCGGCGAACTCGCCCTCAGCCCGGTGGGGCTCTCGGTGACCACCAAGCTGGCCCCCGCCCGCTACGCCAGCCAGATGATGGGGCTGTGGTTCCTGGCCGTCGCGGTCGGCGACGCCATCGGTGGGCAGGTCGCCCGGCTGGCCGACACCTGGCCGCAGCCGACCTACTTCCTGACCTTCGGGCTGGCGTCGGTCGCGCTCGGCCTGGGGGCGCTGATGTTCACCCGGCACATCCGCACGCTGATGGCCGGCATCCACTGAAACGCTCGACAGCGCTCAGTTCGACGGCGCCGGATCTGCCACCGTCGCCGACGGCGCCGGCTGCCGGCTCGCCGCGCCGAGGCTCGCCAGCGCCGCCGCCAGATCGCTGACCTGCGCGGAGAGCTGCGCGACCCGCGCCTGCGCGCCGTCCCGGTCGGCCTCGGCGGCGGCCAACCGTACGGTGACCTGCGCCAGCTGCGCTTCGGCGGACGTCGCCGCGTCCCGCGCGGCCTGCAGCTCCGGACGGATGCGTTCCAGCTCCGCGGTCGCCGCGCCAGCCTGCCCCAGCGCCGCGGCGGTGTCCGCCCGGGAGCGTTCGGCGTCCGCTCGGGCCCGCGCCGCCTCGGCGGCCGCCGTCGACGCCGCGTCCCGTGCCTGTGTCGCCTCCGTCCGGTACCGGTCGGCCCGGGCGAGCGCCTCACCGGCGGAGCGGGTGGCCCGCTCGGCCTCGGCGCGCGCGCCATCGCGCTGGCGGACCAGCTCGTCGCGCTCGCGCCGCGCGGCCTCGTGCTCGGCGCGCAGGGTCTGCAGCTCGCCGCGCGCCGCGTCCCGGTCGGACTCGGCTTGCGCGCGGAGCGCATCCGCCGCGCTGGCCGCCCGGTGCGCCGTGTTCCGTGCCTGCTCAGCCTCCTCGGCACGGTGTGCCGCCGCCGTCGCCTGCGCCGCGGCGGCGACCGCCTCGTCCCGCGCGGTCGCGCGCTCGGCCACCGCCACCGCCGTGGCCTGCTGCGCCACGGTCAACGCCGCCGCGGCCGCCTCGGACTCCCGGCGGGCCTCGTCGCGTTCGGCGTGCGCGCCGGCCATCTGCGCGGCCGCTTCGGCGCGGACCTCCGCGATCTGCCGCTCCACGCCGACCGGGGACAGCTCCGCGTGCAATGCCTCGGTGAGCGTCTCGATCACCTGGTCGAGGCGGTCCACCGCCTCCCAGGTCCGCGCGACCTGACCGGCGAGCCCGGGCGCGCTGCGGTGGCGCATCCGCACGTTGCGTGACGCGCGCTGGCAGGCGCCGTCGTTGTCGCGGCAGTAGCGGAACGGGCGCCCGGCGGCGGCCCGCTGGGCGACCGGTCGCCCGCAGTGCGCGCAGGGACGGGTTTCGGTGGTTTCGGGCTGCGTGTCCATACGCTGGCGAATTCTAGTGCGCGGCACCGCCGCCATTCGGGAGGTCATCGCCGCGAGATCCGCGCGATCAGGGAGGCGTGTCGCGAGGTGCTCCCTGATCACGCGGACCATGGGGTCAGGCGGCAGCGGGCACCCTTGTCGAGGAAGCCGTGCACCACGGTGAGCCGACCGTCGCCGGCGCGCACCGCGACGTCGAAGCCCACGACCACCGACTCGCCGTCATCGGCCGGCACCAGCTCCCAGCCGAACCGCAGCACGTCGTGGTGGCCGTCCACCGTGCCCAGGAGCCGGAACACGTACCCCGGGAACATCTCCCGCGCTCCGTCGATCACCGCCGCGATGCCGTCGTGTCCCCGTACGTCGGACATCGGGTCGCTGTAGCTGCCGTCCTCGGTCCACAGCTCCGCGACCGCCGGTCGGCACCGCTGCCCGTCCGCCTCGTTCCACACCGCCAGGCAGCGCTCGGCCAGCTGCTGGACGTCACTCATCACATCTCTCCCTTCCTGAGGGCTGGGCCGACCGGACCGTTCGAGCCCGCCCCGGCCGACGGGGCAAACCGTCGCACCGGCCGTGCAGCCCTGTCGTCGTGCCGTTGCGCGTGCGCTACGACGGGGGCGAACTCTCCTTTCTTCAGCACGGTCGCCACCTTCGGTACCCCGCTCGACGTCACCGTCGCCGAGCTGGTCATCGAGGCGTTCTTCCCGGCCGATGCGCACACCACGGCAGCGCTGCGCCGTCGGCACGACGCCACCGCCGATGATGCCGTTGCAGGTATATAACGGAGATGACATATTCGAGGAGTGTCAGTGCCTTTCGACGTCCTCGCCGAGCCGGCCCGCCGGCGGATCCTTGATCTCCTCCTGGAGCGGCCCCGACTGGTCGGTGAGCTCACCGACCAGCTCGGACTGACCCAACCCGGCACCTCCAAGCATCTGCGGGTGCTGCGCGAGGCGGGGTTGGTGCGGGTACGCCCCGACGCCCAACGGCGGTGGTACGAGCTGTGCCCCGAGCCGCTGGCCGAGCTCGACGCCTGGTTGGAGCCGTACCGGCGGCTGTGGGCCGGGCACCTCGACGCTCTCGAACGGCACCTCGACACCATGCCGGACATTTCCGATGCACCGAAGGATGAGTCGTGAACGAAACCCTACGTACGGTCGACGGTAGTTCCGTCCTGCGGATGGAGCGGCGCTTCGCCCACCGGCCCGAGAAGATCTGGCGCGCGCTCACCGAGCCCGCTCATCTCGCCCAGTGGTTTCCGAGCCAGGTCGAGCTCGACCTCCGGGTCGGCGGCACGGTCAAATTCGTCTTCGCCGGCGGTGAGGCGCCCCCCTCCGACGGGGTGATCTCCGAACTCGACCCGCCCCGCGTCTTCGCCTTCACCTGGAATGGCGACCTGCTGCACTGGGAACTGCGCCCCGAGGGGCAGGGCACCCTGCTGATCCTGACCCACACCTTCGCCGACCGCCCCGCCGCGGCGAGCTACGGCGCCGGCTGGCACGCCTGCCTCGACGCGATGGAGACGGCGTTGGACGGGCGCCCCGCCGAGCCGGGGGAGGACTGGGCCGAACGGCACGAAGCGTTCGTCGCGGAATTCGGGCTCGCGGAAGGCACGGCGGAGGCGACCGCGGAGGGCTGGCGCGTGCGGTTCGAACGCCAGCTGACCCGTCCGGTCGCCGAGGCGTGGACCGCGCTGACCGGCGGGACCACCCCCGTTGTCGGTGCGGAACCCCCGACCTCTGCGACCATCGACCCCATCGCCGCGGGGATGGTGACGGCCGTGACCGCGCCGACCCTGCTGGAGTACGAATCGCGCACTGATGACCGTGCGGAGGGCCGGGTCCGCTGGGAGTTGCGCGACGGCAACGGCGGCGCGCGCCTCGTGCTGATCCAGACGGGACCGGGAGACGGCGCCGACGCGCAGTCGCCCGTGCTCGCCGCGTGGCGGACCCACATCGAACGCCTCGCCGCGCGGCTGCACGCCGGGGGCGAGTGACCGCAGGGCACCTATCGCGCCACCGGCTACCCGCAGCGGTCGTTCCGCGCGACTGACCGCATCAAGGACCACCACGCGTCAACGACTCAGTGGTGATCCCGGCTGGCACCGTCACGTGACCGACCCTCGGCCGCTGCCCGTGTCGGGCAGCGGCCGAGGGCGTTTCGTCTCCCCGGCTGCGCGTCGCCCGCAGTCGCACTCGCCACTCATTACCGGATTGCTATTACCGGTAATCCGATAATCCAAAAAGTGACAGTCTGTAGCCGGATGGCTGCGAAATGCGCGTACACCATAATGACAGTTATTGTGCGTAACGCATCAGGGTGGTGTCCGGGGGATCAAAAAGAGCGGAACCGCGCGCCGCGGTCCCGCTCATGCCGGTCATTCACGCGGTGAACCAGCCGGCGGCTCCTCGCGCCTGTGCGACCTCCGCGGCCCGCCGTTCCCGCCACCGTCGTTGCGCGTCGCGGTTGCAGGCACGGCAGCCGCGACGGTAGCGGCCGGTGGACTCATCGACTTCTCGGTCATGGCCGTTGCCGCACTGTGGTCGTTGTACCCGGGACCGGCAGTTCTCCGCGTGCGTCAGCTGCCGGAGATGTGTGGGCTCGATGCAGTCCTTCGCCTGGCACGTATGGTCCACTTCGAGGTCAGGGTCATACCCGCCGACGAACACCACGAACGCCGCGATGTGCGCCCACGCGCGACCGCCCACCTTCTGGTACACGCCCCGCTGCGACCCGTACCCCCGCACGAGGAGGCATCCGTCCGGCCTCCGTTCGGAGCGCTCCAGAAGATGCATGCGGAGAGTCTCTGCCGTGAAGTTCTTCGAGAGGCCCTTGATGTCGGCGAGCACGCGCTGAAATTACACCAGCCAGATGCATTACCGCCCGTTCGCTCACCCTCCACGCTGGTGGACGGACTCCAGGCGGGCCAGCTCATCCTCCGAGAACCGCAGCGCGCCGGCGGCCACGTTGGCGGCCAGGTGATCGGGATTGCCGGTGCCCGGGATGGCCAGCACATGCGGCCCGCGGTGCAGCGTCCACGCCACCCGGACCTGGGCGGCCGACGCGCCGTGCGCGCGGGCGACGGAGAGGAGCTCGTCGTTCTCGGTGCCGCTCGTGCCCGCTTCCCGGCCGGCGCCGGCGATCGCGAAGAACGGCACGAACGCGATGCCCTGCTCACCGCAGGTGCGCAGGAACTCATCGCGGTCGCGGCCGGCCTGCAGCCGATCGCCGATGCCGAACTGGTTCTGCACGCAGACCACCGGCGCGATGGCCTGCGCCTCCGCGAGGTGGTGAGGTCTGACGTTGGAGATGCCCAGGTGGCGGATCAGCCCGGCGTCGCGCAGGTCGGCCAGCGCGCCGAAACGCTCAGCGATCGAGTCTGTGCCGTGGACGCGCAGGTTCACCACATCGAGGTGGTCACGCCCCAGCTGGCGCAGGTTCTCCTCGACCTGGCCGCGCAGCTGCTCCGGGGCGGCCAGCGGCAGCCACGCACCCGAGGGATCCCGCCCGGGTCCGACCTTCGTGGTGATGACCAGGTCATCCGGGTACGGGGCCAGGGCGCGGTTGATCAGCTCGTTCGCGGAGCGCAGCGGCGAGAAGTAGAACGCCGCGGTGTCGATGTGGTTCACGCCGAGCTCCACCGCGCGGCGGAGCACACTGATCGCCCGGTCCCGGTCGCTCGGGGTGCCATCGCCGTTCGCCGTCAGGCGCATCGCGCCGAAGCCGATCCGGTTGACGGTCAGGTCGCCGAGCTGCCAGGTGCCCGCCGATGCCGCGGTGATCGTCTCTGAGGTCATGATGTGAAGCCTGGCACGCCGAGCACGCGACGGCTTCGCCCGGCGTCCCTCACAGCCGGCTGAACCACGCCCGTACGTCGGTGACGGCACGTCTGCCAGCCCGACGTCGCGCGTGCGCATCGCGCAGGTCAGCACGATGTCGCCGTGTGCGGGGACGGGGACGCTGCCGGAGCGCTATGGTCGCGACATGAGTGTTACGCCTGTCGATCCGACTGTCGGCGTGGTCGCGGCGCGGGTCGGCGGTGAGCGCGAGACGCTGGAGGCGTTCCTCGATTTCTACCGGGGCGTGATCGTCCGCAAGGTGCGCGGGGTGTCCGACGAGGACGCCCGTCGCCAGCGGCTGCCGTCGCAGACCACCTTGGCCGGCGTGCTGAAACATCTCATCGTCGTGGAGGGCAACTGGTTCCAGCGGATTCTCGCGCAGCGGCAGGTGAAGGTGCCGGGGCCCGGCGAGCCCGACTGGAGTTGGCAGTTGGCCGACAGGGACACGGTCGACTCGCTGATCATGGAGTACGAGCAGGCGTGCGCACTCTCCCGTGAACTCGCTGCCGGCTTCAGCCTCGACCACGTGGTGCCGCACGAGTGGCTGGGCGAGGTGTCGCTGCGCTGGATCTATGTGCACCTGATCGACGAGGTGGCCCGGCACGCCGGACACGCCGACATCCTGCGCGAGTTGACCGACGGCGAAACGGGCGCCATCGGCTGACGGAGTGTCCCCTCCACCCGGTCTCTTGTGGATGGAGTTTGATCGCGCCGCCCGTTAGCCTCGCAGTCATGTCAGAGCGTGCACTCGTGCTCGGCGGTGGCGGCGTGACCGGCATCGCGTGGGAGCTGGGGATTCTGAGCGGCCTCGCCGCGGCGGGCATCGACCTCCGGGTGGCCGACGCGGTTATCGGCACGTCCGCCGGGTCGGTCGTCGGGGCGCAGATCACCAGCGGCGCCGACCTCGACGAGCTGTACGAGGCGCAGCTCGTCGAATCGGGCAACGAGGTGGCGGCCAAGCTGGGCGTCCGGGTGATGGGTGGTTACGCGTGGGCGATGCTGCGCGAGCGCAGCCCGCAGCAGTTCCGCCGTCGGCTGGGTGCGATGGCGCTGCGCCGACGCACCGTCCCGGAGTCCGCGCGCAAAGCGGTGATCGCGTCGCGGCTGCCGCAGCAGACCTGGCCGGGCGGGAATCTGCGCGTCGCGGCGATCGACACCGGCAGCGGCGAGTTCGTGACGTTCCACCGGGACAGCGGGGTGGCCCTGGTGGACGCGGTCGCCGCGAGCTGCGCCGTACCGCTGGTCTGGCCACCGGTCACGATCGACGGCCGCCGCTTCATGGACGGTGGGCTGCGCTCGCCGGCCAACGTGGACCTGGCGGCCGGTTACAGCCGTGTCGTGGTGATCGCGCCGCTGGTCCGCGGCGGGGGTCAGTTGACGCCGGTGGCGGCGCAGGTTGCCGAGTTGCGGCGCTCCGGCGCGCGGGTGGCGGTGATCAGCCCGGACGCGGCCGCCATGGTCGCGATCGGTCGCAACGTGCTCGACCCGGCCCGCAAGGCGGGTGCGGCCCGTGCCGGGCGGGCCCAGGCGGCGACGGTCGCGGACGAGACGCGCGAGGTGTGGTCGGCGTGACTGCGGCGCTCGTCAGCCGAGCGCCTGCATGACGGGGATGTACAGCCGTTCGCGCTGGCCGCGCAGCGGCGCCCCGTACGCCATCGCGGAGACGCGGGTGGCCGGGGCGACGCCACGAAGCGCCGCCCAGCTCGACAGCGCCTCGTGCCGGGCGTCGAGGTCGAGCCGGACCGGCCCGTCGACCCCGGTGGCCAGCTCCGCGATGAGCGCCTGCGCGTCGCCCATGTCCGCGGCGATCACCGGTCCGATCACGACGTTGTCGACACTCGGCCACGCACCCGCGTACCCGGTGATCCGGCCGTCGCGCTCGATGACACGGAGTTGCCGCGCGATCGCCGGCAGCCGGGTGATCAGCTGCGTCCGGTCGGCGCCGAACGCGGCGGCGTCGGTGGCGAGGATCGCCGGGAGGTCGGTGTCGAGCGCCGGCCGCGAGACGTCGACGGTCGGGTCGCCGGCGGCGGGCCGGAACACGCCCAGGTGGGTGACGGTGGCGCCGACCGCGCGGAAACCGAGCTTCTCGTAGAGCGGCCGGCCGTAGGTGGTGGCGTGCAGCTGCACACTCGCCGTCCCGGCGTGGCGCAGCGCGTGGGTCATCAGCCGGCGGCCGATGCCCTGACGGGCACAGCGGGAGGCGACCAGCACCATGCTGATCACCGCGACGTCGTGGCCGTACCGGGTCACGATCGCGCTGCCCACCAGGTCTCCCGCGTCGTCCTCGATGCCGTACCCGGTGCCGATGTCGAGCAGCAGCCGCCACTTGTGCTCCTCGCGCGGCCAGTCCCGATCCGCCGCCAGGCTCAGGCAGGGCGGGAGGTCTCCGGGGTCAAGGGTCCGGATGGGAGCGTCAGCAAGAGTGGGCACAGTTGTCCATCCTGCCCCGCCGCGGTGCCTAGGCCGGAACGTTTTTCGATATGCGGACGGTCGATCGGGTGTAGCGGCGCGCCGAAAGGACTTGACGGGCGTCGTGGCACGCGCTAAATCTAGGAAATAGTTGAGTCACCCCGACTCAACGTGAGGTCTTCGGCGTAGGAGCACCGAGGAGGTTGGACGATGTTGATGCGCACTGACCCGTTCCGCGAGATCGACCGGATCGCGGAACAATTTTTCGGCACCACCGCCCGTCCGGCGGTCATGCACCTGGACGCCTACCGCGACGGCGACTACTTCTACGCCGTCTTCGATCTGCCCGGAGTCGATCCGGAGAGCATCGACTGCACCGTGGAGCGCAACGTGCTGACCGTACGCGCCGAGCGTCGCCGGCCGGCCGGCGACGGCGTCGAGCTGGTCGCGGCCGAGCGGCCGATGGGGAGCTTCACCCGACAGCTCTTCCTCGGCGACACGCTGGACACCGACAAGCTCGAAGCCGGCTACGAGGACGGGGTGCTGACGCTGCGCATCCCGGTGGCCGAGCGGGCGAAGCCGCGGCGGGTGAGCATCTCGGTCGGCAACAACGGCCGTAAGCAGATCAACGCCTGACACGGTGCGTGCTCCCCGCGCCGCGCTGCGGCGATCGCGGTCGCGGCGCGGGGAGCGCATCGAGCGCGGGTCAGGCCCGCACCAGCGCCACCACCGGGATCTGCCGGGTGACCCCGGCCTGGTGGTCGGCGAAGAACGGAAACTGCTGCACGGTACGCGCGAAGAGCCGGTCGCGCTCCTCGCCGGCGAGCACCACGGCACGTCCCTGGTAGCTCTCGCCGCCCACCTCGACGGTCACCCGCGGATCGGCGACCAGGTTGTAGTACCAGTCGGGGTGGCGCACGGCGCCGGCGGCCGAGGCGAAGACGAGCAGCCGGTCGCCGTCCGGCACGTACATCAACGGCGTGGTGCGCTGCTGGCCGGTGCGGGCGCCCACGGTCGTGAGCAGCAACAGCGGGCGTCCGTCCGGGGCTTCGCCGGCCGCCCTGAACTCCTCGATGAGCTTGCGGTTGTAGGCCTGGACATCGCTGGGCAGCTGGGTCATGGCGGCTCCTCGACGGTGGCTGGGTAGATCAACGACAGGGCGCGCGTCGTCGCGGTGAAGCACTCCCGCAGCGCGGGCGGAGCGAGCACCTCGACGTCGGCGCCGAGCTTGAGCAGCTCGGTGTGGCCGTGCTTGATGGATTCGATCGGTACGACGGTGTGCAGCCATCCGGTCTCGTCCGGTGCCCCCGCGGCGGCCCGGGCGGCCCGGGCCATCGCGGGCGGAAAGATGAACGACATCCGGACGAGGGCGTCGGCGGTGATCCGCACCGTGGCCTCGTCCCGTAGACGCTCTCCTCGTAACGCCGCGTCCACACCTGCCAGAACCCGGCCAGGTCGAAGTCGTCGGGGCGCGCGAAGCGTCCGTCCAGCGTGGTCACCTCCAGAACCTCACCGACACGGTACGTGCGGGTCTCCTCGCCGGCCCGTGCCACCAGGTACCAGCGGCCGGCCTTGAGCACCACGCCGAGCGGGGCGAGGGTGCGGGTCACCTCCCGTGGCTGCTTCCAGCGCCGGTAGCGCACCTCGACCAGACGGTCGTTCCAGACCGCGTCGGCGAGGGCCGCGAGGTGCGGGGTCGGCTCGTCCTGCCGGAACCAGCCCGGCGCGTCGAGGTGGAAGCGCTGGCGGACCCGCGCCGCCCTGCCCCCGAGCTCGGGCGGAAGCGCGGCCAGCAGCTTCAGCTCGGCGGCCGCGAGCATCGCGCCGAGCCCCAGTTCGGCGGCGGGGCCGGGCATCCCGGCGAGGAACAACGTGTCGGCCTCGTCGCCGGTCATCCCCGTGAGCCGGGTGCGGTAACCGTCGAGGAGCTGGTAGCCGCCGGTGGGCCCCCGGTCGGCGTAGACGGGGACGCCGGCGGCGCTCAGCGACTCGACGTCGCGGTAGATGGTGCGCAGCGAGACCTCCAGCTCGTCGGAGAGCTCCCGGGCGGTCATCCGGCCACGGGCCTGCAACAGCAGCAGCAGGGATAGCAGACGACTGGCACGCACGTTCCCGAACCTAGCCGCTGCGGCTGACAGAAACTGTCAGCTACGACGGCAAACCCGTCGCGCGACGCGGCCGGTCGCGGGCATGCTGGGCGGCAGTTGCCACCGACCCACGGAGTCGTCTTCCTCATGTGATCCACAGAACGCGTCGGGCCACGCCGCCCGACGCCCGTGCCCCCGGCCGACCGCGTACGCGGCGGTGGGCTCGCCGTGTCCCTGCAGTGGGCTTCTGAGTGCCGGCGTGTCCACTGTCAATCTCATGATCAACATTGCGAAAATGGGCGCATGGATCTCGTGCGGACCCGCAGGGCGGCGCTGGCGTACCCCGGAGGGGAGCCGCACGACTTCACGGAGGCGTGGCTGCGCAACCGCCGGCTCTCCGAGCACACCCGGGTGGCCTACCGGCGCGACATCGCCGGCTGGCTCGCCTGGTGCGCCCACCGCAAACTCGACCCGCTCGGGGTGAATTTCCTCGACGTCAACGAGTACGCGCGGGCGTTGGAGTCAACCCTGGACCCGCGCAGCGGACGGCCGCTCACCCCGGCCACCGTCGCCCGCAAGCTGTCCGCGTTGTCGAGTTGGTACGGCTTTCTGGTCAAACTCCGCGCCGTGGACGCCAACCCCGTCTCCGGCGCCGACCGCCCGCACGTCGACCGCGACCACTCCGCCACGGTCGGCCTGACGCCGGAGGAGGTCGACGCGCTGCTCGCCGCCGCCGAGGCCGACACCGGCCCGACCGCGGCCCGCAACCGCGCGGCGCTGGCCCTGCTCGCCGATCTGGGGCTGCGGGTGGGGGAACTGGTCTCGCTCGACATCGCCGATCTGGGACACGAACGAGGTCACCGCAGCGTGCGCTTCATCGGCAAGGGCGGTCGTCCCCGCCGGCGCGCGCTGACCCCCGGCACCGCGTACGCCGTCGACGCCTACCTCGCCGAACGTGCGGTCGCCGACGGCGTGCCGGTCGGTCAACTCAGCGGTCCGCTGCTGGTGACGGCCTCCGGCGGGAGGCTGGACCGGCACGCCGTCTTCCGGATGGTGCGGCGGCTCGCCCAGGCCGCCGGCATTCCGGCCTGGGCGAAGCTCTCGCCGCACTCGCTGCGGCACGCGTTCGCCACGACCGCCCGCGCCGAGGGCGTGCCGTTGGAGGACGTCCAGGACGCGATGGGGCACGCCGATCCGCGTACCACCCGCCGCTACGACCGTGACCGGCACAACCTCGACCGCGATCCGGCGTACGCGATCTGGGCCGCCCGGGCCCGCCGCCGGGGATAGCCGCCGCTGTCATCGGCGCGGCGCCTTGACGGAGTGAGGACTCACTCCGGAGGATGCCGGGCATGGAGACCACCGCGGGCCGACGCCGGGCGCCGGCGATGAGCGCCGACCAACGACGGGCGATGATCGTGCAAGCGGCGTTGCCGCTCGTCGCCGAACACGGCGCGGCGGTGACCACGCTGCAGGTCGCGCGGGCCGCCGGCATCGGCGAGGCCACGATCTTCCGGGCATTCGCCGACAAGGACGCACTGCTCGACGCCTGTCTCGTCGAGGCGATGCGCCCCGACCACGTGCTGGCCGAACTCGCGTCCATCCCGCTCGAACAGCCGCTCGCCGCCCGCCTCGTCGAGGCCGTCGAGGCGCTCCAGGCCCATCTGCACCGCCTGGGCGCGGTCGTGGCGGCGCTGCACGCCTCCGGACGCGCCGGACGCGCCGACCGACCGGTCGAGCAGCGGCCACCGAGCGGCGGCCGGGAAGAGTCGATGGCGTCGACCCGGGCCGCGATCGCCGAACTCTTCACGCCCGAACACGACCGGTTGCGCCAACCGGCCGAGCGTCTTGCCGAACTCTTTCTCGGATTTCTCTTCGTGCGGGGGCGCATGCCGGGCGCCTCCCCACTGACGATTGCCGATCTGGTCGATCTCTTTCTGCACGGTGCCCTCGGCGACCGGGACGGACGCCGATAGCCCACGCGCCCATTCAGCGGCGGATCGGTGAATTCGGCTCGGTCCACGCGGGCGTACCGCTCGACCGCCCGGGCTACGCGCGCGGTGGGTCGTTGTCGTGGCCGCGCAGCGATCCGGGGTGCGCCCGCAGGGACGGGTCCCGACGGACCTTGATCAGGCTGGCGACGGTGGTGACCACCAGGACCACGAGGATCACCACCAGTGACACGTTCGTGTGGATCTCCGGGACCCGGTCATTGAGGGTATGACCGTAGTGCAACACCAGTTTGGCGCCGATGAAGGCCAGGATCAGCGCCAGGCCGGCGGAAAGGTAGACGAGCCGGTCGAGCAGCCCCTTGACGAGGAAGTAGAGCGCGCGGAGGCCGAGCAGCGCGAAGGCGTTGGCGACGAAGACGATGTACGCCTCCTCGGTCACGCCGAACACCGCGGGGATCGAGTCGAGCGCGAAGAGCAGGTCGCTGCTGCCGATCGCCACCAGCACGATGAACAGCGGCGTGGCCAACCGACGGCCGTTCGCACGGGTGAACAGCTTGCCGCCGACGTACTCCGTGGTGACGGGGATGACGCGGCGGGTGAGCTTGACCAGCGCGTTGTCCTCGACGCTGGGATCCTCGTTGCGGTGCCGGAAGAGCTGGATCGCGGTGAAGATCAGCAGCAGTCCGAAGATCAGGAACATGAACGAGAAGAGCTTGAGCAGCGCCGCGCCGACCGCGATGAAGATCGCCCGCATGACGAGCGCGGTGATGATGCCGAAGGTGAGGGCCTTGTGCTGGTACGCCTCGGGCACCGCGAACGTGGTCATGATGATGACGAAGACGAACAGGTTGTCGACCGACAGGCTCTTCTCCACGATGTAGCCGGCGAAGTACTGCGTCCCGAACTCCCCGCCGGCCTGGGCGGCGAAGACCAGGCCGAAGACGATCGCCACCGCGATGTAGAAGACCGACCAGGCCACCGCCTCCTTGAAGCCGACGGCGTGCGGCCGTGCGGCGGCCAGCGCAAGGTCAAGGGCGAGCAACCCCACGATCAGGCCGATCGTGACGAGCCACCCGGTTGTGCTGATCTCCAGCCCTGTTCCGTTCATGCTGTTGATAATGCCGTAGACCTGGGTGAGTGCCATGCGGCGATACGGCTTCCGGCCGCACCGGTCACACGCGCAGCTCCTGCGGGAACCCGGTCCACCGCAACGGCGGGGGCAGATGGGTCATGTCGTTGAAGACCAGCAGCGACGGCGGTCGCCGCGGACGGTAGAGGATGACCGTGAGCGCGCAGTTGCCCTGGTTGAGCCCCGGCCAGCGCTCGGGTGGCGCATCGAGGGCGTGCCGGACGAACCAGGCGATCAGGAAGTTGTGCGTCACGATCAGTTCGTGCGTGTCCTGCTCGGCAGGCACGGCGTGCCGTTCGATCGCGGCGGACGCCCGCGACGGCCCGTCCGCGAGATCCGCCGCGGAGTAACTGGCGATCAGGTCGGCCGGCAGGACGTTCCCGTCCGGTATCGCCGGGAGGTAGTCGCCGAGCAGGTCCGAGGAGTAGGTCGGGACATGCGGCGCGCACGCCGCGACCAGGTCCGCGGTCTCGCGCGCCCGGGGCAGCGGGCCGTGGTGGATGGCCGAGAGCGGAACGTCCCGCAGCCGTTCGCCGAGAAGCGTGGCCTGCTGCCGGCCCACCTCACTGAGCACGCCGTCATCGACCGCGGCGCCGTGTCGGGCCAGGTAGAGAAATCGGTTCGCCATGGCAGCCGCTAGCCGAGCACGTCGACGTCGGTCGGGTCGGCGGCGGGCGCGTCGAGAGGTCCCTTCGCCGCGGCGTGACCGGTGGGGCCGAGCTGCCGAATCATCGGCTCAGGCCCAGTGCCGCCTCCGCCAACGCCAACGCCTGGGCCGGGGCGAGCCCCAACTGTCGGCTGCGCTCGGCATAGCTGGCGGCGAGCGCCTCCGCCTCCGCCGACACGCCCGCGGCGCGGTGGGTGATGAAGGTGCCGTGGCGGCCCCGCGTCTGCACCAGCCCCGCCTGCTCCAGCTCGCGGTAGGCGCGCGCCACCGTGTTCACGGCCAATCCGAGCTCCTCGGACAGCTGACGCACGGTCGGCAGCCGGGCGCCGGCGGCAAGGCCGCCGCTCGCCGCGAGAGCGGCGATCTGCGTGCGGACCTGCTCATAGGGGGCGACCGGAGACTCCGGATCGACGCGCAACGTGGTCCCTGCCATGCGCTGAATGTAGCGGTCGGCAGAACTCAGGCTTTCGGCCCCAGGTCGCCGGTGCGGTGGTGGCGCCGGCACAGCACCTGGTAGCGGACCTCCGTGTGATCCACGGTGTCGCCGATGACGACCTGTTCCCCCTCGCGGGCGACCGCACCGCCGACGACCCGCGCGTTGAGGTGTCCCTGCCGTCCGCACCAGCACAGCACCTCGACCTGGATCCGGGACACCTCGTCGGCGAGTTCGAAGAGTCGCTGCGCGGCCGGGAAGAGCGCCGAACGGAAGTCGGTGGCCAGGCCGAAGGCGAAGACGTCGACGTCGTACCCGTCGACCAGGTCGGCCATCTGCTCGACCTGCTCGACGGTGTAGAAGCAGGCCTCGTCACAGATGAGGTAGTCGACCCGGAAGCCGTCGGCCCACCGGCTGCGCACCAGCGCCCGCAGGTCCAGGTCGTCGGTGACCTCGATCGCCGAGTGGGCGAGCCCGATACGGGTGGTGACCTGCGGCCCCAGCGACCGGTCGTTGCGCGTGAGCACCAGGCCGCGCCGCCCCTGCCGGGCGTGGTTGTGATCCATCTGCAGGGCGAGGGTGGACTTGCCGCAGTCCATCGGGCCCCAGAAGAACTTCAGGGCGGCGCCGTGGCGCAGGCGGCCGTCGCCGGCCGCCAGGCAGGCGTGGGACAGGGCGGAGTCGTCAGTCACGGTCGGGCAGCCTAACGCACGGTCAGCGACGGACCCCCTCCTCGGCGTGTGCCGCGGACGAGGCAACCGTCACTGTCCTGCGTCACAGCACGCGGGGCGGGGTGTTCCCGGCGGCCATGATGGCGCGGCGCATCGGCACCGCGAGCAACGCGACGAACCCGATGATGAAGAACGCCAGCAGGGAGATGATCGCGACGCGGTAGCTCTGCGTCGCCCCGTACGCCAGCCCGAAAAGCAGCGGCCCGAGCCAACTCGTCCCCTTGTCGGAGATTTCGTAGAGCCCGAAGTACTCGCCCTCCTTGCCCTTCGGGATCAGCTGGCTGAACAGCGACCGGCTCAGCGCCTGGCTGCCGCCGAGCACGAGACCGATCCCGCCGCCGAGCAGGATGAACGGCACCGCCCGACCGGCCGGCAGCACGTAGGCGACGCCGAGCACGACCGTCCAGAGCACCAGGCTGAGCAGCACCGTCTTCCAGGCGCCGATCCGTTTGGCGAGGGCGCCCATCCCGGTGGCCCCGAAGAACGCCAGGAACTGCACCATCAGGATCGTCGGCACCAGGACGTCGTCGGAGAGCTTGAGCTCCTCGGTGCCGTAGACGCTGGCCAGCGCGATGACGGTCTGGATGCCGTCGTTGTAGACGAGGTAGGCCAGTAGGAAGAACAACGTCAACGGGTACGCCTTGAGGCTGCGCAGCGTGTCTCGCAGTTGTCGGAAGCCGTCGATGAGCGCCGGGCCGCGGGCCTCGCCGGCGGCGGCCGGCCGGTTGCGCAGGCGGCGCAGCGGCAGCGTCGTGAACACCGCCCACCACACGCCCGCCGAGACGATGCTGTAGCGGGCGACATCGCCCGTGCTGAGCCCGAGGGAATCCTTGAAGAGCACCGCGACCACGTTGAGGGCCAGCAGGGTTCCGCCGCCGAGGTAGCCGATCGCCCAGCCCAGGCTGGAAACGCCGTCGCGCTCCTCGGGCCCGGCGAGCTGCGGCAGGAACGAGTTGTAGACCACCACGCTCGCCCCGAAGGCGATGTTGGCCACCAGGAACAGCGCCGCGCCGAGCAGGTAGCGCTCGCCGGTGAGGAAGAGCATCCCGATGGTGGCGGCGGCGCCGACGTACGCGAAGAGCGCGAGCAGTTGCTTCTTGTGCGGCGACCGGTCGGCGATCGCGCCCACCACCGGCAGCACGAACACGGTGAGGAAAACCGACAGCGACACCGTGTACGGGAACAGCGAGCCCGGATAGATGCCGAAGCCGAGCACACTGATCGTCTGGTCCTTGCACGGGTCGTCGGAGGCGCAGCCGGCGCCGGCCTTCGCGATCGCGGTCAGGTAGGGGCCGAGGAAGACGGTGACCACCGTGGTGGAGAACGCCGAGTTGGCCCAGTCGTAGAAGTACCAACCGACGCGCTCGCTGCGGCTGCTGGTGGGGGGAACCTCCACGGGGGAGGTGGCGGTGCCGACCATCTATGGTCCTTTGCCAGGTGAGGGGCTCGGTCCCGACCGACCTAGGGGGTGTGGTCGGAGGGCCAGAGGCCGCGGCTGAGGTAGACGTTGCGCAGCACGTCGACGTGATCGGTCATGATGCCATCCACACCAAGATCGAGTAACTCGTGCATCTCGGTGGGTTCGTCGATGGTCCACACGTGTATCTGGAGCCCGAGCCGGTGCGCGTAGTCGACGAACCGCTGGTCGACCACGCGCAGCCGTCCGTACCAGACGGGCACCTGCGCGGCCACGACCGACGTCGGCAACCGCATGCGGCGACCGGTGACCGACGCGATCCGCAGCCGGGCCACCCCGCGCATGCCCAGCGAACTCGCCACCTGCGGTCCGGCCAGCGACCGCAGCCGGTGCAGCCGCCGGTCACTGAACGAGGCCAGCAGCACCCGGTCACCGGCCCCGGTGCGCTGGATCGTCTCCACCGTCGGGTGCACCCCGTTGTCGGCCTTGACGTCGACGTTGAAGCGCACGTGCGGCCACGCGTCGAGCACGTCGGCGAGGCGCGGGACGGCCGCCGCCCCGCCGACCCGCACGCTCGCCAGGTCCGTCCACCGCAGATCGGCGATTCGTCCCTTCTCGCCGGTCACCCGCTCCAGCGTCGGGTCGTGGAAGATGACGGCGACTCCGTCGGCGGTGCCGTGCACGTCCGTCTCCACGTACCGGTAGCCGAGCGAGACCGCCCGCGCGAACGCCTCGGCGGTGTTCTCGTCGCCGAGCGCGGCGCCGCCGCGATGCGCGAAGGCCAGCGGTGCCGGGGCGTCCAGGTACGGGGCGTCATGGTGCACGCAGCGCAGTATGCCTGGCCGCGCTGCCGACCGGGAGAACGCGGGTTTCCCGGTGAGGGCCGGCGCGTGCGCACGCGCCCCGCCTACTCGTTATGCAATCCTCACCGTGTGCAGACGGCCACGTGGCGCTTTCCACTAGCGGTCGGCTTCGAGCGCAGTCGCACCTCACGGATTGTGACCCTGTCAATCCTCGGAGTATTGGCGACAGGCGCCGCCGGCTGTTTCGGATACATCGTCGGGCTCTTCGCGATGTGGGCGACCGCGGGCCGCGACGCCGATCCGTCGGCCCTGTCGGTCTCCTTCGTGCTGGCTGCGATGCTGGCCCTCGTCGCCGCGGTCGGCGCCGGGCTCGCGATCGCGTTCGTCAGCCGGGCCGGGGCGTGGCTGGAGGGGACGTTCCTGACCGTGCGGAACCTGACCACCCGCACCGTCAACCTCGCGCTGGCCCGCTCGGTCACGCTGCGCGCGATCAGTGACACGCAGGCCGCGGTGCCGAGCGACGGCGGGGTCGTGCTGACCGGCGTCGCCGTGCGTACGCCTCTGCTCACGGTGGTCGCCGGCGGCACGACGGTGCGGCTGCGACTGCGCAGCCGCGACGGGACGCTGCTGCCGCCCGCGCAGATGCTGGTGCTCGCCGACGCCCTGGCGGTGGCGCGGTGCCCCGCGGCGGCGGAGGCGGTCGCCTGGCTGCGCACGATGGCCGCGGACCCCCGTACGTTGCTGCTCTGACCAACCCGGATCCGGTCGCCTCGGTCGCGGTCGGTCACGCCTCCCGCGCCGTGCGCGGGGGAGACCCGGCGGGCGATCGACGTGTTGACAAGTGTCGACTTTCCGGCATTTGGCCTCCCGGTGACCGCCACTCGCACCCGCCCGGCAAGCCGTCGCCCTACGTTGATTGCCTGCTCACGGGCCGTGACTGTCAATTGTGGGGAAATTTCGCCGCACACTGCCTCGACGTGGGCACCGGTCGGACCGAAATCCATGACTCGTCAGCCGCCCTACTGTCGGTGACAATGACGGGGACCCAGCGGTCATGCTCGTCCATCTGCTGGTCGTCGCTCCCGACGTCCCGGCGGCACGACGTGCCACTGCCGGATCTCACAGTACGAATATCCTGCCGGCGCAGGATCCCATGTTCGTGCCACCGCCGCTGCTGGAGGTGGCCGCGAGCCATGGCGGGGAGGATCAGTGCGGCACGCACTCGCCGATCGTGACCGGGCTGGGGGGCCGGGTCCCGATCCATCACACGCCGTCGTCACCGACGCGACGGCGCGCCTGTCCGCGCCCGGCCTGGTGGTCATCACCGGCGGCCCGGGCTGCGGGCGCAGCACGCTGCTGCGTCGCCTCGGCGCGGCGTTCCACGGCCCGGTCTTCACCGGTGGCGCGTTGGCCACGCTGCGCGGCATGCCCGCGTTCGCGCTGACCACCGCGCTGCGCGTCCGTCTGCCCACCGAGGATCCGGCGCTGCTCGCCGAGGCGGTGCGCGCCCGGGTGCGCGACGGCCTGCTGCTCCTCGACGACCTGCAGTGGGCCGACGGAACGCTGACCGCCTACCGGAGAAACTGTGGACAACATCGCCGCCGGACACCGCCGGC
>NZ_JBFANZ010000057.1:0-21339 GCF_040659735.1 Micromonospora sp. NPDC049679
GGCAGTACGTGAACGCCTCGGAGTTCCCCGGCCGCATCGGGACCGGCGCCCCGCTGCGCCGGCTCTCGGCCGAATCGACGCTGCGCAGCGCGGGAGGCGTGTAGACCGGAACGGCGACGGTATCCACCTCGATCGCGGCCCGGGTGTGCTCGCCGGTGGCCGCGGCCCGCACCCCGGCACCCACCGGAACGCGCTCCTCAGCCTCGTCGTTCGGGGACGTTTCCCCGGCCGGCCGCTCGCCTGCCGGCTCATCGGCGGCCGCGTCACCGCGGCCGAGCTGGTGCTCGAAGCCGGCCTCGGCGACCAGGTGCGGCGGCACCAGGACGATGGCGGTGATGCCGCCGTAGGGCGACTGACGCAGCACCACCCGGATGCCGTGCGAGGCCGCGATGCGGGCGACCACGAACATGCCCAGCCGGGGACTGTCGCCGAGCGCGAGCACGTTGAACTCGGGCGGGTCGGAGAGCCAGCCGTTCGCTGCGGCCAGGTCGGTGTCGTTCATGCCGAGACCCCGGTCGTCGACCTCGATCGCGAAGCCGTGCGGCACCATCTGCCCGGAGACCTGGACGGTGGTGTGCGGGGGCGAGAACGCGGTGGCGTTGTCGATCAACTCGGCGACCAGGTGGATGACGTCGGAGACGACCGCGCCGTCCAACAGCACCACGGGGATCGGCAGCA
Organism: Micromonospora sp. NPDC049679; assembly: GCF_040659735.1. Classification (NCBI taxonomy): domain Bacteria; kingdom Bacillati; phylum Actinomycetota; class Actinomycetes; order Micromonosporales; family Micromonosporaceae; genus Micromonospora; species Micromonospora sp. NPDC049679. Next base: position 679 of record NZ_JBFANZ010000057.1, read on the forward strand.
CCCGGACCCGCTCGTATTGCTCGGCCTCGGAGGCGGCGCCGCGCAGCACATCCTGCATCCGCACCGGCTGGCCCCAGTTACGCCCGGCCCTGCCGCCACCGAGGATGACGAGATTCTCGGCGTAGCGACGCATCCGGGTGGCGAGGTGGTCGACGCGGAAGAGGTCCGCCAGCTCCTCCGGATCGACCGTCTTGCGCTCCATCACGTCGAGCAGGCCGAGCTGCTGCTTCACCAGGCTCTGGCTGCGGCGGGCGATGTTGAGGAAGACGTTGCGGATGCCGGCGCGCAGTTGGGCCTGCTCGACGGCGGTTGTGATCGCGGTGCGACGCACGGAGTTGAACGCGTCGCCCACGGCGCCGATCTCGTCGGCGCGGCCGGTCAGCACCGGGGCCTCCACGTCGACGTCGACCTCCTCGCCGTTGCGGAGCCGGTCGACCACGGCGGGCAGTTGCGTGTCGGCCAGGGTGTGCGCGGTGGCGCTGAGGTCGCGCAGGCGGTTGGCGAGTCGCCGGGCGATGCGCACCGAGACCCTCAGCGTGGCGACGACCGCGATCAGCCCGATCAGAGCGGCGACCAGGATGCGGGCGAAGATCACGTACGCCGGCGCCTTGGCATGCTCCTCGACGAAGACGGCCAGGGCGAGCTGGAAGTCGGAGAGCTGGGCCAACGCCGTCGTGTTGTCGTCGCGCCAGCGGGCGGCGTTGACCGGGATCCGCCCCTTGCCGCCGGTCGCGATGGCGGCGTCCTCCATCCCGGCGAGCGAGACGTAGGGGTCCTTGGTGAAGAAGGCATCCATCTCGCGCCGGTACTGATCCGTCATCTGGACGTACGCCTCGTGGTATTCCGCCCGCATCACCCCGACGGCCTGCACGAACTGCACGTACGTGTCGTCGGTGAAGCCGCGTGCGGCGATCGCGCCCGCCAGCACGGCGTCGGCGCGGGCCCGCAGCTCGCGCGCGTGCGCCAGCCGCTGCAACGCCTGCCCTTCCGCGGAAACCTGATCGTCGGGGAAGGTCGCCACGGAGGCGTAGAGCGGGGTGATCGGATCGACGAGGTCGGTGAAGGCGGCCATCAGCTTGCGTCCGTCGACGCTTCGGCCATCCACATCGGACCGCAGCGGTGCCAGGTTGTCCAGCGCCGCGAGCTGGGCCCGCGCCAGCCCCATGACCCGCTCGGGGGTGATGCTCTGGACGTCGTCACTGGCCAGCGCCGATCGCCAGGCCGCGATCTTCTGGTCCACGACGGTGCGCGAGCGGATCAGGTTGGTCCGGTTCTCCACGGACGGATCGGCCAGGAAGACCATGGACTCACGACGCTCGCCCTGGACGGCGCCGAGGATCTCCTCGGCGGGCGCGGCGAACTCGGTGATGAGCCGACCCTGGTTAAAGAGCCGGTAGCCGTCACCCACCGTGAGATAGGTGGCGAACCCCCAGAGCGCGATCAACGAGATCAAGGGGATCATGACCAGAGTCAGCAACTGACTACGGATGGGACGAACCCGAGAGGCCATCAGATACTCGTCTCCGCGCCGGTGGAGGGGGAAGCACACCCAGTCAGAACGCGCCAAAGATCGCGCAATCGACCGTCATGGTACAGAGCGACCAGATCACTGTGTATCCCTACCGGCCGACCGGATCAGAGCATCATGCCGCCCCCGTGCGCTCGGTATCCACAAAGGAAACAGGCGGTGATTTCCGGTCGAAAACGATGCGTTTTTTCGCGCAAACAGCGCGCCCGCGCCACCCCCGACGCGGGCCGCGCGAGCGCCACGCGCAGCCGGGTCGGCGTCCGATCGACGCCGACCCGATGCCGAGCGGTGCGCTCGCTCAGCCGAGCTGCCAGACGTAGGTGCGGGCATCCGCCGTCGTGGCGACCGGAGCCGTCGCGGCACCGGCGAAGAGCGCGTCGACCCGGGCGGCCTCGGCGGCGGTCGGGTACGCGTTGCGACAGGAGACCGGCGCGCTGCTGCCCGACATCAGGTCCGAGCAGAGGCCCGTGCGCCTGTCGGGGAGTCCGAGGATGTGACCGAGCTCGTGGGTGGCGATCCGGGTGCGGTCGTACCCCTGGTTCACCGCCTGCCAGCCCATCCAGACCCGTCCGGCGCCCAGGCCGGTCACCTGCGCCCGCGGCCAGCCGTTGTCGACGTAGATGGTGACGCTCGCGGGCGTACCCGCCTGCAGGCGGACGTTACGCACGCTGCTGTTCCAGATCTGCGCGGCCTGATGGAAGTTGGTCGCGAACTCACCGGCGCGGCTGGCGTCGTAGTAGACGGTCCGGGCCGCGACCGTGACATCGGCGGAGGCGGCACCGGTCGTGACCGCCTGGACGCCGAGCACCGACAGCACGACGGCCAGGACACCCAGCGCGCCACGGAAGGCACCTCGTCTGAGCATGACGGACTCCTTACGGAAGCAAGAACGAGGGCGTCGCCACGCCCTCAATTGATGCCCGTTAATTTAACGGCGCCGATTTGATCGCGCCGCATACCAGTTGCCCCATACCGGACGGCCTCGACGCGATCCACCTCGCGCGGGAGGGAGCCAGCGACATGCTGGAGGCACTGCGCGAACTGGGCGTCGAGCAGCAGGGCGGAACCGGGGTCGAACAGGTCGACGTGTCGCTGTCGGCCACGGCCCGCCGGCACACCGCCCGGGTGAGCCACCCGATCGACACGCTCGTGCTCGGTGACGCGGCGCGTCCTGCCGCGATCCGCGGGATCAGCGCGCAGGGACGGGGGCCGGCGCGCCCGTGCTGGCCAGGCCGGCCATCGCGCGGGTGGACCAGCCGACGGCGGCCAGGAAGCTGCGGGTTAGCCGGTCCGGGTCGAGGCCGGTGGCGATGATCGGGCCCGCGTCGCCGCCCTCGTACGCGCGGATGATCTGCAGGACCAGCCCCAGTGGTCCGGTGCCCTCGACCAGGGCGCGGGACGTCTCCGTGGCGAGCGGAAGCTGCTCCACCAGGCGCGCCGCCGGCGTGCCCAGCAGGTCCGCCACCCGGTCCAGCAGGCCGACCGTGAACGCCTGGTCCGCCGGCTGCCCCATCTGCTCGGCCACCAGCTGGCACATCCGCGCCCGCGTCACTGCCTGGGCGATCTGCACCTCGTCGGCATCGAACAGGTCACTGAGCGCCATCAACGACACCCACTGCCGGACCTGCGCGATGCCCAGCATCATGACCGCCTCGTGCACCGAGGAGACCTTGTACCGGATTCCCACGCCGACCGAGTTGGTCACCTGCAGCAGTCGCAGTGACAGCGCCGGATCACGCGTCACCATCGAGACCACCTCGGTGATCTCCACATCCGGTCGCAGCAGCGTGGCCATCAGCTGCACGCGCCCCAACCGGGACGGCGACAGCGTCTGGACGGAGAGCACCTGCGGACGACCGAGCAGATAGCCCTGGACCAACTCGCAGCCGAGGCTCTTCGCGAAGATCAGGTCGTCGTCGGTCTCCACCTTCTCGGCGAGCAGCCGCACCTTCGGGTACGCCCGGCACTGCCGCGCGATTTCACGCAGCGTCGCCCGGTCGGTGGCCATCAGGTCGAGCTTGACGTACGTGGCCAGGTCGAGGAGCCGCTCGTGCCCCGAGCCCCAGACGAAGTCGTCGAGCGCGATCTCGTAGCCCCGCTCCACCAGCGCGGCGATACCGGCGATGACCTCGTCGTCGACGTCCATCATCTCGAGCACCTCGAGCACCACCTGCCCCGGCCCGAACGGCAGGGGCAGCTCCCCGACGAGGAAACCGCGGGTGGTGTTGATGAAGCACAGCTTCTCGCCGACCAGTTCGGAGACGCCGAACTCGGTGAACGCCCGCACGATCACCTGACCGGTCGCGTACGACCCGTTCTGATCGGCAACGAGCGCCAAGCCACTGCGGAACAGAAGCTCGTACCCGATCAGCTCGCGGTCCATGTTCCAGATGGGCTGCCGGCCGACGTGAACCAGCTGCGTGGTGGGAGGCTCAGATGCAGACGTCACGTCCCCGTCATCGGCCATCTGCCCCCGATGCTGAGCTTTCGCCGATGCCGATGACGCGGGAATCTCGAATCGCCGCCGACGCCCGCGCTGTCAAGATCGCGCCGCTTCCCCGAAGTAGTGGTATCAGGACGCGGGGAAGCCGCTGTATCCCTGAAGGAGCGTCCTCTTCGGGGGCGGCGGGGCGGGGCCGCGGGGTCGCGCGGGAAGGGGGCGGGGTCAGGGGTGCGAGGGGTCGACGTGGGCGACCACGCGGTCGCGGCCGAGCTCCTTGGCGGTATAGAGGTACTGATCGGCCCGGCGGAACAGCGACGAGTAGTCGTCGCCCGGGCGCATCTCGGTCACTCCCGCGCTCGTGGTGACCGTCAGGCCCGGACAGAGCGCCGACCAGTCGTGGGCCGCGACGGCGCGCCGGACCTGCTCGCACCGCTCCTGGGCGGCGATGCCGTCCATCGGCAGGATCAGCAGGAACTCTTCCCCACCGAGCCGCACGGCGTGCCCGTCCGGGGCCGTCAACTCCTGGAAGATCGCCGCGACGGCGCAGAGCACCTGGTCGCCGACGCCATGCGAGAAGCGATCGTTGATCTGCTTGAAGTGGTCCAGGTCGAGAATCGCCACGCTGACGGGCCCCCGCGTGAGCGGCGACATCTCCAGCAGCGGGCCCAGGTATTCGTCGCACTTGCGCCGGTTCCACAGGCCGGTCAGCGGATCACACTCGGCCAGAATCTGGAATTCCCGGCTGCGGCGGCGCGCCTCTTCGATGTCGAACACCGCCTGCACCACCGACGCCGCCGCCTCGCTCTGCCGCGAACGCAGCTGCGTCCACTCACTGTGGAAAGCGACCATGTGCCCGTACGCCGATTTGTAGTCGCCGGTGAGCGCATAGCAGGTCGCCAGCTCGTGCAGCGCCCGCGCACCCATCTCCGCGATGCGGCTGCGCACGCACATGTCGCGACATGACGTCAGGCTTTCGATGGCGGCGGAGAGGTCGCCGTTGCGCCGCTGGATCTCGGCGAGCGTCAGCAGGCAGCTCGGTATCGCGTCGGACTCGGTGTCGGCGGCGAAGCCCTCGAGCGCGCTCCGGATGACGGTGGTGGCCTGGTCGGCGTCGCCCGACTCGAGCAGGATCCGGGCGAGCGTGTCCGCGCGCGACGCGTTCAGCGGCTCGCCGCTCTCCTCCGCGACCCGCCGCATCCGCTCGACCAGCTCGACCGCTTCGGCCAGCTCGCCGCGCTCGTAGTGCACCCACGCCCAGTTGTTGAGGTTGGCGAGGATGAGGCTCGGGCAGGCCAACTCCTCGGCCAGCCGCTGCGCGTAGCGGAACCATTCGAACGAACTGGCCCGGAGCCGGTAACCGTTCACCTGCGCCGCGAACCCGAGCGCGTGCTCGGCACGCACGCAGAGCGGATCGTCGTCGGTGAGCAGCCGCATCGCCTGCTCGGCGTGGTTGGCCGATTCGCCGGTCTCGCCCAGCCGCCACAAGGCACTCGCGATCACCGCGTGGGCGCGCGCGGCGACGAGGTCATCGGTGGTCGACTCCAGCAGGTGCTGCGCCATCCGCGCGCCGTCCTCCGCGCGGCGCGTGCGGCTGTACATATCGGCGCGGGTGAGCTCCGCGAGCACGACGTAGCGTTCGTTTCCCGCCGCCGCTGCGGCGGCGGCGAGCTGGTCGACCCGCTCGGACAGGCCGTCGTGATGCGTGTAGAGGGCCGCGATCAGCTCTGTCAGCTCAGCTTCGAACTCCGCTTCGTCCGCGGGCGCGAGCAGAGCCGGCGCGTCCGCACGCCCGCTCACGGTACGTCTGCCCCGCAGACCTCGCGGGTTTCCGTCGCTCTGGTCATCGGTCACCCCATGTCCTGCATCCTGCGCACGCTAATGGTGTACGGATCGGCGCTACCGGCCCCGAATTGAGGGATTCCGCGCCGGGACTCCCGGCGGGGAGCTTCGCGATCGCCGCGGCGCGGGCCGGCAGACTGCGCCGTCAGGCCAGCGTGGTGCGCCACCGCCGAGGGAAAGCGGGCGCACGACTCTCGATCTCAGCGTCTGAACCAGACTACCGTGGGCTCACTCGTGATCCGCGAGAGGAGCGGGCGTGACCGAAGGGTTTTGGTGCGGCCGGAAAAGTGTGGCGGCCGCCGGGAGCCCCGGCAGCCGCCACAGCGAACGGTCAGCGGGCGACGGTCACTGCGTGTCCGTCACGGTGAGGGTGATCGGCACCGCCGCGCCCAGCCAGAGCTGGGTCAGGATGTAGCGGGTACCGCTCGGGAGGGTGCCCCCCCGCACAGCATGACCGGCGCCTGAGCCGCGCCGCTCCCGTCGCCGCGGTGACCGCCGATCAAGGACTTACGCGCCGATCAAGGACGTCTTCACACGGTCAGAGATCAACGCGTGCGAATACGTCCTTGATCAACGGGGTTGATCTCAGGGATCGTCGCGCCCGCTCAGTGTGCTCAGGCGAGGGCGAGCCGGGCGGCGACCGGGCGCACCAACAGTTGCCCGGGAACGCCCCACCTGCCGGCGTCGAGGACCGCGATCACATGCCGGGGCGGGCAGCGGCGCGCCAGCACGCCGATGGAGAGCACCACGGCGAAGAGCGCGTTGCCCCAGACCGGTACCAGGCCGAGGGCGAGACCGTACACGGTCCACAACGAAGCGCTGGCGATCGCGAGGACGTACGCGGCGGGCGACAGCCCATCGAGCGACGCACCGGAGAACGCGAGGCGCAGCTGCGGCACCTGCCGGACGATCGACACGGCGGCAGCCGCGATTCCGACGGCGGCCGCGCCCCCGGCCACGAACATGATCCCGATCGCGACGGCCCAGACCGCCGCCGCCCAGAGCGACCGGGTCAGCGGAACGGCGGTCCGGCGGACGACCAGGACCACGATCGCGATCGCGCTCGCCACGGCCGGCACGTTGGCCACGATCTGGGTCACGTCGGCGAGCGCCAGAGCGTAGGTCAGCCAGGTCGCCGTCGAGAGCACCCCCAGCACCACGGAGGCGAAGGAGACCCCGTCGGCGTGCGACGCGCGCATCAGCAGGAGGAGTTGGGGAAGGGTTCCGATGATTCCGATGACGGCGGCGACGAGTCCAAGAGCAGCAAGGGGCACGTATAGCTCCATCGGCTCCCGGGCCAGAGGGGTAACGGATCTTTGCGAACGCATCGTGCGAGCCCGATCACACGGCGTGATGCAGGTCAATTCGATGGTGCGCCACGCCATATCCGTCGAACCGAAAGCCCGGCATCTTCGCGGCGGCGGTGACCCCTCGCGCGTCGCTAAACCCCGTAGACGTCGTCCGGGGCGCCTTCGCGCGCGCCGTCGATGAAGCCGCGGAATCCCGGGTCGCCGTAGTCGGCCGGCACCCGTCCGACGCCTTCGCCGGTCGCCTCCGCGATGCCGTCGACCAGCGGCCCGAAGTCGACCTCGCCGCCGGCGAGCTCGCCCGTCTCGGCCGACTCCCCCAGCTCCAGCAGTCGCTGCAGGTCGTCCGGGGAGGTATCCCGGTCCGTCGCCCAGGCCAGCCCGATGTCGTAGGACTCGTCGTACAGCCCGCGTTGAAGATCGCTCCAACTGCTGTCGTAGTTCTTCACGCTGCGCTCCCTTCGCCGGCCGGCCCAACCTGAGCATGGGACAGGCCGGGCACAGCCATGCCAGGAATCGCGGAACCAGTGGACGCGGCCGACAACTTCGTCAATACCCCTGCCGGACACGGAATGCGGTGGTAGATCCCGCCCGCCGGGCGTCGTGAAGCCGAGCCCGCCGGTGACGCGCACGATGCATTCTGATTCTTGAATGAGTTTCATACCCGCCGATCTACCGTCGGCTCCGCAGCGCGACGACCGGGAGGCGATCATGCGGCGAAGGCGATTGACCAGCCTACCGTCCATTGCGGTCGGTAGCGCGCTCGTCACGCACGTCACGGGCGACCAGGTGCAGGTGTCGACGCCGCCGGACGGGCGGCAGGGAGCCGCCGTGGTGCGCGAGCGCGCCGGCGTGGGATACCGGATCGGCGTCGTGGACGGGCACACCCACGTCGTGCGGGCGTACGCGCTGCGGTGAGCGCCACCGGGTCGGAGCCGGTGATCCCGGCTCCGACCCCGTCCACGCGCGGTAGGCTCCGCCGATGTCGACCGCCCCGGCAGCCGGCCATCTGTCGCCGGCGGCGCTGCGTCCGCTCTACGCCGCGGGCTTCGTCACCGCCTTCGGCGCGCACAGCATCGCCGCCAGCCTCGGCGCCCTCACCACGGAGCAGCACGCCTCGCTGCTCGCGCTCGGCCTGCTGCCGCCCTCGGCGGCCCGCTACTCGTCGGCGCCCTCGCCGCGATGACCACGCTCAGCGCCGGCCTGGGTGGGCTCGCAGCCTTGCTCGCCGTCGCGACGGTGGCGATGGCCGCGACGCGCGGCACCACCCTGCCCGGCATTCGCACTTCCCGGCATCGACGTTTCCCGCCGCTGAGGCCCTTCCGACCGAGTCGCGGGATTGCCGCGCGGGTCCGTGGGTACCCCCTGCCGTGGTTCTTGCCTTCGGGCCGCCGCTCGCGCCGATGCTCGCCCGGCTGGTCCGCGAGTTGCCGCGCGACGGCCTCTGCTACGAGCCGAAGTGGGACGGCTTCCGCTGCCTGGTCTTCCGCGATGGCGATGACGTCGAGCTGCGCAGCCGGCACGACCGGCCGCTCGGGCGCTACTTCCCGGAGGTACGGGCGGCGCTCCGGCGACTGCCCGCGCCGTCCTGCGTTCTCGACGGCGAGCTGCTGGTCACCCGCGACGGACGGCACGACTTCGCCGCCCTGCTCGAACGCGTGCACCCGGCCGCGAGCCGGGTCGCCCGGCTCGCCGCCGAGACCCCCGCCTACTACGTGGCCTTCGACCTGCTCGCGCTCGGCGCGGACGATCTCCGTGCCGAGCCGTACCAGCGGCGCCGTGCCGCGCTCGTCACGATGCTGGAGCCCGTGGACAACGCCGCGCGGCTGGACAACGCCGCGCCGGTGACCCTTACCCCCTCGGTGGAGGCGACGGGGGTCGCGCAGGAGTGGCTCGGTGGCGGGCTCGGCGCCGGCTTCGACGGGGTGATGGCGAAGCCCACCGACTCCGTGTACGAACCGGGAAAACGAGGCTGGTGGAAGGTGAAACCCGACCGGACCGCCGACTGCGTGGTGGCTGGCGCCCGGGTCAGCGGCCGGGCGCCCGACCGTCCAGCCGCGGTCAGTTCCCTGCTGCTCGGCCTCTACGACAATGCGGGCGCACTGCGGCACGTCGGCGTCTCGGCCGCGTTCCGGCGCGAGCAGCGGGAGGCGATGCTGCCGGTCCTGCTCGCCCACGCCGTCGAGCTGAACGCCCATCCGTGGCGCGCCGGGTACGCGCTGGAGGGCGGTTCGACCGGCCGCCTCGCCGGCTCGGCCGGGCGGTGGACCCCGGAGATGCCGCTGGACTGGATTCCGCTCCGGCCGGAGCTGGTCTGCGAGGTGGCGTACGACCGACCCGACGGGTGGCGGTTCCGGCACCCGGCGCGGTTCCGCCGCTGGCGCCCGGACCGGGTGCCGGAGAGCTGCCGGATCGACCAGCTCACCGAGACGGTCGCGGCCGGACCGCCCGACGGCGGGCAGCGGTGATGCCGTGGACGACGAGCTGACCGTCTCCGTCGGGGACCGACGGCTGCGGGTCTCCAGCCTGGACCGGGTGCTCTATCCGGACGTCGGGTTCAGCAAGGCCGAGCTGATCGACTACTACACGGCCGTCGCCGACCTGGTCCTGCCACACGTACGGGGCCACCCGATCACCCTGCACCGCTACCCGAGCGGAGTCGGCGGCCCGCACTTCTACCAGACCCGCTGTCCGCCGCACCCGGGCTGGGTACGCACCGCGACGATGCACTTCCCGAAAACCGGCAAGACGTTCGAGGCGCCCGTCCTCGACGACGTGGCGGCGCTGGTCTGGGCGGCGAACCTCGCCACCATCGAACTGCATCCCTTCCTCGGCCACGCCGACCGGATCCGGCACCCCACGCAGCTCGTCTTCGATCTCGATCCCGGCGACCCGGCCGGCTTTCCGCAGGCCTGTGCGGTGGCGATCGACGTCCGGGCGATGCTCGCGGACGTGGGGCTGCGGGGGTGGCCGAAGACGTCGGGCTTGAAAGGGCTGCACCTGCACGTGCCGCTGGACGGGTCGGCGACGTACGCGGACACGAAGCCGTTCGCCCGCGCCGTCGCCGCGACGCTCTCCCGCGCGCAGCCGGACCGGGTCGTCGACCGGATGACCCGCGCACTGCGGGCCGGCAAGGTCTTCATCGACTGGAGCCAGAACGACCCCGGCAAGTCGACCGTCGCGCCCTACTCGCTGCGCGGCGGGCCGGCCCCGACCGTGGCCACCCCGATCACCTGGGACGAGGTCGCCCGGGCGGCCGGCGACGGGACGAACCCGGTGTACGGCCCGGAGCAGGTCCGGCGCCGGCTGGACGAGCACGGTGACCTGCTCGCTCCCCTGCTCACCACCGCTCAGCGGCTGCCGGGTAGCCCGTCCTGACTACCACTCCTCGATGCGCGCCCGGCTGTCGCCGTGCATCGCGGTGAGTGACGCGTTACTCCCCCGTACCCAGATCCGGTCGACGCGGATTCCCTCCCAGTCCTTCGGCATGGTGATCGGGCGTTTGCACCAGGCGGCCGGGTCGCCGCTGTGCAGCCGGAGGCCGGTCAGGCCGTAGAGAAGGCTGGACAGGAACCCGCCCAGGTTGGCGGTGAAGGGAACGGGACGGGGCTTGTCGGGGAAGATGACCGGACTGAACTCGGTCGTCATGGCGAAGGGCTCGATGACGAACTGCGCATACCCCTTCTCGAAGAGCTCGGCCGCCCGCTCACGGTCGCCGAGCCGCGCGGCGTACACGCCGAGCAGCGCGGAGAGCATCGGCGCCCCGACGTACCGGTCGGCGGAGCCCAGGTGGTACTCCAGCGTGCGGCGCTCCGTCTCGGGGTCGACCTCGAAGTCCAGCGGGAAGAGCGCCGCGGCGCCCTCGGGCGTCTCGCCCTTGTCCTCTTTCGGGTCGTGGGTGTCGTGGTTGCGGATGATCTTGGTGTCCGGATCGATCGGCAGCACGATCGCGGCGGCCATCTTGTCCCAGTTCTCCGCGACCAGCTTGCCCAGCGCCCGACCGAGCGCCGACGTCTCACGCAGGGTCCGCACGGCGGCGATGTTGACGAATGCGCTGTTGTCCACGGTGGACTTGGTCTCCGCGATCCCGTTCACACCGCGCATCTCGCAACCACGCGGGGTGCGCTCGACACGGCTGTCGAGCCATCGGCACACCGAGGACATCACCGGCCAGGCGTGGTCGCCGGCGAACAACTGATCGCCGGTGGCGTGCACGTAGCGGGCGAAGGCGAGCGCGACATCCATGCTGACGTGCTCCTCGGTGAAGGAGTGCGACGTCTCCACCGGCGCCGACTCGTGGCCGTGCCGCGGGCTGCTCTCCCAGGGAAACTGGGCCCCGCTGTAGCCGCGCGCCTCGGCGTTGGCGGCGGCGCCGGAGAGTCGCGAGGAGCGGTATTGCAACAGGGCGCGGGCCGCGTCGGGGTCGGTGAGGATCAGGGGCGGCACGCAGAACGCCTCGATGTCCCACATGACGTGTCCGCGGTAGTAGTGGTAGTCGGGCCAGAACGACAGTCCGAACATGTGTGTGCTGGCCGGCACCGACCGGTGCACCGAGCAGTGCAGGTAGAAGAAGGCCGCGTCGGCCAGCCGCTGCCAGCGTTCGGGGGCGCCCACCAACTGCACCCGGCTCTGCCACAGGTCCGCCCAGGCGGCGTGGTTGTCGGCGCGCAGCGCCTCACACCCGCGCGAGAACGCGGCGGTCAGCAGCCGGGCCGCCTGGTGTTGCGGCCGGCTGTGCCAGACGTCGGGCACCAGGCTCGCGTAATGCTGCAGGCAGTAGGCGTGCCCCGCCTCGGCGCGGAAAACGTACGACGTGGACGTCGCCCCGTCCGCCGTCGAGTTGAACCTCCGGTACACCCGGTCCGTGCCGAGCAACTCGGTGCCGTAGGCGATCCCCAACGACCCCATGTCGCCGGAGCTCTTCCAGTGCAGCAGGCAGTCGAGCGGACCGGCAGCGCCCGTCAGACACATCGGCGGTTCGGCCCAACGCCCGGAGACGCCGTCCCGGTCCACCCCGGCGGTGATCTCCAGGTCGCAGTCGCGGTCCACCCGGATCGACGCCTTCTGCACGGCGACGCTGGGGCGGTTTCGGCTGCAGAACGTGACGAGGGAGAGCTCGGCGCGCGCTCCGTCGCCGTCGAAGTCGAAGCGCGTGTGCAGCTCCCCTGACGCGAAATCGATGCGCTGCTCCCGAAACACGATCCGGTCGGGGCACTGGGTGAGCACGGTCCGGTTGATGCGCAGGTCGCCGGCGAGCGGGTAGGGCGCCCGACCGTAGGCCTCCAGCCCGGTCTCCTCGTCCATCTTGACGAATCCGTTGACGGTCGCGACCCCGCCGAGCGGCGGGATCGGACAGATCCGCAGGCCGATGACGCCATTGGAGACGTACGCCGGGGGGTATTCGGGCTTCCACTCCCGGGCCGGCTCCGGGCTGATTGGCTCACTCATGGCGCTTGCACCGTCCACTCCTGCTCGTCGATGGTCAGCTGCCGCTCGTCGACGCCGCCGTCGCGGTGAACCCGGATCTGCACCGCGCGGCCCGGCGGCGAGAAGCCGCCGTCGTGCCGCGCGGTCAGCGTCCCGTCGCGGTACGTGTACCGCGTCATCGACCACTGGCCCCGTTCGTGGGCCCGGGTCACGCCGTCATCCTCGTACAGCACGCCCTCGGCGGCGCCGTCGTCGTCGGGATACACCTCGATCGAAAGCGGGTCCAGGGGGCCCTGCTCCGTCCATTGCATGACGGGGCCGAGCGGAAGCACCGTTCCGCCGCGGACGTAGACGGGCGCGTCGCCGTCCAGGGGCGCGTCCGCGATCAACCGCCCCGGGCCGCGCTGCACGGCCCCGGAATGCAGGTCGTACCACCGGCCGGCGGGCAGGTAGACCTCCCGCCACGTCCGACCGGGACGGAGCACCGGTGCCAGAAGCAGGTCACGACCGAGCAGCCCCTGGTCGTCCCGCACCCGCGCCGCCGGGTCGTCGGCGTAGTGGTACAGCAACGGACGCAACACCGGCGCGCCGGTGCGGGCGGCCTCCGCGAAGACGGTGTAGAGGTACGGCAGCAGCCGGTAGCGCAGCTCCAGCGCGCGCCGGCACACCCCCTCGATCTCCGGCCCCCACACCCAGGGCTCCTGCGGTGCGCACGGCTTCGAGCAGTTGTTGCGGGCCAACGGGTAGAAGGCGCCGAGCTGGTACCAGCGGGCCAGCAGCTCGGGCCCGCAGTCGGCGAAGAAGCCCCCGATGTCGGCGCCGGCGAAGGGGACCCCCGACAAACCCAGGTTCTGCAGCTGCGGTAGCGACATCTCCAGGTGTTCCCAGTAGCTGGCGTTGTCCCCCGCCCAGGTCGCCGAGTGGCGCTGCATCCCGGCGAAGCCCGCCCGGGAGAGGAGAAGATGCCGTTCATCCGCGAGCACCCGGCGCAGCGCCGTGCCGATCCCAGCGTTCTCCAGGTAGCCGTACACGTTGTGCACCTCGGCGTGGGTGGTCCGCTCCTCCGGGGGACCGTGCGGCGTGTCGAGCGGCGGATCCATCCGTCGGGCCTGCGGATCCTCCGGGAGCCGGTCCCGCATCGACGGCTCGTTCATGTCGTTGACCAGCACGCGCACGCCGGTCGCGAGCGACTCCTCGTACCACCGGCCCCACCACTGACGGACCTCCTCGCGGGCGAAGTCGGGGAACGCGCAGAGGCCGGGCCAGACATGGCGCAGCATCAGGCCGTCGCCCTCGGTCAGGAAGTAGCCCAACTCCGCTCCCTCGGTGAAGACCGGATAGCCCCCTTCCGGCTGGTACTTCACGCCGACGTTCAACACCTTCGCCGTACGGAAGCCCAGCTGCGAGAGCTCCCGGACCAGCCCGGCGGGGTCCGGAAACCGCTCCCGGTCCCAGGTGAACACCCGGTAACCCTCCTGGTGTTCGACGTCGATGTAGATGACGTCCGTTGGTATGCCGTCGGCGCGGAGCCGTTGGGCGACCTCACGGATCTGCTCCGCGGTGGAATAGCCCCAGCGGGAGTGGTGGTGACCGAGCGCCCAGCGCGGCGGCAGAACCATCCGGCCGGTCAGCAGCGTGTACCGCTCCACGACCTCCGCGGGGGTGGGACCGGCGATCACGTACTGGTCCAGCTCGCCACCGCAGACGTGGATGACCTGCCGTTCATGCAGCTCGTCAGTGAGGTCGAAGACGCTGCGGAAGGTGTTGTTGAGGAACAGGCCGTAGCAGCGACCGCCCGGGTCCATCGAGAGATAGAACGGGATGGCCTGGTAGAGCTCGTTGGTGCCCGGACCCTGTTCCTCGAACCGGTCGGTGCACCAGAACTCGAACATCCGGCCCCGCTTGTCCAGCAGCCCGGTGCGGTTGCCGAAACCGAAGTAGTGCTCGCCGCGCGGCATCCGCCGGGTCCACATGGCGGTCCCGTCGTGCTTCCAGCTCGGACCACCCTCCGGGCCGTCCTGCATCAGCACCCGACCGCTCGGCCGCTCCACGACGCTGACCCGCGCGCCGGCCGGCTCGGCCCGGACGGTCAACAGGTCCGAGCTGATCTCCACGGCACCGTCCTCCGACTGCACGGTGACGTGCGGCGGATCGAGCTCCTCGTCCGGCGGCACGGGCGACCACGACCGGCGCGCGGCGAAGGCGCCGGTCGGCGCGAGCCGGATCCGCGCGATCCCCGGATGCACCAGGGTGATCGACAGCGTCGGCCCGCCGTAGTCGACCAGAACGCTGGATCCCAGTTTCCGGTAGCCGCGCAGATCGCCAGGCCGTTCGCTCATTCGCTCATTTGCCAACCGTGAGTCGTCGCTGGCCCGGTGGCTTCCCCGACTCGTGCCGTCGAAACCCGCGCACCGCGACACATCTGGCGACCACTGCCGCCGCATCGGGACGCCGAAGCGGGCGGGTCCGCTCCCCGGCGGTCCGTCCGCGCACGCCGACAACCGGGTTGCAACCGCATTCAGTCCGGCCGGCACCGCGATTCCCAGGTTGGCTCCGCACGCTGGCGTGGTCCGCGTCGCACCAGCTGAGGAGTCTCATGCGCAAGCGCTACCTGCTCGTCCTGACCGTGGCCGGGGGCCTCGCGCTCGCCGGCGCCGTGGCGGCGCCCGCGTCGGCGGCACACGCCACGACCAAGGCGGGCGTGTCCGCGAAGTGGCGTCCCGCCCCGCCGCCGCCGAAGCGGTCGTTCACCCTGGACGGCACCGTCGGCGCCGTGGACGCGACCGCGTCGACCATCACCGTCAACCACGGCGCCAGCACCACGATCTCCGTCAACAGCGCCGCGGCGGTCGTCATCAATCGTGCGGCCGCCACCCTGTCGGCCACGCCGACCGGCGCCCGGGTACGGGTCTCCGGCACCGTGACCAACGGCAAGTGGAACGCCACCAGGATCGACGTCACCACCCGGTGGAGCTTCGGCGTCGACGGCACCGTCACCGCCGTCGACCCGGACGCGTCCACGATCACCGTCAACCGGGGCAGCAGCACCGTGACCGTTCCCGTGGACGGCGCGGCCGTGGTGACCATCGACCACGCCGCGTCGACGCTCGCCGCGGTGCCCGCCGGCGCCCGCGTACGCGTCCGCGGCACGGTGACCAACAGCGTCGAGAACGCCACCACGCTCGATGTCACCACCCGGTGGAGCTTCGGCGTCGACGGCACCGTCACCGCCGTCGACCCGGACGCGTCCACGATCACCGTCAACCGGGGCAGCAGCACCGTGACCGTTCCCGTGGACGGCGCGGCCGTGGTGACCATCGACCACGCCGCGTCGACGCTCTCCGCCGTGCAGACCGGTGGCCGCGTCCGGATCTCCGGCATCGTCACCAACGGTATCCAGAACGCCACCAGGATCGACGTCACCACCCGGTGGAGCTTCGGCGTCGACGGCACCGTCACCGCGGTGGACACCACCGCCTCGACGATCACTGTCAACTGCGGCGGCCGCAACGTCGTCGTGCCCGTCGACAGCGCCGCCCGGGTCACCCTGAACCGCGCGACCACGACCCTGTCGGCGCTGCCCACCGGCGCCCGGGTCACCGTGCGCGGCACCGTGACCAACGGCGTCCAGAACGCGACCAGGGTCGAGGCGACCACGCCGCCGGTGAAGAAGTCGCGTTACCACCGATAGTCCGATCGCCGGGCGATAGCGCCGACGACCGGGAGCGGTGGACCCCCGCATCAACGCGGGCAGGTCCACCGCTCCCGCGTCTGCGTCGGCGAGCAGCCGCCGGCGCGCGATGATCGGCGTGGTGCGCGCCTCGTCCCGCCGGGCAGCGCGAAAACCGGGCGCTGACCCGTCAATCCCGACGCGGCGGCGCGGGATCCCGCAGCAGCGCCACGCACGGAAGGACGGCGAGCACCACGACGCCGGCGGCCAGAAAGCCGGCCTGATGGTGCCGCTGGTAGATCGGCAGCCAGAACAGTGGCGCCATCGCGCTGCCGGTGAAGCGCAGCGCCGAGGCGACCGACACCCCTCCCCCGCGGTTGCTCGGCACCGCGTCCAGCGTCAGTCGTTGCAGCGCCACGGTGAGCAGCGATGCGGTGGCCCCGGCGGCGGTCCACAGCAGGACAAGCTCGATCCGGGTGTCGACCAGGCCGACGGCGGCCACCAGCGGAGCGACGGCGAGGGCGCCGAGGGCAGCCGCGCGGCGGGCGCCGATCCGGCCGGCCACGCCACCCCAGATCGGGCCCAGCACGATCCCGGCGAGGCCGAAACCGACGATGAGCCCACCGGCCTGCGCCGGACCGGCGCCGAGCCGGTCGTGGGCGTAGAGCGCGACGAGGAACGGCAACCCGTTGCTGCCGGCGAACGAGGCGAAGGCCGCGACGGAGAGCAGCGCCAGCCGGCGGGAGAGCAGCGACCGTAACCGGGGAGGAGCGGCCCGCTGCGCGCCGCCGGGCGGCGGCAGGAACGCGAGGAGCGCGGCGAGGACGGCGACCACGACAAAGGCCAGCCGCCAGGAAACCTCACCGAAGAGGCCACCGACGAGCGGCGCGAGCGACAGACCGGCGGCCTGCCACGAGGCGAACGTGCCGATCGCCCGCGACAGCCGCTCCGCCGGCACGAGTTCGACGAGCCCGGCGATCAGCAAGGGGGTGGTGAACGCGTTGGCCGCACCCTGCAGGGCCCGCCCCGCCAGCAGCAGCCCGAGCGACGGGACGATCGCGCAGAACAGCGTCGCCGCCGCGTACGCGAGGTAGGCCGCGCGGACCGTGTTGCGTCGACCCCAGCGCTCGCCGAGCGTGCCGGAGACGAGTTGCACGGCGGCGAAGACCACGAGGTAGACGGTGAGCGACGCGGCTACCCCGCTGCGGGTGGTGTGCAACGAGGTGGCCATGTCGGGCAGCAGCGGCGCGACCATCCCGCCACCGAGGGGCCCGAGCGCTCCCCCGACGTATGCCGCGAGCGCGGTCAGCCCGCCTCCGCGGCGTTGCGTGCCAGCCACGACAACCCTCCCCCGCCGACGGATGACCGGCGGGCGAATCGCCCGACCGACACCCACCGTATCGGGGCATTCCGGGCTCGATCCCGCGGGTCGCGACCGTGTCTCACGTGCCGGTCAGCCTGCTGAAGGTCATGCCGGGCGATATGGGTTCTGTTCTGTGGGACGGCGCTTACGCGACAACCGTGCCGACAAGTGGGGCTGACACGCTTACCAAGGCAACCCTAACTAAGCTGATCGTTCACCACCGGGCCGCGACCGCACCCGGCGCCCGCACACCGCCAGGGAGACCACCCGTGCTCACCTCCGACGCCCGCGTCGCCACCGATCGCGCCAGCCGCTACCTCGCCCAGCTCTGCAAGCATTTCGCGCACAAGGCGCACACCGAGTGGGACGATGTCCGTGGTTTCGCCGACTTCGGCTGGGGACGCTGCACACTGACCGCCACCCCCGACGCGCTGCTCCTGCACGCCGAGGCGCCCGACCCCGAAGGCCTCGGACGGGTCGAGTACGTCGTGGGCGACCACGCGAGCCGCTTCGGCGCCCGCGACAACCTCACGGTCGACTGGGCGCGCCCGGCTCAGCCCGCCCGCTGACCGGACGACATGGCGCGCCGGCCGTTCACACCGCGCGATCGGCGCCCGGCAGGACAGCGGCCGCCCCGGCGGCGTGGACACCGGCGTCCACCTCGGCGCCCGCCAGACCCGACGCGGTCCTGTAGGTGAGGCCGCCCGACTGCTTCGCCCGGTACATCGCGGCGTCCGCGCCGTTGAGCATCTCGTCCGCGGTGGCGCCGGGCTCGTTGACGTTCACGCCGACGCTGGCGCCGATCCGCACGAGCCCGCCCCGCAGGTCGAACGGCTCCCGCAGCGCCTCGACGATGCGTCCCGCCACCCCGGTCGCCTCGTCGACGGCGCGGATGCCGTCCATCAGGACGACGAACTCATCACCACCGACCCGGGCCAGCAGGTCGCCGGAGCGCAGGCAGTCGCTGATCCGTCGACCGACCTGTTGCAGCAACTCGTCGCCGGCCTCATGGCCCAGGCTGTCGTTGACCGCCTTGAACCGGTCGAGGTCCACGAAGAGCGCCGCGACCATGATGGAGCTGCCACGGTCGGGGGCGAGCGCACCGGAGAGTCGCTCGTTGAGGAGCCGCCGGTTGGGCAGCCCGGTGAGGGAGTCGTGCAGCGCCTGGAAGCCCAGTTGTTCCTGCAACTGCCTGCTGTCGCAGACGTCGCGCGCGTTGATGACGACGCCGGCGATCGCGGGGTTGTGGGTCAGGTTGGTGACGTTCATGTCGACCCAGTGATAGCCGCCGTCGTGGTGCAGCGCCCGGCACTGCAGCCGCTCGACCGTGCCGGGACGGGCCACCAACCGGGCGAACACATGCTGGGCCATGACCCGGTCGTCGGGGTGCAGCATCTCCGAGGCCCGCTTCCCGATGCGGGCGTGCTGCGGAAAACCCAGGACGGCGGAGACGCTGGGACTGTCGTAGATGATCCGACCGGTGCGGTCGAGCACGCTGATGCTGTCGCTCGAGTGCTGCACGAGTGCCCGGAACCGCTCCTCGGTGCGACGGCGTGCCGCCGCCGCCCGGACGTCGACGATCACGAGGCTGACGGCCGCGACCAGGATCAGCCCGAGGAGCGCGAGGTTCGTGCGGGTGTTCCGCTTGCGGACCGTGCCGTAGAAGTCGTCGACGGAGTCGGTCCAGTAGTAGCCCCAATCACCGGGCAGCCCGCCGACCACGAGCGCGATCATCTCCCGCCCGTTCGACTCGTACTCGACGAAGGAGGGGACTGCGTGCGGTTCGCGCAGCACATCCAGTACGCCCGGGGCGATCGCGGTGCCGAGCAGCCCGTCGTCGCTGGTCGCGGCCACCAGGCCACGGGCGTCCACGAGTCCGTGGGCGCTCGATTCGCCCGGCCGAGCCTCCATGCTCTCCTGCAGCGTGCTGTCGCGGAGCCGGGCGTAGCCGAGCAGCATCCCGCGCAGGGATCCATCGCCGAGAATCGGCACGCCTACGGCGATCATGGAGGCGCCACGGACGGTCATCACACCCGAGAAGAGCACCGAGCGTCCATTCGGTCCCTTCAGCAGCGGCGCGTAGCCCGGGTCCTCCGGCTCGGGCAGCCCGGGGGCCTTCGAGACGGAGAACAGGGTGCCTCCGGCCGGATCGGTGATCGCGGCGCCGTGCTGGAAGAACACCGATCGCGCCACGAACTGCGCGAGCAACGACCGGTCCAGACTCTCGAGGGTCCGCAACTCGGCGCGGTGCTCGGTGGTGAATTCGGTCAGTTCCCGGGCCGACAGGGTGAGGTATCTGCTGGCCAGGGTGGCGTTGTTGCGACCCAGGGTCAGCGTGTCCGCGCGGTGCACCTCTTCGGCCGCGCGCAGCGCGGCGTCGTTCATCTGCCACCCGATCGCCCCCATGGCAAGCAGCAGAACAACGCTCACCACCGCGGTGAGCCATCTCGGGAGCCGCATTTTCACCTCGCCCTTGGTCCTCCGCCCCATAATCGGGCGGTTGGGGGAAGAACTGAGCGTTACGGCAGGACGTCGATCTTGACCGGAGCGTCGACGAACCGCCGCGCACCCATGATGACCCGTGCGCGGCGGGTGACGGCAACCACTCCCCGGGGACGAGGTGACACAGGCGTGAGGATCCATTCCGTCGGCCCCCACGCGCTTCTGGTCGAGGTCGGCTCGACCGAGGAGGTCGAGGCGCTCCACGCCGAGCTGCTGCGTCGGCGCGCCGCCGGGACCCTGCCGCCGGTGGACGAGATCGTGCCCGCCGCCACCACCGTCCTGCTCGACGGGCTCGCCGCCACCACCGCGCTCGCCGACGAACTGCCCGGCTGGCCGATCCCACCCGTGACCCGCGGTGACGGGCCGCTGGTCGAGTTGCCGGTGCGCTACGACGGCGAAGACCTGGCCGAGGTGGCCGCGCGGTGGGGGGTGACGACGACCGAGGTCGGCGCGATCCACAGCGGATTCGAATACCGGGTGGCCTTCATGCGACACGTTCGGTCACCCCGCCAACGGCGGCACGTCGTCCACCCCGAGATCCATCCGGATGCGCAGGTGGTGCACGCGGTGACGCCACCGGTG
>NZ_JBFANZ010000058.1:0-20962 GCF_040659735.1 Micromonospora sp. NPDC049679
GGCGTCTTCACACGGTTTGATCTCTGATCGTGTGAAGACGCCCTTGATCGACGCGGCGAGCGGTCGACGCGGCGAGCGGTGTCGGCGGGGTGAGCGGGGCCGGCTGGGCCGATGAGGTCAGGCGGTGCCGGCGGGACGGGGCTGGGGGAGCGCGGTCACGCCCGGTGGCGGCAGCCCCGCGGTCGAGGCGAGCAGCGCGCACCAGCCCAACAGATGAGCGCTCAGGTCGTCGCTGGTCGGCGTCCAGGACGCCCGGATCTCGATGTCACCGCCGGGCGGTGGGCCGGCCAGGTCACCGAAGCGGGTCGACACCGTCTGGGTCACCGTGCCGCCGATCGCCTTGTAGGTGGCGTCGTGCGCGTCGAGCGCATCGGTCAGCCAGGTCCACCCGACCCCCGGCAGCATCGGATCGGCGGCGAGGTCCATCTCCAGATCCGCGGTGACGTAGGTGACCAGGCGCAACGTCCCGTCCCACGCGTCGTGTCCGGCCGGGTCGTGCAGCAGGATCAGTCGGCCGGTGGCGACTTCCTCGCCGTCGCGCAGCACGGTGGCGCTCAGCGCGAAGGCGTACGGCGCCAACCGCTGCGGAGCACCGATCTCTTCGATCAGGATCTCCCCACGGGGCGTGGCCGCGCGTAGCCCGGCCACCGCACGGGTGAACACCTCGGGGAGCACGGTCGAGGGGGAGGTCATGTCCGCAGCCTAAGCCGACCACCGGCGTGGTGGGGGTCGGCGCGCCGATCAGCGGGGATGGCAGGGGTAACGCAGGTCGGGCTCTGCGTGCCGGACGCCCGGTGCGGCGTGGCACGATTGCCCCGATGACCACCATCATGCCGGGCAGCGCAGCCCAAGACGGAGCCCACAGCACCCCCGCCACGTCGGCGTTCGTACGCGCCTGCCGGGGCGAGCCCGTGCCGCACACGCCGGTCTGGTTCATGCGCCAGGCGGGGCGGTCGCTGCCGGAATACCGGGAGATCCGGGCCGGCATCCCGATGCTGGAGTCCTGCCGGCGCCCCGATCTCGTCTGCGAGATCACCCTGCAGCCGGTCCGCCGCCACGGGGTGGACGCGGCGATCCTGTTCAGCGACATCGTGGTGCCGGTCGCCGCCGCCGGCATCGACCTGGACATCGTGCCGGGCACCGGACCGGTCGTCGCCGAGCCGATCCGTACCGCCGCCGACGTGCAGCGACTGCGCCCGATCACCGCCGCAGACGTGTCGTTTGTGGACGAGGCGATCCGGCTGCTCGTCGCGGAGCTGGGCGCGACCCCGCTGATCGGCTTCGCCGGCGCGCCCTTCACGCTGGCCAGCTACCTCGTCGAGGGCGGCCCGTCGCGCAACCACGTCAGGACCAAGGCGCTGATGTACGGGGCACCCGACGTCTGGCACGCGCTCTGTGGCCGGCTCGCCGAGATCACGCTGGAGTTCCTGCGGGTCCAGATAGCCGCCGGGGTCTCCGCCGTCCAGCTCTTCGACTCGTGGGCCGGTGCGCTCTCCGAGGCCGACTACCGCCAGTTCGTGCTGCCGCACTCGTCGGCCGTGCTCCAGGGGCTCGCCGACGCCGGCGTGCCGCGGATCCACTTCGGCGTCGGCACCGCCGAGCTCCTGGGCGCGATGGGGGAGGCCGGCGCCGACGTGGTCGGGGTCGACTGGCGTACGCCGTTGCACGTCGCCACCACGCGGATCGGGGCCGGCAAGGCGGTGCAGGGCAACCTGGACCCGTGTCTGCTCTTCGCGCCGTGGCCGGTGATCGAGACCGAGGTGCGGCGGGTGCTGACCGAAGGACGGACCGCGCCGGGGCACGTGTTCAACCTTGGCCACGGCGTGCTGCCGGAGACCGACCCCGAGGTGCTGACGCGGGTGGTCGCGCTCGTCCACGAGGCGTCCGCGCGCTGATCCGACGGGCTGGGACGATGCAGAAGCGGATCGCCGTGGTGGGCGGCGGGATCACCGGGCTGGCGGCCGCGTTGCGGCTGCGGGAGCGGGCTCCCGCCG
This sequence comes from Micromonospora sp. NPDC049679, assembly GCF_040659735.1. Taxonomy (NCBI): domain Bacteria; kingdom Bacillati; phylum Actinomycetota; class Actinomycetes; order Micromonosporales; family Micromonosporaceae; genus Micromonospora; species Micromonospora sp. NPDC049679. The sequence continues at coordinate 1,995 of NZ_JBFANZ010000058.1, forward strand.
GCACCCAGATCACCGTGTACGAGCAGTCGGCCGCGCTCGGCGGCAAGCTGCGCACCGGTGAACTCGCCGGTTCCGTGCTGGAGCGGGGCGCCGAATCGTTCCTCGCCACGGACCCCGACGGTGGCGACTCCGCCGCCGTCGCCCTGGCCCGCCGGGTGGGGCTCGGCACCGACCTGGTGCATCCGACGACGGGTCAGGCGGCGATCGCCGTCGCTGGGCGGCTGCTGCCGGTGCCGCGGGGCACGCTCGTCGGCGTACCCGGTGATCTGGATCAGGTGGCCGCGGTCGCGCGGCCGGAGGCGGAGCGGGACCGCGACGGCGGTCGGCCGCTGCTCGGACCGCACGAGGACGTCGCGGTCGGCGCGCTGGTCCGGCGCCGCCTCGGCGGCGAGGTGGTCGACCGGCTCGTCGACCCGATGCTGGGCGGGGTCTACGCCGGGCGCGCCGACCTGCTCTCGCTCGCCGCGACCATGCCGCGGCTGGCCCGGACGGCGCGCGTCGAGCCCACCCTGGTCGGCGCGGTCCGGGCCGCCCAGGCCGCCGCGCCGCGGGTTCCCGGCGCGCCCGTCTTCGCCACCGTCGCCGGTGGGCTCGACCGCCTGGTCGCGGCGACTGCCGCCGCCGGCGGCGCCGATCTGCGGCTCGGCGCGGCCGTCCGTGAACTGACGCGGACCGCGGCCGGCTGGCGCCTCGTCGTCGGCCCGACCCGCGACCCCGAACTGGTCGACGTCGACGCGGTGATCCTCGCCCTGCCGGCGCGGCCCGCCGCGCGGCTCCTCGCCGGCGTGGACGCGGGCGCCGCCGGCCCGGTCGGCGAACTCGACTACGCCAGCGTCGCGCTGGTCAGCCTGGCGCTCCCCGCCGCGCCGTTGCCGGAACTCTCCGGCTTCCTGGTGCCCGCGACCGAGGGCGTGCTGATGAAGGCGGCCACCTTCTTCACCACCAAGTGGGGCCACCTGCGCCGCCCGGACGGCGTGGCGCTGGTGCGGGCGTCCGTCGGCCGCTACGGCGACGAGCACCAGCTGCAACGCTCCGACGCCGAGCTGGTCGAGGCCGTGCACCGGGAGCTGTCCGCGGTGGTCGGCGCCGCCATGCCGAGGCCGCTGGAGAGTCACGTGCAGCGCTGGGGCGGGGCACTGCCGCAGTACGCGCCCGGCCACCTGGACCGGGTCGCCGCGGTCCGCGCCCGGCTGCGGGTCGCCCACCCCACCCTCGCGCTGGCCGGCGCCGGCTACGACGGGGTGGGCATCCCGACGTGTGTACGGTCCGGCGAGACCGCCGCAGAAGAGATCATCGAAGTCCTGGGAGGATTGCCGGCATGAGCGAGCAGACCAATGCCGCACGGTTGCGCGAGCTGAACGACACCATCCGCTACACGATGTGGTCCGTGTTCCGGACCACCGCGTCGCTTCCCGCGCTCCGCGACGACGTGGTCAGCGAGGTCGAGTCGCTCTTCGAGCAGCTCGCGATGAAGGACGTCACGGTGCGTGGCACCTACGACGTCTCCGGTCTGCGCGCCGACGCCGACGTCATGATCTGGTGGCACTCGTCGTCGAGCGACGCGCTGCAGGAGGCGTACAAGCTGTTCCGTCGCATCGCCTTCGGGCGCACGCTCGCCCCGGTCTGGTCGCAGATGGCGCTGCACCGGCCCGCGGAGTTCAACAAGAGCCACATCCCGGCGTTCCTCGCCGGCGAGGAGGCCCGCGCCTACATCTGCGTCTATCCGTTCGTGCGCTCCTACGAGTGGTACCTGCTCCCCGACGCGGAGCGGCGCGAGATGCTCGCCGAGCACGGCCGGTTGGCCCGCGGCTACCCCGACGTGCGGGCCAACACGGTGGCGTCGTTCGCGCTGGGCGACTACGAGTGGATGCTCGCCTTCGAGGCGGACGAGCTGCACCGCATCGTCGACCTGATGCGCGACCTGCGCGCCTCCTCGGCGCGGCGGCACGTGCGCGAGGAGGTGCCGTTCTACACCGGACGCCGCCGCGCCGTGTCGGAACTGATCTCCACGCTGCCGTAACGCGCCCCTGTCAAGGGCCGGGTCGGTGGCGGCCCGGCCCTGACATCACGCCGACGCCCTGCCGGCGGGCCGGCTGGCCGCCAGGATCGGCGGCGACGGACGCCCGCCGTACCGACCTGCACGTGCTGGCCCGAAACGCGGGCAGGCTCGCCGGTCGGGAGGCGTGGCGCACCGTATGTCGCGGGCGCGGCCGGCGGCCGTTGTCACCGCGCCGGGTCGCGGCGCATCGGCACGTGCGGGATGCCGTCCTCGACGTACTCGGGGCCGGTGGGTCGGAAGCCGTAACGGGCGTAGAAGTCGACCAGATGCGCCTGGGCGTGCAGCACGCAGGGGCGGTGCCCCACGACGGTGAGCGCCTCCTCCATCAGCCGCGCCGCGTGCCCGTGACCGCGCTCGGCCCCGGCCACCACGACCCGGCCGATCCGCTCCACCTCGCCATCGTCCAGAATCCGCAGGTACGCCACGGCCGCGCGGTCGCGGGCCAGCCAGAGGTGCCGGGTGCCCAGTTCGGTGTCCCGCCCGTCGAGCTCCGGGTAGGCGCACTCCTGCTCGACGACGAAGACATCGACGCGGAGTCGGAGCAGGTCGTAGAGGGTTCGGGTATCCAGGTCCGCGAAGGACGCGACCCGGCACCGGAGCTCGGTGGTCTGCGGATGCATGCCCGCGATCGTAGGCCGGTCAGCTCGGACGCGCGCCCACCGCGTCGCGGACCTCGGCGCCCTGCTCGCCGCCGACGGAGCGGGCGCAGTGCGCGCAGCAGAAGAAGCGACCCGAGACCTCGACGCCGTGCCCCACGATCTTGCATTGGCAGTGCTCGCAGACGGGCGCCATCCGATGGATCGCGCATTCGAAGGAATCGAACGTGTGCACAGCGCCGCTCGAGGTCTTGATCTCGAACGCCATCCAGTAGTCGTTGCCGCAGACCTCGCAGGTCGCCATGGCGAAACCTCCCCGTTCGGACACCCGTCAGCAGCCTGCGCCACGGGCGGACCGGCAGCAACCGGAACGCCGATTTCGGGTTGATTGGCGGGGAGCGTGAAATGCGGGTTACGCAGGGCGTGTCGCTTCGCCATTTCCGCTGGCGGTGCCACGCTCGGCGGGTCGAGCGTGACACCTGGCGGAAGGAGCCGATGTGATCAAGCGCAGCAAGTTGTTCGGCAGCAAGACACGGGTCACCTTCTGTCTGCCCGCCGACGCTCCCGTGGGCACGGTGAGCGTGGTCGGCTGCTTCAACGACTGGGAGCCGGGCCGCCACGAGCTGGTCCGCCGTCGCGACGGCAGCCGTACGGTGACCCTCCGGCTGGAGCCCGGCGAATACCGGTTCCGCTACCTGGCGACGGGCGGAGTGTGGCTCGACGACGAGCAGGCCGACCACGTCGATCGCCACGGCGGTCGACTGGTGCTCTGAGAAAGGGCCCGGCGCCGGACGACCCCGCGGGACCGGCCGGCGGCGGGCGTCAGGCGTTGTCGGTGGGCTCCAGGCTCAGCGACACGGAGTTGATGCAGTAGCGCGCGTCCTTCGGCGTGAAGCCCTCGCCGTCGAAGCGGTGCCCGAGGTGCGAATCACACGTGGCGCAGCGCACCTCGACCCGGACCATCCCCAGCGAGCGGTCCTCGATGTAGCGGATCGCGCCCGGGATCGCCTCGTCGAAGCTCGGCCAGCCGCAGTGCCCGTCGAACTTGGTGTCGCTGGTGAAGAGTTCGGCGCCGCAGGCGCGGCAGTGGTACATACCCCTCGTGGTGGTCGAGACGTACTCGCCGGTCCACGGTCGTTCGGTGCCCGCCTCCCGCAGCACGCGGAACTCCTCGGGGGAGAGCCGCACCCGCCATTCCTCGTCGGTGCGGGGCAGTGAAGTCTTGTCAACAGCCATGCCTCTACCGTACGACCCCCGTGGCGGCGGCCGTGATTACCAAGTGCCGGATCCCGTCGTTACTCAGGCATGCAGGCACCCGCTCCGCCTCCCGGGCAGCGAGCGGTCGCGCCCGCTCCGCCGGTGCTCGCCCGTTTCCGTCCCACCTGGCGGCAGACGACCGGGCGGGGCCTCTTCCTCGGCGGGCTCGCCGCCCTCGTGCTGGCGCTCGTCATGGTCGGCGTCGTGACCGGGCCCGCCCTGCTGGACCGGATGGCCGGCACCCGCTTCGGCGGCGTCGACCTGCCGCCCGTCGCGTGGCTCGCCGTGCTGGCGCCGCTGCCGGCCGGCGCGGTGATCGGTGTGCTGCTGCGGCGACGGTTCGGGGCCGATCTGGACCGGTTGGGCATTCACGGCATCCCGCTGGCGCTGGAGGGCTTCGCGCCGTGGAAGCTCGTGGTCGACGTACGCGCCGAGCGCCGGCGTCGGCGCACGGTGATCACGGTGTATCTCGACGACGGCACGGTCGCGCGGCTGCGCGCCCCGTACGACGGGGAGTTGCTCGGGCGGGACCCGGAGTTCGAGCAGAAGCTCTTCATGATCTGCCACTTGTGGGAGACGTACCGGGACTGGAGCGTCCGCGTCTGACCACGTCGACCGCGAACTTCGGGTCGGGGTTTCCTGATCGGGATCGGCGGGTGGCGTCCTGGTGACATATCGTCACGGGATGGGTGGCACCGCGAGCGCCGACGGCACACGGACCGGCACCACACGGGCGCGCGTGGCAAAGCCGCCCGCCCTCGAGGTTGAGGTCGCCGGCCATGCCGTCCGCCTCTCCAGTCCCGACCGGGTCTGCTTCCCGGGCGCCGGCTACACCAAACGCGACATCTTCGACTACTACCTGGCGGTCGGTGACGGCATCATGCGTGCCCTGGCCAACCGCCCGACGATGCTGCAACGCTTCCCCGAAGGGATCGAGGGGGAGATGTTCTTCCAGAAGCGGGTGCCCACGCGGGGGGTGCCGCCCTGGGTGCGGACGGCGAAGATCACCTTCCCCAGCGGGCGCAGCGCCGATGAGCTCTGCCCGGCCGACCTGGCGCACGTCGCCTGGGCCGCCCAGATGGGCACCGTCGTCTTCCACCCGTGGCCGGTCCGCGGCGACGACGTCGACCGCCCCGACGAACTCCGCATCGACCTGGACCCGCAGCCGGGCACCGACTTCCGGGACGCGGTCGAGGTGGGGGGCGAGGTGCGGACGCTCCTCGACGAACTCGGCGCGGTGGGCTACCCGAAGACCTCGGGTGGGCGGGGCGTGCACGTCTACGTCCGCATCCGGCCGCACTGGACGTTCACCGAGGTGCGCCGGGCGGCGATCGCGTTCGCCCGCGAGGTGGAGCGGCGCCGCCCCGACCTGGTGACCACCGCGTGGTGGAAGGAACAACGCGGACAGAAGGTGTTCATCGACTACAACCAGATGGCGCGCGACCGGACCATCGCCTGCGCGTACTCGGTGCGGGCCAACGCCCGCGCCACCGTCTCGACCCCGGTCACCTGGGCCGAGTTGACGCAGGTCGAGCCGAACGACTTCGACCTGCGTACGGTCCCGGAGCGTTTCGCCCGCATCGGCGACCCGCACGCCGGCATCGACGACACCCCGTGGGACATCACGCCCCTGCTGGAGTGGGCCGAACGGGACGACCGGGACGGCGCGGGCGACCTGCCCTACCCGCCGGACCACCCGAAAATGCCGGGGGAGCCCAAGCGGGTGCAGCCCTCCAAGGACCGCGACCGCCGGGCCTAGCCACCCACCTGCCGCCCCCCGCTGGTAACGATCACCTAACGGAGGGAACCTTTCCTCGCCGTTATCCCGTTCTCCATGGGCCGGCCCACCAGGGTCGGCCTGGTCACGGGGGTGAGGCGTCGCATGCGGCTGGTCCTTCGGCGGGCGGGTGGCGCACGCGGCCTCCTGTTCGCAGCCGCCGTGGCGGCGCTCATCGCGACGGCGATGGTCACCGGGCTGGTGGAGTACAACCAGCAGGCGAGCGAGGCGGGCAAACGCAGTGTGCTGGCGGCCGCGACCGCCGACGAGCGCAGCCTGCTGATCAGCGGATCCGGAGGCCCCAGCCACACCGCGTTCACGAATCGCGACGACGCGATCCGGCGTGGGTTCGCCGACGGCGTCGGTGGGCGCCCGGTGACGATCACGGGTGGACGCTACGGAACAGGCCGGCAGCTCACCGGAGACCCGGGCTCGGCCGTACCGGACAAGGACGGCCTCGTCTTCGCGTCGATGATCGTCCTGGACGACCTGGCCGCGCACGCCGAGGTGACCGGTGGCGGTTGGCCCCGCCCGGGCGCCACCCCCATGCAGATCACGCTGCCCGAACGCGCCGCCCGGACGCTCGGCGTTTCGGTCGCCGACCGGATCCCGGTGACCGACCGCAGTACGGACCAGAGCAGCGAGGTGATCGTCGCGGGAACCTGGCGGCCGCGCGACGCGCGCGACCCGTACTGGCGGCTGGCGCCGGAGGTGCTCGCGCAGGGCGGCGCGCCGGCCGCGGCCGGCCCCTTCGTCCTGGACCCGGTCGACTTCCAGCGGACCTTCCCGGGCAGTACCTCGGCCTCCTGGCTCGTGGAGCCTCGGCTGAGCGACGCGACCATGGCCGAGCTCGTCGACACGGGCCGCGCCATGCGGGCGACCGGCGAGCGTGCCGCGGAGCAGGCGGGGCTCGCCGCGTCCAGCCAGACCGTGACTCACCTGGACCGCCTCGCGGAACGCCTGAGCCGGGCCAGCATCGTCGGCCGGTCCGCGCTGGTGACGCCGATGCTGCTGATCGCCCTGCTCGGCGGTTACACGCTGGTGCTGCTCGCCGCGCTGCTGAACGAGGACCGGCGACCGCAGACCGCGCTGCTGCGGGCCCGGGGCGCTGCGCGACGTCAGCTCGCCGGCTTCGCCGCCCGCGAGGCCGCCCTGTTCGTCCTGCCCGGGGCCGTCCTCGCGCCGCTGCTGAGCATGGAGGCGCTGCGGCACCTCGGCAACAGTTCCCTGGTGGCCACCGCGGAGCTACGACTGCATCCCCGCATCACCACGCTGACCTGGCTGGTCGCTGGCGCGGCGGGGCTCGGCTGCCTGGTCGCGATGCTCGGCCCCGCGCTGCGCCGCAGCGGCAGTTACGTCGCGGAGCTGGCGAACCGGTCGCGCCCGGACCGGCGGGCGACGGTCCAGCGGGCCGGCGTCGATCTCGCCCTGGTGGCGCTCGCTGCGATCGCCTGGTTCCAGCTGCGCCAGTACTCCTCGCCGCTCGCCGGTGTGGGGGCCAGCCTCGGCATCGATCCGCTGCTCGTCGCCGCGCCCACGCTCGGCGTGCTCGCCGGCACGGTCCTCGCGTTGCGGATGGTGCCGCCGCTCACCCGCGCGGCCGAGCGCGCCGTCGACCGCAGACCCTGGACCGCCAGTGTGCTCGGCATGTGGCAGGCCGGCCGCCGGCCGCACGCCGGTCCCGTGTTCCTGCTCGCGCTGGCCGTCGCCGCCAGTTCCCTCGCCTGGTGCGTGATCAGCACCTGGCAACGCTCGTTGCGCGATCAGGCGACCCACCAGGTCGGAGCCGACCTGCGAGTGGTGGAGAACTCCGGCGTGACGCAGCCGGACCGGGCCACCCAGATCGCCGGGTTGCCGGGGATCCGGGCAGCGGTGCCGGTTTGGCGGGACAACGTGCGGCTGGGCCCGGCGAACGCGCCGGTCACCGTGCTGGGGCTCGACGTCACCGCCGCCGGCGGCGTGGTCCGGCTGCGCGAAGGGCTGGCCGACGAGCCGGCCGGGGCGCTTTTCGAGCGGATGGCCCGGTCGCGCATCGCGGCACCCGGAACGGATCTGCCGGCCGATGCGCGGCGGCTCGGCGGCGTCATCACGACCCCGCAGCGCACCCGGGTCTTCGCCGGCACGGTCGCCACCGCCGCCGCCTTCGCGACGCCGGACGGCCGGACCTTCCGGCTGCCGGTGACCACCACCGGAAACGACGGAAGCGCGCAGCGGTTCAGCGTGGCGTTGCCGGACACGGGAGGACGGCCGTTGCGGTTCGTCGGCTTCCAGGTGGAGGCGACGTACTCGGGGGCGGAGCAGTACGGATTCCTCGCCACCGAACTGACCGTCACCGGCGCCGACGGTCGTACGGGTCGGGTCGACCTCGGCCCCGGCGACTGGGCGCTGGTGTACGAGGACGCCCAGCAGCCGGCGGTGCGCACGGAACAGCAACGCTCCAGCCTCGCTGCCGAACTCGCGCCGCCCGCGGGCGGATTCCCCGGCCGGCGGGTGCGCTTCGCCGTGACCCGACCGCTCGCGGAGGCTCCGGTGCCGGCGATCGTCACCTCCGCGCTGCTGCGCGACCTGCGCCTGAGCGTCGGCCAGACCGCCACCTTGCCGCTCGCCGGCAGGGAGGTCCCGATCACCATCGTCGGGGAGGTGGCGGCGATGCCGGCGACCGACGACGTCCCCGCCGCCGCGCTGGTTGACCTCCCCTCGATGGCCACCTATCTGCTCCATGCCCGCGGCTCGGCCATCGGCGGCGCGCCGGAATGGTGGATCGCGACAGACCCCGCGGAACACGCGGCGGCGGCACAGGCGGCGGCCCGGTTGCCCGACCTGGCCGTGCTCGACCGGGGCGCCATCGCCGACCAGGCCGGGCGCGACCCGTACTGGCTCGGCGCCCGCGCCGGATTCCTCGCCGCCGCACTCGGCGCGGTGCTGCTCGCGCTGGTCGGCCTCGCGTTCGACGTGTGGGCGACGGCTCGCCGCCGGCTCGCCGAACTCACCGTGCTGCACACGCTCGGCGCCACACCCCGCCTGCTCGCCCGCTCCCTCATCGCCGAGCAGGCCTTCCTCGCCGGCATCGGCGTCGCGGTCGGCCTGCTCGTGGGCGTCGCCGTCGCCGCGACCGTGGCGCCGCTGGTGATCCTCACCCAGTCGGCCGCCCGACCGGTCCCGCCGGCCGCGCTGGTGCTGCCCTGGGGGCCGCTCACCGCGACCGCCGTCGGCCTGCTCGCCGTCGCGATGGTGTTGAGCGGGCTGATCGCCATGACGGCGCGGCAGCGGGTGGCCGCGGCACAGCTACGGATCGGGGCGGACCGGTGAGCGCGAGGAGTGAGCGCAGCGAGCCCCGCAGTCGTGAACGGAGGGCGGGGTCGGTGAGCGCGAGGCGTGAGCGCAAACGGATCGGCGGACCGCTGCGGCACGCGTGGCGTCGGGTGCGCGCGTTCGGCGGGCACTTCGCGCTGCTCGGCGTGCTCGCCATGGTCGCCGCGCTGCTGATCACCGCCGCTCCCCGGATCGCCAACCGGCTCACCGATGAAGGATTGCAGGCGGACATCGCGGCCCAGCCGAGCGCGCTGCGTGACCTCACCTACGACGAGGTGGCGTTCTCCGGTGAGACGCGGGTCGCCGGGGGCGGCGACAAGCTGGAGAGCCGACTCCGGGCGATGCCGCCGGCGGTGCGGCGGCTGGTCGACGAGCGCTGGTACGCGGCGCAGGTCGGGCCGCGGCGGCTGACGGCGACCGGGCCGGATCTGCACCCGGAGACGCTCCGGGTGGAGTTCGGACTGCGGGCGGTGACGGGAGCGTCCGACACGGCGACGCTGGTGGCCGGGCGTTGGCCGAAGACGCCGGACGAGGGCGGCCAGGGACGTCGGGTGGAGGCGGCCATCGCCGAGCGGGTCGCCGCGGTGCTGCGGCTCCAACCCGGCAGCCGGTTCCGCCTGAAGCCCGTCGATCGGACCGGCCTCCAGGTCGAGGTGGTGATCGTCGGCGTTTTCGCGCCGACCGATCCCGCGGCCGGGATCTGGCAGTCGTTGCCACCGATGCTCGACGCGGCCGCCCCCACCTCGGGGGAGGGACCCTTCGAGGCGTTGGCGCTCACCGATCCGGCCGGGATGCGCGCGGTTGAGGCGCTGGTCTGGCCGGTGGCGCACAGTTGGCACTACCGGGTCGACCCGCACCGCCTTTCCGCGGGCGAGGTCGAGCCGGTGATCAGCGGGCTGCTGCGCATGCAGCGGGAACGGCCGACGGGCACGCGTTTCACCGCGTCGCTCCATCTCGAGCTGCAGCGTTTCGCCGACAAGATCGGGTCGGTCCGTGCGCTGCTCGCGGTCGTCGCGGCCGGTGTGCTGGCCACCCTCGGCGGTCTGATCGCGCTGGCGGCCGCGCTCGCCGCCGAGCGGCGCCGGTCGGAGATCACGTTGCTGCGGGCCCGGGGCGGCGCGCTGACCACGATGGCCGGGCGGGGGCTCGCCGAGTCGATGCTGGTGGTCCCGGTGGCAGCGGCGGTCGGTTGGGTCGCCGGGGGAGCCGTGCCGGGCCGGCCGGGCGACACCGCCTGGCTGCTGCTGCTCGCCGCCGGCGCGGCCGTGGTCGCCGTACCGGTCACGACGCTGGCCATCGCGCGCCGGGCCGAACCCGGCACCGCGCGGCGTGACCTGGTCGTCGCCCGCCCGTCGCTGCGCCGGCTCACCGCCGAGAGTTCCGTCCTGGTGATCGCCGCGCTCGGCGCCTTCCTGCTGCGGCGGCGGGGGCTCTCCGCGCAGAACAGCGTCGACCCGTACCTCGTCTCGGTGCCGGTGCTGCTCGCCGCCGGTGCCGCCGTGCTCGCGCTCCGCGTGTATCCGTGGCCGTTGCGGCAGGTCGGGCGGCTCGCGGAGCGCCGCCGCGGCGTCGTTCCCTTCCTCGGGATCGCCCGGGCGGGACGGTCGGGGGATACGCCGGCGGCCCCGGTGACCGTCCTGGTGGTCGCGATCGCCACCGCGATCTTCAGCGCGGTCGTCGCCGGCGGGATCGCGGACGGTCGGGACCGGGCGGCCGACCGGGCCGTGCCCGGAGACGTGCTGGTGACCGGGGAGGCGTTCCCGCCGCAGACGACCGAGGCGCTGGCGCGGGTGCCAGGGGTCCGCGCCGTCGGGCGGATCGCGGCCGAACGGGGCCAGCCGGTGCGGCCAACCGCCGAGGCGGGCGGGGCGGACCTCGCCGAGGTCTCCGTGCTGGTGGTCGACGGTCCGGCGGTCGCCCGGGTGGCGGCCGAGTCCGGGGTCCGACCGGCGGTGCCGGCCGCGCTCACCGGCGCCGCCGCAACCGCGGGAGCCGCGCCGGCGCTCGTCTCCCCGGCGGTCGCCGCGGACCTGCCCGGACACGGCTTCACCACCGTGCAGGGGCAGCGGTACGAGTTCCGGGTCGCCGGCGTGACCTCGTCGTTCCCGACGATCGCGCCCGACGTCAAGCGCTTCGTGGTGCTGCCGTGGCAGGCGCTCGCCGCACCCGCTGGCCGGCCGCTCGATCCGACCGGTTTCCTGCTCGCCGGCGCCGACATCGACGCGGCGGTGGTACGTGAGGTCGGCGACCGCGGTCAGCGGGAACGCGCCCGGGGCGGCACGATCGCGACGGTCGCGCCGGTGGAGCCGACCACGGTGCTCAGCCGGTCGGACTATCGGCAGCAACTGGAGGCGGGCGGGGTGAACAGCCTCCTGTCGTTCGGCTTCGGCGCGGGCGTCCTCGGTGGCACCCTGCTGGCGCTGCTGGCGATCGCCTTCGCGGTCCTCGCCGGCGCGGCCGCCCGCGTCCGGCTCCTGGCCCGGCTGCGCATCCTGGGTCTGTCCCGGCGGCAGTGGCGCGGTCTGCTCGCCTACGAACTCGGCCCGCCGATGGGGGTGGCGCTCTGCACCGGCGCACTGGTCGGCGCCGCGCTTCCGGCGCTGCTCGCGCCGGTGCTCCAACTGTCGAACTTCGCCGACGGGGCGCCGGTCGGCGTGCACGTCGACGTCCGGGTGGTCGGCGCGGTACTCGCGCTCGCGGCGCTCGGGCTGATCACGGCGGTCGTCGTCGAGGCGACCGCCAACCGCCGGCTGCGCCTCGCCGAGGCGCTGCAGCCGGGAGAGGGGAGCTGACATGGTGACGACGGAGACCGCCGCGCCGGACCTGGCGGAGCTGCAACGCCGCGCCGTCGAGCGGGCGGCGGCGCGGGCCGGCGGCGCCGACCAGCTGCGCGGGCACCTCGTGTGCGACGGGTTGGTCCGCATCTTCAAGACCGACGGCATCGAGGTGGTCGCCCTGCAGGGGCTCGATCTGGTCGTGGACCAGGGGGAGCTGATCGCGATCGTCGGCGCGTCCGGCTCCGGAAAGTCGACCCTGCTCAACATCCTCTCCGGCCTGGACGTGCCGACCGCCGGGATCGCCCGGGTCGCCGGCTACGACCTGCTCACCATGTCGGCCCGGCGGCGGCTGCGCTACCGGCGGCACATGGTCGGGTTCGTATGGCAGCAGACGGGACGCAACCTGCTGCCGTACCTCACCGCTTCGGAGAACGTCGAGCTGCCGATGAAGCTGGCCGGCGGCCGGTCGGCGCGGGCGCGGCGGGCCCGGGCGCGGGAGCTGCTGGACATGGTCGGGGTCGGCTACTGCGCGGATCGCCGTCCGGGTCAGCTCAGCGGCGGCGAGCAGCAGCGGTGCGCGGTCGCGGTCTCCGTGGCCAACGACCCCGAGGTGCTCTTCGCCGACGAACCGACCGGCGAGCTGGACGAGGCGACCGCGGAGGACGTGTTCGGGGCGCTCCGGACCATCAACGCCGAGCTGGGAGTCACGATCGTCGTGGTCACCCATGATCACTCCGTGGCCACGCAGGTCAGCCGCACCGTCGCGATCCGCGACGGCCGGACCGCCTCGGAGGTACGGCGAACCGCGCGGGTCACCGACGACGGGACGACGGAGGTCGTCGCCGAGGAGTACGCGGTGCTCGACCGGACCGGGCGGATGCAACTGCCCGCCGCCTTCGTGGAGGCGCTGTCGCTGCGCGATCGGGTCCGGTTGAACCTCGAACCCGACCATGTCGAGGTGCGTTCCGGGGAGTCGGCCAACGGAGCGCAGCAGGAGTCGGAGGGCTCGCAATGACCGAGGAACTGGTCCGCGTCGAAGGCGTCAGCCGCACTTTCGGCCGGGGTGACCGCGCCGTGCACGCCGTCCGCGATGTCTCCTTCACGGCGCGGCGCGGCGAGCTGATCGCCGTGCGCGGTCGCTCCGGCGCCGGGAAGACCACGCTGCTCAATGTGATCGGCGGCCTCGACCGGCCGACCGCCGGCCGGATCGTGGTGGCCGGGCAGGACGTCACCGCGGCTGGCGAGTCTGAGCTGCTCGGGCTCCGCCGGGGCACGATCGGGTTCGTGTTCCAGTCGTTCGGCCTGCTGCCGATCCTGTCGGCGGCCGAGAACGTGGGGGTGCCGCTGCGGTTGGCGAAGGTGCCGGCGACGCAGCGGGAGGAACGGGTGGCGGTGTTGCTCGAGCTGGTCGGCCTGGGTGGGCAGGCGGCGCAGCGGCCGTACGAGCTCTCCGGCGGGCAGCAGCAGCGGGTGGCGGTGGCGCGGGCGCTTGCGAACGACCCGCAGCTGCTCATCGCCGACGAGCCGACCGGGCAGCTCGACTCGCAGACCGGACGCTCCATCATGGACCTGCTGCGGGCGTTGGTGCACGCGCGGGGCATGACCGCGCTGGTCGCCACGCATGATCCGGCCCTGATCGACCTGGCCGACCGGGTGCTCATGCTGCGCGACGGGCACCTCGCCGACCCGGTGCACGCCGACGGGGCGGCCTAGAGCGTCAGCTTCATGCCCTCGTGGCTGGCCACGAACCCGAGCCGGGCGTAGAAGCGATGCGCCTCGGCCCGCTGTTTGTCGGTGGTCAGCTGCACGAGCCGACAGCCGCGCTGGCGCGCCTGCCCCACCGCCCACTCCATCATCTGCCGGCCGATGCCCGCGCCACGCAGGTCGCCGCGCACCCGTACGGCCTCGATCTGCATCCGCTCGGCGCCGCGTCGGCTGAGCGACGGGATGAAGGTCAGCTGCATCGTGCCGACCATCTCGCCGTCCCGGTCGACGACGATCAGCGCGTTGCGCGGGTCGCCGTCGATCGCGTCGAAGGCGCACCAGTAGTCGGCGTCGACGTCCTCGCGGACCGTCTCGCGCGTGGCCCCCAGGCCGTCGTCGGCCAGCAGCGTGACGATCGACGGCACATCGTCCCGGCGCGCTTCCCGAAATACGACCTCAGCCACGCCGGGCAGCATCCCACACGGTGACTAGCGCGCCGGGCAGCGCTGCCCGGCCGGCGGCACGGCCAGCTCGATCAGGTAGCGGTTGACCGCGTCGGTGACGCAGCGGGTCTGCGGGTACGCCGTGTGCCCCTCGCCCTCCCAGGTCAGCACCACGCCCACCGCCAGCATCGAGGCGAGCCGCGGTGTCTGTTCGTACGGGGTGGCCGGGTCGCCCGTGGTGCCGACCACCAGGACCGGCGGTGCGCCGGAGGCGGCTCCCGTCGGGTACGGGTCGCGCTGCCCGGGCCAGGTGGCGCAGCTCAACATGCCGACGGCGAGAGCCGGGCCGAACAGCGGGTACTTCCTTCGCCACGTGGACTGCAGGCCGCGGATCTGGTCGATCGTCGGCGCGGACGCCGCGTCGGCGCAGTTGACGGCGAGGTTGGCGTCGAACAGGTTGGAGTAGTGGCCGTCCTCGCCCCGCCCCGTGTACTCGTCGGCGAGATCGAAGACCGCGGCCGGGTCGCCGCGCCGCAGGTTGTCGATCGCTTTCGCCAGCTGCTCCCAGCCGGACTCGGTGTAGAGCGACGAGATCACCGCATAGAAGGTCCATCCGGGGGTCGCCGCGCGGCCGTCGCTGCCGCGTACGGGGGAGGTGCGCGCCTTGTCGATCGCGGTGGTGACCGCGGCCCGCGCGTCCGGGCCGATCGGGCACTTCGCCGAGGTCTTGCGGCACCATTCGCCGAAGTTGCTGAACGCCAGTTCGAAGCCCTTGGCCTGGCTCTCCGAGCCGGCGACGAGGTCCTGCCGCGGATCGACCGCGCCGTCGAGCACGAACGCCCGGATGTTGCGCGGGTAGAGCTGCGCGTAGGTCGCGCCGAGCAGGGTGCCGTAGGAGTAGCCGAGGTAGGTCAGCTTGCTGTCGCCGACCGCCGCCCGCACGGCGTCCATGTCGCGGGCCGCCTGCTCCGTGGAGTAGAGGCGCAGCCGCCCGCCGTACTGGGCGGCGCACTCCTCGCCGATCTTCTTGTTGAGCGCAACCAGGCCGTCGAACTGCGCCTTGCTTTTCGGGTCGGGTTCGTAGCCGAAGGCGGCATCCCAGTCGGCGTCGGCGACGCACTTGACCGGGCTGGAGCGGGAGACGCCGCGCGGATCGAAGCCGACGATGTCGAAGCGGCGGGTCACCTCGTCGGGGAGGCCGCCGAAGGCGGGGCCGAACGACAGGTAGGCGGCGGTGTCGATGCCGGAGCCGCCGGGACCGCCGGGATTGATCACGAGCGAGCCGATCCGGTCGCGCTGCTGCGCGGAGCGGACCCGCATCAGAGCGATCTCGAAGGTCCCGTCGGGCCCGCTGCTCGCCCCGGCGCCGCCGCCCCCGGCCGTGTTCCAGTCGCCGGGTACGGCGATCTTGGCGCAGTCGTAGCTCATGCCCGGCGCGCCACGCCCCACCAGGTCCTGTGGCACCTCGGGGCACGGCTTCCACACCGGGGCGCCCGTGTTGCCGCGCGCCGCGCTGCCGTCTCCGGTCGTGCGCGGCGCGAAGACCGGCATGGTGCAGCCGGTGGCGAGCAGCGTGACCGCGACGAGGACAGCCAGCGTCAGGCGGTGGGTACGGGACACGAGAATCCTCCGTGATCTTTCTCGCTCCGAGGCTACGCCGTCGGACGACGGGTCGGGTCGCCTCCGGTGCTCCCGGGCGGCACGGGGCCTAGCCCCGCGCGGTCGGGTCGCCGCCGAGAACCTGCCCGACATCGAAGCGGATCGGGCGTTCGAGCTGCTCGTAGCCGCAGGAGCGGGGATCGCGGTCGGGGCGCCAACGCACGAACTGGGCGGTGTGCCGGAAGCGGTCCCCCTCCATCGCGTCGTAGCCGACCTCGGCGACCAGCTCCGGGCGGAGCGGCTCCCACTCGAGGTTCTTCGTCCCCGACCAGCGGCTCGGCCCGCCCGGAATGCGCTGGCCGCTCTCGTGGTCGCCGTGCACCCACGGATGGTCGGCCGATCCGCCCCGGTAGGGGGCGAGCTCGTCGAGGAGCTCGGTCCGCCGGGCCACGCTGAAGGAGGCCGAGACGCCGACGTGGTGCAGGGTGCCGGCGTCGTCATGGAGGCCGAGCAGCAGCGAGCCGACCACCGGCCCGGACTTGTGCCAGCGGAAGCCGGCGACCACGACGTCGGCGGTGCGCGCGTGCTTGACCTTGAACATCATCCGCTTGCCGGGGGCGTACGGAATGTCGGCCGGCTTGGCGATCAACCCGTCCAGCCCGGCGCCCTCGAAGAGGTCGAACCAGCGGCGGGCGGTGTCGAGGTCGGTCGTGGTCGGCGTGACGTGCATCGGGGCCGCCACGCCGGCCAGCGCCTCGGTCAGCATCGCGCGGCGCCGGGTGAAGGGCTGCTCCACCAGCGCCTCGTCGCCGAGGGCGAGCAGGTCGAACGCCACGAAGGAGGCGGGCGTCTGCTCGGCGAGGAGGTTGACCCGCGACGCCGCCGGATGGATGCGCTGGCCGAGCAGCTCGAAGTCGAGCCGGGGCGCGCCGCCGTCGGCGTCGCGACGGATCACGATCAGCTCGCCGTCGACCGCCGACCGGGGCGGGAGCTGCCGTCGCGCCTCGGCGATCACCTCGGGGAAGTAGCGGGTCAGCGTCTTGCCGCCGCGACTGGCGAGCTCGACCTCGTCGCCGTCGCGGAACACGATGCACCGGAAGCCGTCCCACTTGGGCTCGTACGCCATGCCCTCGGCGGTCGGGATCTTCGGAACGCTCTTGGCGAGCATCGGCTCGACCGGCGGGTTGATCGGCAGCTGCACGCGCCTAGTCAACCATCCGGGGGCGACATCAGCGGGCCGCCTCGTCGTAGCGGCGGCGCAGCTCGGTCATGGTCGCCGGGTCGAGTGACTCCTCGAACGCCTGATCCTGGTAGCGCTCGGGGATCAGCTGCCGCACCCGCTCGCGGAACGGCATCTCCGCGGTCGCCTCGGCGACCTGCACCGCCGGGGGAGTACCCGACAGGTCCAACACCACCGGGCCGACCAGCTTCACCGCCCCGTCCCAGGCCAATCCCTTCTCCGCGATGGCGCAGAGATGGTGCCCGTAGACGGTGCGGACGTCCTCGACCCGGGTGGCGCCGGCCGGTTCGAAACCGAAGACCCGCACGCCGCAGACCGTCCGCCCCGCCGCCGCCCCATCCTGGTTGACGTGCGCCCCGTGCCCGTGGTGCTGGCCCGGTGGCGTCCGCTCCAGCACGCCGACCATCCGTTCGGCGACCTGCCCACGCAGGTCGACGGGGCTTCCGGTGACGCCGGTGACACGCTGCAGGACCAGCACGGTGATCACGGTGGCGGCCAGGATGACGGCGACCCAGACGAGTCGGCGGGAACGGCGCACCGATACATCGACGTCGATGGACATGTCGAGATGCTCGCACGACGCGTGTCGTACGTCCACGGCCGGCGCGCTGCCGCTGCCACACCAGCGGGCGCAGGGTGCCCCGGTGGCGGGCACACCGACCACCCGTGATCTCCTCGACCCCGTCGGTGTCCGGCCGACGCGACGCGACACCGGAGGTCACCGTGCTGAGCCGTCTCACGTACCCGGAGGTCGCCGTGACCCGCGACGGGCCGCTGCCCGCCGGCTACCGGCACCTGCGCTACCGGACGTCGCTCGGCAGCGGTGTCTTCGACGTCGCCGCGGACGCCGTGCTGGCCTGGCGGATGCACCGGGCCGCCGGGGTCCGCCTCACGACCTCCGCGCCCCGCGCCGAGGTCGGTGTCACGCTCGTCTCCGGACTCGGCGTCGGGCCGCTGCGCCTGAACGCCCCGAGCCAGGTGGTGTGGGTGGTGGACGACGCACGGCGGGCCGGTTTCGGGTACGGCAGCCTCGCCGGTCACCCGGCGCGGGGCGAGGAGGCGTTCCTCGTCGAGCGCGACGACGACGGTCAGGTGTGGTTCTCGGTCACCGCGTTCAGCCGCCCGGCCGGCTGGTTGATGCGCGGCGCCGGCCCGGCCGCGGTCGCCGTGCAGCACGCGTACGTCCGCCGCTGCGGTGCGGTGCTCCGTCGGCTCTGCCGGCAGTAGCGCCGACGGCGTCAGAACCGGGCGAAGGAGCGCGGCGCGAGCCGGGGCCCGAAGCGGGGCGCGGCCTTGCCGGCGGCGGCGAGCAGCACGCACACCCGGCCCCGGTGTCCACGAAACGGCTCCAGCAGGGTCAGCATCCGGGCGTCGTCGGCGCGGGCCTCACCTGCCAGCGACCAGGCGACCATGTTGGGGATGTGGTAGTCGCCGACGCTCACCGCGTCGGCGTCGCCGTACGCCGCGCGGACGACCTCGGCGGCGGTCCAGGGGCCGATCCCGGGGATCGCGGTGAGCCGGGTGGTCGCCTCGGTCGAGTCCACGCACCGCTCCAGCCGGTCGGCGACCGCGGCGGCCCGGCGCAGCGTCTCGGCGCGGCGTTGTTCGACACCGAACGGGTGGAACACCCAGTACGGCGCGGCGGCGATGGGGGCCGGCTCGGGCGGCAGCCAGAGCGACGCGACCGGTCCGGGGGCCGGTGCGGAGAAGCGCCGTACGGTCGCCGCGTACGCCCGGAAGGCCTCCGTGCCGGTCACCTTCTGCTCGAAGATCGCACGCAGCAGGCGGGGGAAGATCTGTCCGGTCGCGGGGAACCGGATGCCGCCGTGGGTGCGGGCCAGCCCGGCGACGACGGGATGGGCGGCCGCCAGCTCGGCGAAACCGGTCTGCTCGTCACGCAGCCCGGCGATGGCGTCGGCCCGCTCGATCACCCGGGCGGCGCCGGGGCCGTACCCGGTGGCGATCAGTTCGGCGCCGGAGCGCCGCAGCGACAGCGTGGCGGGACCGTCCGGGGTGCGGCTGGCCCACCAGAAGGCGCCGTCGACGGCGCGCGCGCACGGGTCGTGGGGTCCCAGCGCGAGCAACCGGACGGAGCCGGCGAGGTGATATAGGTCACTGACGTCCGCGCGGCGCTGCAGTGGGCGGCAAAGGTGTCGGCCGAGTGATGCCGCCGCGGCGTCCGCCAGGGGTTATTCCGGCCGGCA
>NZ_JBFANZ010000059.1:0-20160 GCF_040659735.1 Micromonospora sp. NPDC049679
TGTGTTCCGTCAGCGTGGCCGGCCGGCCCGGCCGATGCCGGCCGGAGGTCGCCAGCAGGCCGGGGCCGGGCCGGCGCGGCCCGCTTGCGGGCCGCCTTGATCCTTAAGAAGCCAATTCGGCAACGCGACGCGGTCGAGCCTGTCCCTCCGTCGACTGACGTGCGACACGCGTGCGCCAACTGATCCGCCACGGTCCGCGCGCGGAATGCGGCACTTTCTGCCGGATCAGTCGGGCGCGCTCGGCCATGTCCCAGGGGCCTGGACCGGCCACCCGGATATCGATATGCATACGGTTTTTGGCGGACTTGTCCTCGGGCACCTTGAGGAAACCAATGGCAGGGCCCCGGCCATCCGGGTCGACGATGGACGCGTTGGCGGGATCGTCGAAAACGGATTCCTTGACATAGCCGAGGGCCAGCGCCCAGAAAGCAGCGATCCGCTGGGGATCGTCGGCATCGCATCCCAAGGTCCAAAAAGTCGCCACGGCGCCCACGTACGCGAGCTACGACACGCTGTCATCGGACCTGGGTCTCGCGTACCGCGCGGGCAAGGCGATCACGTCCGGCCGGGTGGCCCGCAGGCAGGGGATCGCCGCCCTGTACCGCATCGTCACCGTGCTGGAGCACCCCAACCACTTCCCGTCCCTGCTGGCCCAGATGCGGCACGTCTTCGGGCACGACGCCCTGACGGTGGTCTGGGCCCTTCCGCGTCCCGGGTTGGCACCTGAACGCCTTCGCCGTGATCCACGCCCGTATAGCGCGTTGATCAACGGGAAGCCTGCGGTGGCGCCGCCATGCGATCATCGGCGCCATGCGGAAGATTGCCCTGACGTTGGTCGCTGTCCTGCTGGCGTCGGGGTGCGCCGGCGAACGCGCCGGCACGAACACCTCGACATCACCCTCGGGACCCTCCGCGACCGCCGCCAACGGGTCGCCCGAAGCCGTCATTACCAACGCGCCGGCACCGGCCTGGCGCCCGGCCACGCTGCCGGAGCTGGCCGGGCCGACCAGCGTGCTGTGGGACGTCGTGTCGGTGGACGCCACGCACGCGTGGGCCGTCGGCAGCGAGGCCTACTCGCCCGAACAGCCGAACGACACCGGCACCCCGTTGATCCTCCAGTGGGACGGGACGCGCTGGGCACGCGCGGCGCTGCCGGCGATCGCGTGGCGCGGCCGGTTCGACCTCGTCGCGGCCGACTCGCCCTCAAACGTCTGGGCGGTCGGCAGCACGGCCGCCGCGGTCCCGGAGGACCAGGTGTCGCACGTCCTGCACTACGACGGGACAGCCTGGCGCGAGGTGCCGTTCCCGCGGGGCAACAGCAAGAGCCACGAGCTGATCACCGGGCTGACCGTCGTGGGTGGACACACCTGGGTGGTGGGCAATCGCCAAAGCCACGTGATCATCGAGCAGTGGGACGGCCGATCCTGGCGGTCGCACCAGTCGCCCGCGGAATGCCGCACCGGCGGCACGTCCTTCGGTGGCATGCCGAACTTCTGCACCTTTACCGCGATCAAGGCCTTTGGCTCGGATGACGTCTGGGCCGCCGGAAACGGCGCGTGGAAGGGGTTCAAGGGCCCGCTGCTCTTCCACTGGAGCGGCTCAGGCTGGCGTACGGTCCAGGTGGGCATCAACGAACAGGAGTCCTCGTTCGAAGCGCTCGCGGGTCGCTCGTCCGACGAGCTGTGGGCGGTCGGCGACAATGGGTTGGCCGTGCGCGGCGGCGGCGGATCCTTCGAGGTGCTCCGGGGCGCGCCGGGTGGCGCGCTGCCCGACGTGGCGACCGACCCGGCCGGACTGCCGTGGCTGATCGAGAACTCCCGAGCGCCGAGCGCGGCGCTCGCCGCGTACAGCACGGGCGCGTGGGTCGGCATGCCCGCGCCGCAGCCGCCGGACGCGGTAGGCATGAGCCTGCACGGGATTGCCGGGACCCCGGGCAGCCCGCTGATGTTCGCGGTGGGCGCGACCGATCTCCCCACCACCCCGCGCTACCTGAGGGCGGTCATGCTCGAGTACGTGCCAGGCCCGTCGACCGAACCGCGCGCCTGACCCGGTCCAATGCGACCGTCCTGGCCGGTTTTGCGGGCTAACGTCGTACGGCGTGTCGCAGCTGACAGCCACCCACTCGGAAGATCGCGCTGGCTGTGCTAGTGCGGCTGCGGGCCACCCTGGGGGTGGAGAGCTCGCCGAGGCGCTCTACACCGACGCGACGGGACTGAGAAATTCTCTGGCTCGACGCCGAGCGGCACGTGGATCTCTACGATGTGGAGCCATCTCATCGGGCCTTGCCCAAATGCACTCATCTCGGCATGACAGGACATTTCGTCGGCGGCTCCTGCCGCATCGGGCTGACGATGAACACCTACGCTCACGTCCTACCGGAGATCGAGCGGGCCGCCGTGGACGAGGCCGCGAAGCACCTCTTCGGGTGACTTGGCTGTACGAATGGCTGTACGGAGGCCGTGGTGATCGTCTCGACCGCGAGCGGAAGGCCGCTGACCTGCGGTGACGATGGCGCGCCCGGCAGGATTCGAACCTGCGGCCTTGGGATTAGAAGTCCCCTGCTCTATCCGCTGAGCTACGGGCGCATCGTGCGACAGAAGATTACCGCCGTCCCCCGCGCGTTCACCGCAACGGGGGACGACGGTCTGGCCAGAGCCGCACCGAGCCTGCTCAGTTGGCCTCCGCCGCGGTGGTGCCGGCGGGTGCCGCGGCCGGCGGGGCGGGCACGACCCGGGTCGGCGCCGGGCCGCCGTCGCCGGCTGCCGACACGACGTCGGTGGGCGCCGGAGGGAGGAAGCCGCCGATCCAGCGGTCCAGTTCGGCGAAGACCCGCTCGCGTACGGCGGCGCCGGAGAGCGTGAGGTCGTGCTTGCCGCCGTCGAACCGGGCCAGCGTGACATGTTGCCCGAGGCGGGGCGCCCAGCGGACGATGTGCTCGACGTCGAGGACGGCGTCGGCGAGCGCGGCGTCGTCGTGCCACTTCGCGCCCTTGAACGTCCGGGTCGAGCAGGCCACCAGCACCGGCGCGGGGATCTGCAGGCCGGCGCGGAGTTGCTGCTGGGCCCGGCGGATCGCGGCCAGCCAGCCGGTGCGCACGGGGAACCCGCCGAGCGGCTTCCACGCCAGGTCGTAGCTCCACTCGCCGCGGTGTTCGGCGTGCAGGCTCTGGCCGTACACCTGGTTCAGCCCGAGCGGCAGGGCCCGCTTCGGTGCCCGGCGACTCAATCGGCTCACCGCCGCAACGAGGGGCCGGCGGATGAACCAGGGGGCGTTGATGTCGAAGAACGGGCTGTTCATGAAGAGTCCGTCGATGATGCCCGCGTCGCGGCGGTTGTGCGCCCAGAGCGCGGTGATCAGGCCGCCGGTGGAGTGGGCGTTGACCAGCATCGTGCTGTTGCCGTCCCGTTCGCGGATGATCTTTGCTGCCGCGTCGAGCTCCGGGAAGTAGTCGCTGAGGTCGAGGCAGAAGTTCGGCGTCTGGTGCGGGAGCAGGCTGCGGCCGTATTTGCGCAGGTCAAGGGCGTAGAAGTCCCAGCCCTGCTCGACGAAGTGATCGGCCATGTGGGTCTGGAAGAAGTAGTCGACGAAGCCGTGCACGTAGAGCACCGCCCGTCCGGTCGGGCGCTCGGCCCGGCGGCGGACCAGCGTCGCGACGACGGGACCTTCGTCGTCGCGGCCGAGGTCGATCGTCTCGCGCTCGTAGGGCGCTCCCAGGATGTCCGGTTCCACGTCACCGACGGTACGCCGTGATGGTTACCCGTGGGTAGTGTCGGCGGCAACGACGTCGTTGCGGGGCGCGGCGCGACCGCGCCGGGCGCAGAATCGACCCATGGATATCGACCGGGCACGGGAATTCGTCCGCAACAACCACCGGGCGGTGCTGGCCACCCACCACCGGGACGGCCGGCTGCAGATGTCGCCGCTGACCGTCGGCTTGGACGACGACGGGCGGGTGATCGTGAGTACGCGGGAGACCGCGGCGAAGGTCCGCAACGTCCTGCGGGACCCGCGCGTGACGCTCTGCGTCACCACGGACCAGTTCTTCGGCGACTGGGTGCAGATCGAGGGGGAGGCGGAGATCGTGCACCTGCCCGAGGCGATGGAGTTGCTGGTCGAGTACTACCGGCGGATCTCGGGGGAGCACCCGGACTGGGACGACTATCGGGCCGCCATGGAGCGCGACCGCCGAGTGATCATGCGCATCGCGATCACCCGTGCCGGCCCCGACGTGCACGGCTGACCGCTCGCCTAGCACCTTTCCGCTTGATCAGGGTCTTTTCCACAGGGGCGTCCGCTGTCCACAGCCCGGCCTGCGACGGTGGCGGCCACCACCGCGCCGCGGCCAGGCTGTCCCGCGAGTCGACTCGGACCCGAATTCCCTGGACCCTGTGGAGAGACGATGTTCGACACGTACGTCACGATCGTGGGCAACGTGCTCACCGCCCCGGAATGGCGGCGCACGACCCAGACCAACACGCTGGTGGCCAACTTCAAGGTCGCCTCGACCGCCCGCCGCCTCGACCGCGAGAACGGCCGCTGGGTCGACGGCAACAGCCTGCGGGTACGGGTCAACTGCTGGCGCAAGCTCGCCGAAGGCGTCGCCTCGTCGGTGATGGTCGGCGACCCCGTCGTGGTCGTCGGCCGGATGTACACGCGGGACTGGGTCGACAGCGAGGGCAACCACCGCACCCTCTACGAGTTGGAGGCCGTCGCGGTCGGGCACGACCTGTCGCGTGGGCGGGGCAAGTTCGTCCGCAATCGTCCCACCATGGCCACCAGCGCGGTCGAGGACGCCGAGGCCGACACGCGGGTGCACGGCGAGGTCACCGAGGCGGTGCCCGACGAGGAGGCGCCCGTCCGCCGCGACGAGCACCTCTTCGACGATGACGGCGACGCCGACTTCGCCGCCCCCTCCGTCGGTCCGCTGGTCGGTTACGACCCCGTCGCGGAGCTACGTGGTGGCGGCGGCTTCGAGACAGCCGAGGAGCCGGTGGGCGACGGAGCCTCGACGTCCGTGGAGGACCTGTCCGAGTTCCCCGACGACCTGACCCTCGAGGCGCCGGCTACCCCCGATGGGTTGGACGCGCCAGCGGGCAAGGCGGACGAGCCGTCGCACCCTCGGCCGCGGCGTGGACGCAGCCGCGCCACTGTGCCCGCCTGACCCCCGGTCGCGCTGCCGCCGGGTGGCGGGGAGGGCGCGGTTGCCCCGCACCTCCCCGCGCCCGGTGCCGTCGCCGTGGGGACCCTTGACCTCTACTCCGGTTGAGGTTGCCGGCGCCGGTCCGTTGCGGTCGTCAACCCGCCCGCCGCTGCGATCGGCGCAGCGGTCACTAGGCTGCGCACGGAGGTGATCAGCTGTGCGGCACGAGGTGCGGCGAACCCGCGTGCGGATGAGGCCCGGCACGGCCACGGCCGCCGGGCTGGTCGCCGGCTACGCGCTCGACGCGCTGCTCGGTGATCCGCGGCGGTTCCATCCCGTCGCGGGCTTCGGGCAGGCGGCGGGCGGGCTGGAACGTCGCCTCTACCGTCCCGATCGCGCCCCGGGCGCGGCCTTCGCCGCGATCGCGGTCGGCGTACCGGTGCTCGTCGCCGTGGCCGCGAGCACCGCGACCCGGCGTCATCCGCTGGCCCGTGCAGCGCTCGTCGCGGCCGGGACGTGGACGGTGCTCGGCGGGCGGACCCTGCGCGGCGAGGCGAACGTGATGGCCCGCGCGCTCAAGGACGGGGACGTCCCCGCGGCCCGGCGTCGCCTCAACCACCTGTGCGGGCGTGACCCGTCGGCGCTGGACGAGCCGGAGCTGGCGCGCGCGACGGTCGAGTCGGTCGCGGAGAACACCTCGGACGCGGTGGTCGCCCCGCTGTTCTGGGGCGCCGTGGCCGGGCTGCCCGGCCTCGTCGGCTACCGGGCCGCGAACACCCTCGACGCGATGGTCGGGCACCGATCGGCGCGGTATGCCCGGTTCGGGACCGCGGCCGCGCGCCTGGACGATCTGCTCAACCTGGTGCCGTCCCGGCTGACCGGGCTGCTCGCCATCGTGGCCGCCCCACTCGTGCACGGCGAGCGGGCCGAGGCGTGGCGGGTCTGGCGGCGGGACCGCAACGACCATCCCAGCCCCAACTCCGGGCAGTGCGAGTCGGCGTTCGCCGGCGCGCTCCGGGTGCGGCTCGGTGGTCGTAACGTCTACTTCGGACGGTCGGAGACCCGCCCGTTCCTCGGCGACGGTCCCCGACCGACCGCGCGGCACATCAAGCGCGCCGCCCGGCTCTCCGGCGCGGTCGGCCTGGGCGCGCTGGGCATCTCCGCCCTCATCGCCGCCATCCCGCGCCCACAAGCCCGACGATGTCGCAGTGACGACAGGTCCCCCGTCCTGCGGATCTTGCGTGGGGGCGGGCGGTGAGCGGGGGACTGCTCGTCGCCGGCACCACCTCCGACGCCGGCAAGAGCGTGCTCACCGCCGGCATCTGCCGGTGGCTGCACCGGCGCGGGGTGAAGGTCGCCCCCTTCAAGGCGCAGAACATGTCCAACAACTCCGCCGTGGTGCTCGACGCGGGGGGCCGGGGCGGGGAGATCGGTCGTGCGCAGGCCATGCAGGCCGCCGCGTGCGGGCTCACCCCCGAGGTGCGCTTCAACCCCGTACTCCTCAAACCCGGCAGTGACCTCTCCAGTCAGGTCGTCGTGCTCGGCGAGGCGGTCAGCACCGTCACCGCGGCCAACTACCGCTCCCTGCGGTCCCAGCTCGCCGGGACGGTCTTCGATACGCTCGCGGAATTGCGCGCCGAATACGACGTGGTGGTCTGCGAGGGCGCCGGCAGCCCGGCCGAGATCAACCTGCGGGCAAACGACTTCGTCAACATGGGGCTGGCCCGCGCCGCCAACCTGCCGACGATCGTGGTCGGCGACATCGACCGGGGTGGCGTGTTCGCCGCGCTCTTCGGCACGCTCGCGCTCCTCTCGCCGCAGGACCAGGCGCTCATCTCCGGCTTCGTCATCAACAAGTTCCGTGGCGATCTCGGACTGCTCCGCCCCGGCCTCGACATGCTGGCCTCGGCGACCGGCCGCCCCACCTACGGGGTGCTGCCGTGGAACCTCGACCTGTGGCTCGACGCCGAAGACTCCCTCGCCTACGGGCAGGTGTTGGGGCGACCGGCCCCGCCGCGCGGCACGGAGTGGTTGCGGGTGGCGGCGGTGCGTCTGCCGCGGATCTCCAACGCCACCGACGTCGAGGCGCTCGCCACCGAGCCCGGTGTGCAGGTGCGGCTCACGGTCGAGCCGGCCGAGATCGCCGGCGCGGACCTCGTCGTGCTTCCCGGCAGCAAGTCCACCGTGGCCGACCTCGCCTGGCTGCGGGAGACCGGCCTCGCCGACGCGGTGCTCGCGCACGCCGCCGCCGGCAAGCCGGTGCTCGGCGTCTGCGGCGGGTTCCAGATGCTCTCCCGCGTGATCCACGACGATGTGGAGAGCGCACGGGGCACGGTGCCCGGCCTGGGACTGCTCCCGGTGGAGATCACGTTCGCCGAGCGCAAGACAGTGACCCGGTCGGCGGGGACCGCGTTCGGATCGCTCCCGGTGGAGGGCTACGAGATCCACCACGGCTACGTCTCCCGGGCCGCCCCGACGCTGTCGCCGTTCCTCGCGTACGGGGACGGTCGCGGTGAGGGGGCCGTCGCCGGGAACGTCTACGGCACGCACTGGCACGGGGCGTTCGAGTGCGACGAGTTCCGGCGCCGGTTCCTGGGCGAGTCGGCACGGCTCGCCGGTCGGCACGGATTCGACCTCGCCCCGGACACGTCCTTCGCGGCGGCCCGCGAGGGCGCCCTCGATCTCCTCGGTGACCTGGTCGAGGAACATCTCGACACCGACGCCCTCTGGCGCCTCATCGAGTCCGGCCCGCTTCCCGGGCTGCCGTTCGTGCCCCCGGGCGCCCCGTAGCCGCCGCCGGTCGCGCGGATCCTGCTCGCCCCGGGCCGCGCTCGGCCGCACGACCAGCGGGGGTTAGCGTCGGGAGTGTGGGGGCGGTGGTCGAGACGTACGCGGGGCTCGCCCAACAGGTGCTCGCCGGGCCGCCGCGGCTCGGCCGTACGCGGCTGGTCGCCGTCGACGGGCCGAGCGGCGCCGGCAAGACGATCTTCGCGGAGCGCCTCGCCGCCGCCCTGGACGGGGCGCCGCTCGTGCACACCGACGACCTGCTCGACGGCTGGGCCGATCAGTTCACGTTCTGGCCGCGACTCGAGGAATGGGTCCTCGGGCCGCTGCGCGCGGGGCGGCCGGGCCGCTACCGACGGTACGACTGGCACCGCCACCGGTTCGTTCCGGAGTGGAGGGCCGTGCCACCCGCCCCGGTCGTCATCCTCGAAGGGGTCGGCGTGGCCCGCGCCGCGATCCGACCGGAGTTGACCCTCGCCGTCTTCGTGGACGCCCCGGCGCAACTGCGGCTGGACCGCGCGCTGGCGCGCGACGGTGCCGCGCTCCTGCCGTACCTGGAGCAATGGCGGCGCGGTGAGGACGTGCACTTCCGCGCGGACGCGACCGCCCACCGCGCCGACCTGGTCGTCGACGGTGCACCCGACGCGCCGCATGTGCCGGCGCTGCAGTACGTCCGGCTCGCGGTCGCCGGATCTTGGGCCGACCGGGCGTAGACGGGACACGGACACTGCGGCACGATCGGCGGGTAACCGCAGCACGAGTCCGGGGAGTGCGGCATGACCACAGGTGACCAGGGCACGGTGCCGGCCCGGCGACGGGTGGTGCTGACCGGGATCAGCTCGCGGGCCTGGGAGCACCCGGCCGACCGGGGCGCGCTGACCGCGCTGCGTGAGCTGCGTGGCTTCGACGACGTGGTCAAGGCGTTCTTCGGCATGTGGAACGAGCGCGGCTTCCGACTGTCGTACCTCGCCTCGGCGATCCGGGTCGACGACCGGCAGTATCCCCGCGTCTACCAGCGCTTCGCGGAGGCGGCCAGCGCGCTCGACATCCCCGAGCTGCCGGAGCTCTACGTGACCCAGTCGCCCTGGCTCAGCGCCGAGGCGATCGGGATGGAACGGCCGTTCATCGTCGTCAACAGCGCGTGCGTGCAGCAGCTCGACGACGACGAGCTGCGCGCGCTGCTCGGCCACGAGCTCGGACACGTCCGCAGCGGCCACTCCGTGTACAAGACGATTCTCATCATCCTCACCCGGTGGGCCGCCAACCTGAGCTGGCTGCCGGTCGGCGCGCTGGCACTGCGGGCGATCATCGCGGCGATGCTCGAATGGTGGCGCAAGGCCGAGCTCTCCGCCGACCGTGCCGGCCTGCTCGCCGGGCAGGACCCGGCCGCCTCGCTGCGGCTGCTGATGAAGCTGGCCGGCGGCGGCGACCTGTCCCAGATCGACACGGCGGCGTTCCTGGAGCAGGCCGCCGAGTACGAGGGCGGTGGCGACCTGCGGGACAGCCTGCACAAGATCCGTATGACCGCCTGGAGCACGCATCCCGTGCCGGTCGCCCGTGCGGCGCATCTGCGGCAGTGGATCGACGACGGCGGCTACGGGCGGGTGCTCGCCGGGGACTATCCACGGCGCGAGGACGACGGCAACGCCTCGGTCTCCGAGGAGATCAAGGCGGCCGCGGCGTCCTACCGGGATGCGTTCGGCCGCTCGCAGGACCCGCTCGTCGGGCTGTTGCGCCGCCTCGGTGACGGGGCCACCGACGTCGGCGAGTGGGCCGGCGGCCACGCCGGACGGGCCCGCGCCTGGATGGGGGCGGCGGGGGAGGCGGCCGCCCGGGCCGCGGGCGAGGCCGCCGCGCGCGCCGGCGGCAAACCCCGACGTACGGGGACAGCCGGCGACAACGGTGGCAACGGCGCTGCCCCGGAGGGATCCGACGGCAGCGACCAGTAAGGGCGGCTTACGATCGCGGTCATGACCGCACCCACCTTCACCGAGTCCGAGCTGCGTGCCGCGATCGAGCGCGAACTGCCGGGCGTCCGCGCCGACCTCGAGCGCCTGGTCCGGATTCCGAGCATCGCGTTCGACGGCTTCGACCACTCGCACGTCGAGCGTTCCGCCGAGGCGGTCGCCGAGTTGCTCCGCGGCTGCGGGCTCGACGTCCAGTTCGCGCGCTCCGGCGGGCAGCCCGCGGTGATCGGCCGCAAGCCGGCGCCGCCCGGCGCTCCGACCGTGCTGCTCTACGCGCACCACGACGTCCAGCCGGTCGGCGACCTCTCGCTCTGGGAGAGCGACCCGTTCGAGCCGGTCGAGCGGGACGGGCGGCTCTACGGTCGCGGCGCCGCCGACGACAAGGCGGGCATCATGGCGCACATCGCGGCGCTGCGGGCGTTCGGCGACGCGCTGCCGGTCGGTGTGGTCCTGTTCATCGAGGGCGAGGAGGAGTTCGGCTCCGACTCGCTGGAGCGGCTGCTCGCCGAATACCGCGACGAGATCGCCTCGGACGTCATCGTGATCGCCGACTCCGCCAACTGGGATGTCGGCGTGCCAGCCCTGACCACCTCGCTGCGCGGGCTCATCAACTGCTTCGTCGAGGTGCGCGTGCTCTCGCACGCCGTGCACAGCGGCATGTTCGGTGGCGCCGTACCCGATGCGCTGACCGCGCTTTCCCGCCTGCTCGCCACGCTGCACGACGACGCCGGGGACGTCGCCGTCGACGGGCTGTTCGGCCGGACCGGCGCCACGGTCGACTACCCGGAGGAGCGGCTGCGCGGCGAGGCCGGCCTGGTGGACGGGGTCTCTTTCCTCGGCACCGGCCGGTTGACCGACCGGATCTGGACCAAGCCCGCGCTCGCCGTGCTCGGCATCGACGCGCCCCGCACGGCCGAGGCCCCGAACGCGCTGGTGCCGGCGGCCAAGGCCAAGCTGAGCCTGCGGCTGGCGCCGGGCGACGACCCCAAGCGGGCGTACGCGGCACTCGTCGCGCACCTGGAGAAGAACGCGCCGTGGGGCGCCCAGGTCGACGTGATCTTCGAGCACGACGGGTGGCCGTGCGTGATCGACGCGTCCGGGCCGATGTACGACGCGGCCCGCGCCGCCTTCCGGACAGCATGGGACGGGGTCGACGCGGTGGACATGGGGGTGGGCGGCTCGATCCCGTTCATCGCCACGTTCCAGGAGATGTTCCCGCAGGCGGCGATCCTGGTGACCGGCGTGGAGGATCCGCACTCGCGGGCCCATGGCCCGAACGAGAGCCTGCACCTGGGAGAGTTCGCCCGGGTCTGCCTCGCGGAGGCGCTCCTGCTCGCCAAGGTCGCCGAGGTCGGCAAGCCCGCCTGACGCCCTTTCCCCGTCGATCAAGGGCATGTTCGCACGCGTTGATCTCTATCCGTGTGAATACGGCCTTGATCGACGGGGAAGTCCTTGATCGACCGGGTGAAAACGGGGCGGAAATGACGCGGAGTGTCGGTGGGGTGCGGTAGGCTTTCGAACATGAGTACGAATGAAGCCATCGCGCGGCTGGGTGCCGCCGTCAGTGCTCTGGGGGACGTCGACGTCTCCGCGTGGTCCGACGACGCGCTCCGGGCGCAGCTCGGCGAGCTGTCCCTGGCGCTCTGCGCGCTCGACACGCTTCTCTCCCGGGTGGCCGACGACGTGCGCGCCCGCGGGCTGCGCATCGAGGAGCCGATCGCCGCGTAACGGCGGACGCCACGCTGTGTCGGAGGTGGCTGTCAGGATGGGCCCGTGCGGTTCATCGACCTGGCGGCCACCTCGGCCGCCGTGACAGCGACCTCCGGCCGGCGCGCCAAGGTCGAGCTGCTCGCCGCGGCGCTCCGTGACCTCGCGCCCGACGAGATCGCGGCCGGTTCGGCCTACCTCGCGGGCGAGCTGCGCCAGCGGCAGACCGGGGTCGGCTACGCCAGCCTTCGCGACCTGCCACCGCCCGCCACCGGGCCGACCCTGACCGTCGGCGCCGTCGATGCGGCGGTCGCCGAGCTCGCCGTGGTCGCCGGCCCCGGCTCGCAGGCCCGCCGGCGCGAGCTGCTCGGCGCGCTCTTCGCGGCGGCGACGCCGGAGGAGCAGCGGCTGCTGGTCGGGCTCTTCAGCGGCGAGCTGCGCCAGGGGGCGCAGGCCGGGCTGCTCGCCGACGCGATCGCCCGCGCCGCCGACGTCCCGGTGACGGCCGTGCGTCGGGCGTTGCTCCTCGCCGGTGACCTGAAGGCGGTCGCCGTGGCCGCGCTGAGCGGCGGCCCCGCCGCGCTCGGCGAGTTCGCCCTCCAGGTGGGTCGGCCGCTCGCGCCGATGCTCGCCCAGAGCGCGCCCTCGGTGGATGAGGCGCTGCTCGCCACCGGCACGCCCGCGACCGTCGACGTCAAGCTCGACGGCATCCGCATCCAGGTGCACCGCTCCGGGGACGACGTCGCCGTCTTCACCCGCAGCCTCGACGAGATCACCCCCCGCCTGCCCGACGTGGTGGCCGCGGTCCGTGCCCTCCCCGCGCGGGAGCTCGTCCTCGACGGGGAGGCGATGGCGCTCGACGCGACGGGGCGGCCCCGCCCCTTCCAGGAGACGTCCAGCCTCGCCGCGACGAGAGGGGCGCGCCGGAAGGCGGGGGCGGCGCTCACCCACACCGCGCCCGGCGGATCGGGCGGGCCGGGCAGCACGCTCACGCCGTACTTCTTCGACCTGCTCCACCTCGACGGCGTCGACCTGCTCGACGCGCCCGGCCGCGACCGGTGGGCGGCCCTGGCCGACGCTCTCCCGCCGGAGCTGCTGGTCGGCCGGGTTGCCGTCGACAACGCCGAGGCGGCCGCCGCGGCCTTCGCGGCCGCGATCGACGCCGGGCAGGAAGGCGTGGTGGTGAAGTCTCCGGACGCGCCGTACGACGCTGGTCGGCGCGGGACGGCCTGGGTGAAGGTCAAACCCCGGCACACCCTCGACCTGGTCGTGCTCGCGGTGGAGTGGGGGAGCGGGCGGCGGCGTGGCTGGCTCTCCAACCTCCACCTGGGCGCACGGGACCCGGAGCGCGGCGGGTTCGTCATGCTGGGCAAGACGTTCAAGGGGCTCACCGACGAGCTGTTGCGCTGGCAGACCGAGCGGTTCCTGGAGCTGGCGGTGGAGCGGGGCGACTACGTGGTGCGGGTACGCCCGGTGCAGGTGGTCGAGATCGCGTTCGACGGCGTGCAGAGCAGTTCCCGCTATCCGGGCGGGCTCGCGCTGCGGTTCGCGCGGGTGGTGCGCTACCGCGACGACAAGACCGCCGCCGAGGCGGACACCACCGACGCCGTACGGGCGATCCACAGTGGCCGGATCAGCGGCTGATCGCGGCTAGAGGGCGGCCAGCGAGCGTACGTAGTTGACCTGCTGGTGGATGTGCTGCACCTGGGCCTGGGTGGTGACCGGGATGCGGGCGACGTACTGCCGCGTCCCGTTCGTCACCGTGACCTGCACCGTGCCGCGGTGGATCGTCTGCTTCACCAGCAGGAAGAGCAGGCTGAGGATCGTCACCACGCAGAACCCGAGGATGGCCATCACCACCGCCCAGGTCGGCGTCTTCTGCTCGCTCTGCCAATAGTCCGCGACGTGCCATGTCGAGCCGGCCAGCGGGATGTCCCCGGCCGGTGTCCGCGCCAGCGAGGAGGTGACCCCGATCTCGCCGATCTGCGCGACCACCGGTCCGATGAACGGATCGCCGCCCCCGCCGCTGACCGGGGGATACCAGCCCGCACCGCTGGTCGCCGGCGGCGGCGCGGCGGGCGGCGGCGCGGCGGGCGGGAAACCGGCGGGCAGGGGCGCGGGGACGGTCCATGGATCGGCCGGCGGCGGGACCTGCCCACCGGGTCCGGCCGTCCCGCCCGCTCCGCCGGATGGCAGCGGCAGCGTGGGGTCGACGCTCATGCGGGCACCCTAACCCGCCGTGCTCCGATCGGCTGGCAACGCCGGCGTTGACGTGATCATGACGTGTCGTCAGGAGTGCGGGCGTGCCGCGCGCCAACTCATGATCGCCCGGAATCGCCCGGAATCGCCCGGAACCGGCCGGGAGACGGCGGAACGGTCAGGGGACCGGGGTGGGTTCGGCGGCGCGGTCCAGCGGCTTCTCACGGCCCGGCCGACCACCGTGCGCCTCGCGCCGGGCCACCCAGCCGAACCCGACCAGCGCCATCACCGCGAAGATCCACCACTGCACCACGTAACCGCCGTTCTGCCAGTTGTTCTGGTGCACGACGGGGATCGGTACGAAGGCCGGATCGGCCGGCGGGGTCTGGGTGTCGAGCAGCAGGTAGGCCCCGTAGACCGGGTAGGGAAGCTGACCGGCGATCCGGGGTACGGCGACGCGCCGCGTCTCCAGCCGGCCCTCCCGCCGCTCGACCCGGTCCGGGCCGCTCTCCGAGAGGTGCACCCGGCCGACCACGGTCACCTCGCCGCCCGGCGCCGCGGGCACCTCCGGCTGCGCCATCGCCCCACCACTGCGCGCGGGCGGCACCCAGCCCCGGTCGACGAGGACGGCGGAGCCGTCCGCGAGCACCAGCGGGGTCAGCACCTCGTACCCCACCTGGCCCTCGACCGTACGGCTGCGGACCAGGATCACGTTCGCGCTGTCGTACCGGCCGGTCGCCGTGACGCGCGACCAGGCCGTGTCGGCCGGCGGCGGTGGACCGGCGGCGCCCGCCGTGCGGCCCGGCGCGGGCAGCACCCGTGCCACCTCGGCCGGAGTCGTGCCGCTCGACGCGTCGATCCGCTCGTTGATCGAGCTGCGCTGGCGGTAGCGATCCAACTGCCAGTTGCCGAGCAGGACCATCACCATGGCCGCCGCCAGGGTCAGCGCGAGATAGCCCAGCCAGCGGGGGGACAGCAGGAACCGGTACACACCAGGGAGGTTACCGCTGTCCGCCGGGCCACCATCCCGGTGGCCGCATCTGCGGCAGTCGCGCGATCGTCGTACCGGGTATCGTGCCCCGCGACGGATCGACCCTCGTGTCGGGCCGTCGCGCTGTCCCGCCCCCCCGTTCCGGACCGCACCGTCCAGTCCGGCCACCCTCTCGTCCCCCGGAGGAGCTGCCGATGACCGCCGTTCCGCGCCTGGTCGTGAGCGCACCGTCGTCGGGGCATGGCAAGACCGCGGTCGCGGTCGGTTTGCTGGCCGCCTGCGCCGCCCGCGGAATCACCGTGGCCGGGTTCAAGATCGGTCCCGACTACACCGACGCCGCCTACCTCGGGCTGGCCGCCCGGCGGCCGGGCCGCAACCTCGACCCGCAGCTGGTCGGCGCCGAACGCATCGGCCCGCTCTTCGCGCACGGTTCGGCGGGAGCCGACCTCGCCGTGATCAAGGGCACGATGGGGCTGTTCGACAGCCTTGCCGGCCGCGCGGAGACCGATTCGACGGCGACGGTCGCCGCCGCGCTGCGGGCGCCGGTCATCCTGGTGCTCGACGTCTCCGCGATGGGACAGTCGGTCGCCGCGGTCGTGCACGGCTTCCGCGCCTACGACGAGGTGCTCTCACTGGGCGGGGTGATCCTCAACAAGGTCGCCTCCGACCGGCACGAGCAGCTGCTCCGCGAGGCCCTCGACGACATCGGCACGCCCGTGCTCGGCGTGCTGCGCCGCCGGGACCTCGCCGCCGCGCTTCCGTCCCGTCAGCACGGGGTGATGCCGGTGGCGCACCGCAGCATCGAGGCGTCGCGGGCGGTGCGTCGGCTCGGCGAGTCCGTCGGCGCGGCGGTCGATCTCGACCGGATCCTCGCCCTCGCCCGCTCCGCGCCGCAGCTGCCGGTCGAGCCGTGGTCGTCCGGCGAGAGCGATCCGGGGGAGCCGGGCGGGCGCCGTCCGGTCGTCGCGGTCGCCGGCGGCCCGGCGATGCCCTACGCGTACGCCGAGACCGCCGAGCTGCTCGCCGCCGCCGGCGCGACCGTGGCGCCGGTCGATCCACTGCGCGACGAGGCCCTACCCGAGGGGACCGACGCGCTCGTCATCGGCGGCGCGCTCCCCGAGTCGTACGCGGAGGAGCTCTCCGCCAACCGCCGGCTCTGCGCCGCCGTCGCCGAGCTGGCCCGCTCCGGTGCGCCCGTGCTCGCCGAGGGGACGGGACTGTTGTGGCTGGCACGGGAGTTTGACGGCCGGCCGATGTGCGGGGTCCTCGACGTGACCGGGGTGAGCATGGACCAGACCGTGGTGGGATACCGCGAGGCGACCGCCCGGGCGACGACCGCGGTGGCGCAGTCCGGCACCCGGCTGGTCGGTTACAAGCAGCACCGTGGCGTGGTGATCCCGCGTGCCGGGCAGACCCCGGCGTGGAGCTGGGGCAGTGGCGCGGCGGAGGGGTTCGTCTGGCGCCGGGTGCACGCCTCGCAGCTCGCGCTGCACTGGGCCGGCGTGCCGGGGATCGCCCGCCGGCTGGTCGCCGCCGCCGCCGTTGCGCTGCCCGCGCCGGTGCCGCCGTCGGCCGTCGCGCCGACCGCCCCGTCGGCGCCGGCCCCGTTGGAACCCGCCCCGACGCCGTCCACCCCGGCCGTGCCGGCGCAGGCCCCGCCCGGTCGAGGCGCAGACGCCGAGGACGTGGAGGCATGAGCGGACATGTCGCCCTGCGGAGATTCCCCACGCTGACCGTCTCGACGCCGCGGGTCCACGTCCGGCCACTGCAGGCGGCGGACGCCGACGCGGTGGCCAAGATCTTCGCGGACAAGCAGACCCAGCGGTGGCTGCCGTTCCCGCAGGAATACGGGCCGATCGAAGGGCTCGCCTGGTGCACCGAGATGGCGAAGGAACGCCGGGACAGCGGCACCGGCGACCACTACGGGGTGGTCCGGCGTGAGGACGACCAGTTGGTGGGCTCCCTCTGGACCAAGCGCACCGACTGGGTGGCCCGGGTCACCGAGATCGCGTACGCCATGGCGCCGGAGGCGCGCGGCTTCGGGGTGGCCGCCGAGGCGGCGGACGCGCTCGCCATCGCGCTGATCCTGGAGCACGGCTTCCAGCGCATCGAGCTGCGGGTGGCCCCGGGCAACACGGCCTCGCGGCGGGTGGCCGAGAAGGCCGGGTTCACGTACGAGGGGCTGTTGCGCAACGCGGGCCACGTGCACTCGGGGCGGGTGGATCTGGAGGTCTGGTCGTTCGTCGCGGCCGACCTGCGCTGAGGGCGCGTTCGCGTGGCACGGAGAGCCCCTCACTCCCCGCCGACCATCGTGCTGGACGGC
This sequence comes from Micromonospora sp. NPDC049679, assembly GCF_040659735.1. NCBI lineage: Bacteria > Bacillati > Actinomycetota > Actinomycetes > Micromonosporales > Micromonosporaceae > Micromonospora > Micromonospora sp. NPDC049679. Next base: position 17,112 of record NZ_JBFANZ010000059.1, read on the forward strand.
GGGACGAACTGACGGACCGGTTGGCCCTTGAGCGCGTCCTTGAGCGTGTGCGCCACCGCGTCGACCGGGATCTTCGACTGCCCGTCACCGACGGCGTTGAACGGGTTGTCCGGGTCGGCCGCGAAGCTCGCGGCCGCGAGCTCGGGGGTGTAGCCGACGAACCAGGCGGACCGGGTGCTGTCGGTCGTACCCGTCTTGCCGGCCACCGGGCGACCCGCCGTGCCGCGCACGCTGTCGGCCGTGGACCAGCCACCGCATCCGCCCCGCGCCGGCCGGTCCCCGGTCGGGCAGCGGGCGGCGTCGGTCGCGGCGCGGGCGACATCGGGGGAGAAGACCTGCTTGCACTTCGGATCGGCCACCGGCGTCGCCGTGCCGTCCTTCCTGCTGTACATCGCCGGGCCGCCCTCCGGGGTGGTGATCGAGATGACCGGTGAGGCGTCGCAGTAGCGGCCGTCCGCGGCGATGGCCGCGTACGCGTTCGCCATCTCCAGCGGGGTGACGTCCGACGTGCCGAGGGTGAACGCGCCCCAGTTCTTGGCATTGGCGGGCAGCGCGTTCCACTTGTCCACCTTCGTGCGCCACTCCAGGCCGAGCTGCTCCGCCATCCGGACCACCTTGTCCGCGCCGACCTTCTCCTCCAGCTGCACGAAGTATGTGTTGACCGATTTGCCGAATCCGGACCACATCGCGTGTCGGCCGGTCATCGCGCCGCTGGCGTTGGTCGGGCACCAGCGGTCGCCGCACATGTTCCCCTCGCCGCCGTCATAGATCGACTTGTATCGGAACGGCGAGTCGTACGAGGTCGACAGCGGCATCCCCGCGTCGAGCGCGGCGAGCATGGTGAACATCTTGAAGGTCGATCCGGCCTGGTAGCCAGGGAGGTCCCCGCCGCCGAGCAGCGGCACCACCGTGTTCGGGTAGTTGCCCTTCATTTTCTGTTTACGCAGCTCAGGGATGGAGTGCATCGGGTTCCTGCCCTGGTCGAGCGAGTAGACGCGGTTGACCGCCATCGCCTTGACCCGCCCCGTGCCCGGCTCGGAGAGCACGAGCCCGTACGCGAAGGGGCTGCCGATCGCCGCGTTGGCCCCGATGTTGTTTTCGGCGATCTCCTGCATCTTCGGGTCGATCGAGGTCACCACCGTGTAGCCGCCCCGGCGCAGCTTGTCCTCGCGTTCCCGGGCGTTGCCGCCGAACGCCGGCTGGCTGGTCCACCAGTTCTTGAAGTAGTCGCAGAAGAAGCCCCAGCTGTTGATCTTCTTCGGGATGGAGACGCAGTCGCTCGGTGGCGTGGTGAGTTTCAGCTTGATGGGTTCGGCCTTGGCCCGTGTCACGGCGTCCGGTGAGAGGTAGCCGAGGCCGGCCATCCGTTCGATCACGTAGTTGCGCCGCTCCGTGGCGGCCTGACGGTCCGAGGTCGCCGGGTCGTACTCCGACGGCGACTTCACCAGTCCGGCCAGGGTGGCCGCCTCGGTGAGGGTGAGGTCCCTGGGGTGCTTCGAGAAGAAGACCTCCGAGGCGGCGTAGATGCCGTACGCGCGGTGCCCGAAGTACGCCGAGTTGAGGTAGCGCTCCAGAATCTGGCTCTTCGGCATGCGCTTCTCGACCTCCATGGAGAGGCGCATCTCCCGGACCTTGCGCGCGGTGGTCTGTTGGGTGGCCTGCTGGGCCTCCAGCGGCGTCTCCGCGCCGTCGCGCAGCGCCATCCGCACGTACTGCATCGTCAGGGTCGATCCGCCCTGGGACACCCCGCCGGCCTGCGAGTTCGCCACGAAGGCCCGACCGATGCCCTTGGCGTCGACGCCGTTGTGGGAGTAGAAGCGGGAGTCCTCGGAGGCGACGATCGCCTGCTGGATGAAGGGGGACAGTTCGTTGAGCGTCATGTACCGGCGGTATTCCTCGTAGAAGATCGCCAGCGGGGTCGTCCCGTCCGCGGCGTAGACGTAGCTGGTCCGGGCCGGGGAGAACGACTGCAGCTCGGCGGGCCAGGCGATCTCGCCGGTGGTGACCTTGGCGCCGAGCCCGCCGAGCGCGGCGAGCGGATAGGTGACGGCGGCGAGGACGACGCCGGCGATGAGTCCCGCGCGGAAGAGGGGAACGAGGCGACCAGTGGCGCCGAAGGTGCGCTTCATCACCACCTAAAGCTATGACATAACGACTTAAAGGAGGATTGGAAATGGGCGAGTAGGACTCATGTTCTGGGCGGTGGGCCACCCGCCGTCGGTTCCTTTCCGCGCGGCCAGGGATGATCGCCCCATGCGGGGGTACGGCGACTCGGGGGACGACGACACCGCCTTGGGCCACCACGGCGACGCCGAGGTGGCGCCCGGGCTGGTGGATCTGGCGGTCAACGTCCGGCGGGCCCCGATGCCGCCCTGGTTGTCCGCTCCGCTCGCGGCGAGCCTGCACGAACTCGCCAGTTACCCCCGACCGGAGCCCGCGCGCGCCGCCGTCGCGGAACGCCACGGCCGCCCCACCGACGAGGTGCTGCTCACCGCGGGCGCCGCCGAGGGATTCGTCCTGCTCGCCCAGGCGCTGCGCGGCGCGCGCCGACCGGTCGTCGTGCATCCGCAGTTCACCGAGCCCGAGGCGGCGCTGCGGCACGCCGGGCACCGGGTGGAACGGGTGCTGCTCGACGCCGGGGACGGTTTCGCGCTGGCGCCCGAACGGGTGCCGGCCGACGCGGACCTGGTCTTCGTCGGCAACCCCACCAATCCGACCTCGGTGCTGCACCCCGCCGCGACGCTCGCCGCGCTCGCCCGCCCCGGCCGCGTCCTCGTCGTCGACGAGGCCTTCGCCGACACGACGTACGCGCCGGGGGTCGCGGGCGAGCCCGAGTCGCTGGCCGCCCGGCGCGACCTGCCCGGGTTGGTGGTGGTGCGCAGCCTCACCAAGACCTGGGCGCTCGCCGGGCTGCGCATCGGTTACCTGCTCGGCCCCGCCGACCTGCTCCGCCGGCTCGCGGCCGTACAGCCGCTCTGGGCCGTCTCCACCCCGGCCCTGGCCGCCGCCGCGGCCTGCGCGAGCCCGACCGCCGTCGCGGCCGAGCGGG
>NZ_JBFANZ010000060.1:0-19895 GCF_040659735.1 Micromonospora sp. NPDC049679
GGCGCCGGCCGGTCTCGCGCCCACCGCCGCGTCGACGACGCCCCGCGCCCCGCTCCCCGGCCTCCCCCTCCCCGCTACCCCGGGCGCCACCGTCTACCAGCAGAGCTGCGCGAGCTGCCACGGGCAGCAGGGCGAAGGAACCGGGCGGGGGCCGTCGCTGGTCGGCGTCGGCGCCGCGTCCGTCGATTTTCAGCTCAGCACCGGGCGCATGCCCCCGCAGGGAAATCTTTACCAGCCCGAGCACCGCGCTCCCGCGTTCTCCGCCGACGAGATCGACGCCCTGGTACGACACGTGACCGCGTTCGGTGGCGGCGGGCCCCCGGTGCCGCACGTCGGCGCCGGCGACGCCGCCACCGGCCGAAGGCTCTACCTCGCCACCTGCGCCGCCTGCCACTCCGCGACCGGTTTCGGGGCGGCGCTGACCAATGGCCGGATCGCCCCGCCGCTGGATCGGGCCACCCCCACACAGGTGGCCGAGGCGATCCGGGTCGGCCCCGGCCTGATGCCCGCCTTCCCCGACACGGTCCTGGACGATCAGGAGGTCGCCGCGATCGCCGCGTACGTCGAGGTGCTGCGCCCCGGTCGGGGTGGGCTCGACCGGGGCGGGCTGTCGTTGGCGCGTGTCGGACCGGTCGCCGAGGGCCTCGTCGCCTGGATCGTCGGCCTGGCGCTGGTAGTCCTCGCGGTCCGGCGCCTGGGCAGCAGGGCCCGGGAATGAGCGGGCGACCGGAGAAAGCGGAGCGCCGGCAGCGCGTCGCCGCGCGCTGGACGGCCGCCGCGTTCGGGGTGAGCGCGCTCGCCGCGGTGGCGTTCGCGGCGGTCTACGTCTCGGGTGGACAGACGCAGGCCGCGGGAGCGGCACTCGCGGTGGCGTTCGGCGGACTTGCGGCCGGCCTCACGATCTGGGCGCGTCGACTGCTGCCGACCGGCGGGTACGTCGAGGAGCATCCGCCACCCGGCCCGCCCCGGTCATCGCGCCGTCGGTCCCGCCGGCGTCGGGCGAGCGCCGATCCGGACCGTCCGGCCCCGCGCCGGGCGCTGCTGTCCATGCTCGGACTCGCGGTCGGGGCGATCGGCGCAGCCGCGCTCTTTCCCCTGCGGTCGCTGCTGCCGTTCGGCCCCGGGGGCCCGACCCGCGCGCTGCGGCACACGCCCTGGCGCGGCGGGGCGAGGCTGGTCACCGCCGACGGCAGTCCGGTACGCCCCGCCGACGTCACCGCGGAGTCGATCCTGACCGTGTTTCCCGAGGGCCACGTCCGGGCCGGCGACGCGCCCGCGTTCGCGGTGCGGCTCGACCCGGCCCGGTTCACCGTCGGGCCACCGGGCGGCCACGTCGACGGCCTCGTCGTGTACTCACTGCTCTGCACCCATGCCGGCTGTCCGGTCGCGTTGTACGAGCAGGGCGACGCGCGGGTGTTGTGTCCCTGCCACCAGTCCGCGTTCGACCTGCTCGCCGCCGCCCGCCCGATCGCGGGCCCGGCCGCGCGCCGGCTGCCCGGCCTGCCGGTCATTGTGGACGGTGCGGGTTACCTGCGTGCGACCGGCGACTTCACGGCCTCACCGGGCCCCGGCTACTGGAGCCGGCGGTGATCACCCGTCGGCTGGTCCGCGCCCTCGATGAGCGGCTCGGCACCACGCCGATCGCCCGCACGGCGACAGCAAAGGTCTTTCCCGACCACTGGTCGTTCATGCTGGGCGAGATCGCGCTGTACTGCTTCACCGCGCTGGTCCTGACCGGCGTCTACCTGACGCTCTTCTTCGAGCCGAGCACCGCGCAGACGACGTACAGCGGGAGTTTCGCGCCGCTGCGCGGCGAGCCGGTGTCGGCGGCGTACGCGTCCACGGTCGCGCTCAGCTTCGATGTCCGCGCCGGTCTGCTCATCCGGCAGACCCACCACTGGGCGGCGCTGCTCTTCGTCGGCGCGATCGTCCTGCATCTGATGCGCATCTTCTTCACCGGCGCGTTCCGTAAGCCCCGGGAGCTCAACTGGCTCGTCGGCGTGACCATGCTCGCCCTCGCGCTGGCCAACGGCTTCACCGGCTACTCCCTGCCCGACGATCTGCTCTCCGGTGTCGGGCTCCGGATCATCTACTCGGTGGTCCAGTCGGTGCCGCTGGTCGGCGCGGAGCTGGCGTTCCTGGCTTTCGGGGGCGAGTTCCCGGCCGCACCGACGATCCCGCGGATGTTCATCACCCACGTCCTGCTCGTGCCGGGTGCGTTGGCCACGCTCATCGCGCTGCACCTGGCGATGGTCATCCGGCAGAAACACAGCCAGTTCGCCGGACCCGGACGCACCGAACAGAACGTGGTGGGTTCGCGGTTCTGGCCGAGCTACACGGTACGGACCCTGGCGTTGTTCGCCTGGATCTTGGCCGTGCTGTTCGGCCTCGGCGGGCTGGTGCAGATCAACCCGGTCTGGATCTACGGCCCGTTCGACCCGGCCCAGGCCACCTCGCCCGCCCAGCCGGACTGGTACGTCCTGTGGGGCGACGGCGCGCTGCGCCTCTTTCCGCCGATCGAGTTCCGGGTCTTCGGCTATCTCGTGCCGGGGCCGTTCCTACCCGGCGCGGCCCTCGGCGGGTTGACCTTCCTGGCGCTGTACGCCTGGCCCTTTCTGGAGGCCCGCCGCGCCCGCGACCCCCGCCCGCATCAACTCCTCGGGCGGCCCCGGGACCATCCGCTGCGGCTCGGCGTCGGGGTCGGCGCCCTGACGTTCTTCACGCTGCTCACCGTCACCGCAGCCGACGACATCATCGCCCGGCTGCTGCGGATTCCGGTCACCGGTCTGTTGGCCGCGCTCCAGGTCCTGGTGCTCACCGTCCCGTGGCTCGCGGGGCTGGTCGGCTTCCTCGTCGCGCGGGCGCTGCGGGCGAACGGCGGGGTGGGGATAGCCGCACTGACCCGCGCCGACGTACGCGTGGCGCTGACCCGGCGGCCACCCGCGCAGCCCGACGCGGCGGCGTCGCCTCACGACCGGCAGACGGCCGGCGTGGAGGTGTGGCAGCAGGCGGACGGAGACTGGCGTTGGCGGTACGTCGATCCCCGCGCGCCGGACCTGACGGGCAACCGCGCGTTTCCGTCCCGCGGCGCGGCCGTCGACGCCGCGCGCACCGCCTACCCGGGCCGGACCATCCGGTCGATCCGCGCGCACCACGATGCGGCACGGGAAGCGTCGGACGCGGCCCGGACGATGGGCCGACGCGTCGGCACGGTGGCGACCTGGACCGCGCTGCTCGCCATCGGCATTCTGCGGCGCCGCAGACAACGTCGTTAGCCGCCGGTGTGCCGCGAGCGGGAACCCGCACCGGATGTCCGGGGTGGGATTCCCGCTCAGCCATCGCGACGCGGCGTCAGGACTGGTTGCCGGGAATCCGGTTCCACTCCTTGGGGTTGCTGTTCGGCGGGGCCGCGTCGTCTCCCTGCCCTCCGCCACGCCCCGGGCGCGTCGTCGCCGGGGGCGCCTGTCCCATCTCCTGCAACAACTGTTCCTTGTTCTTGCTCTCCGGGTTCTGAATGCCCGCCCGTCGCGCTGCCTCGACGACCTCGCCCGTCCTCTTCTGCCACAGGTTCCCGTCGCTCACCTCGTGCTCCTTCCCTGCGTCGTCGCTTCCTCTTTCGCGGGTTACCCACTGCGTTCGGCGGCATTCGCCGGGCGCGGCGATCGGGCGGTGGCGCGCGGGAGGTTCGCGGTTGCCGGGCCGAAACCGGGGTAAGCCGCGCGGACCATGGCCGTCGTGGCCGGCCAACGAGCAGATGCGAGGAACCGTGCCTTCGGTGAGTGAACCGGCGCAACCGCACCCGCAGCCCGAAGAGAACTCCGGACACGGGCGACTCTCCGTCCGGCCGTACGCGCCCGTCTCCGCCGCCACGACGACCGGCCTGCTGCCGCTGGACGGGCCGACCGGCGAGCTGTTGGCGCTCGCCTACGTGCCCGCGCCGGCCGACGGTCGCCCGTACCACCTGGCGCTGCTCCTGCATGGCGCCGGTGGTTCGCCCCGGCAGGGGTTGGATCTGCTCCTGCCGATCGCCGACGAGCGTCGACTTCTGCTCGTCGCACCGAAATCGGCGTCGGGCACCTGGGACCTGATCGTCGACGGGTTCGGCCCGGACGTGCGGCGGATCGACCGCGTGTTGGAGGAGATCCTCGACTCGTATCCCGTCGAACGCATGCTGGTCGGCGGCTTCTCCGACGGCGCCTCGTACGCCCTGTCGATCGGCCTGACCAATGGCGACCTCTTCGACGCGGTGCTCGCCTTCTCCCCCGGCTTCGCGGCGCCGCTGCTGGCGCACGGCCAACCGCGGGTCTACGTCTCACACGGCACCGACGACCGGGTGCTGCCCATCGACGTCTGCAGCCGACGCCTCGTGCCGCGGCTGGAGGCGCTGGGCTACCCGGTGACGTATGAGGAGTTCGAAGGCGGTCACGAGGTGCCGGAGCGGATCGCGGATCACGCCGTCTCCTGGCTGCTGGCCGGCGCGCGCGGAGCTACGTCGGCGGTGTGAGGCCGAACAGAGAGTGAGCGGCCCCGACGTTTCCGCTGGCACGATATTGCCGTCCAAGCGGCTGCCGGGCGCATCCCCACGGTGCTTTCCCGAAGCCATGGGCGCCGCGACGGGGATCGCCGGCCACATCGTTTACGGGGCGGGCCGTTCCCGCAGTTCGGCCTCCGCCGGTCCCCGGCATTCGTCCCAGTGTTCGCCATGCAGGCGGTGGAAGTGGCCGTCGTGCAGATAGTCGACGTGGTCGTCGTGGTTGACGCCCCGGTGCCCGCACGCGTCGGAGTGCGCATGGGTGTGGTCGGTGTGTATCTGGTGAGGCGCCATTTTGGGCGTGGTCATCGCATTCCCCTGTCGCGCGCGTTGCGGTTCCGACGGCACAACGAACGGCTCCTCCGACGCGCTCCGCGCCAGGTGCCCGGCGTCAGGCGTTGCGGGGCACGGTGATCGTGGTGCCGGCGGAGACGTCGTAGACCTTGTCCCGGATGGTGACCCGCGACGGCGCCGCGGCGCCGCCCGGTAGGGCGTGCAGGGTCAGATTGGTGGAGTCCAGACGCAGGTTGATCCATTGCCCGCGGTAGCGGATGTCGAGGTCGAGGGAGCGCAGTTCGTCCGGGAGCAACGGGTTGAGCCAGAGCATGTCGTCACGGGTGTCCAGGCCGGTGTAGCCGCGCTGGAGGATGTCGAGGGTGCCGGCCATCGCGCCGAGGTGTATGCCCTCGCTGATCGAGCTTCCCTGGATATCGGCGACATCGTTGTCGAGCGCCTCCCGCAGCATCCGCCACGACCGGGACCGGTCGGTGCGGGAGAGGACCCAGGAGTGCGCGACCCGGCTCAGGCTGGAACCGTGCGAGGTGCGCGTCATGTAATACTCGATCATCTGCGGGATGACCGCGGGGTCGAAGGGGTAGCCGAGCTGCTGCACCAGTGCGGTGAGCTCCTCCGCGCTGAACAGGTACAGCAGCATGAGGACGTCGGCCTGTTTGGACGCCTGGTAGCGGTTGGGGCTGTCGTTCTCGGCTTCCAGCACCAGGCCGAGCGTTTTCAGATCCCCGTGCCGGCGCCGGAATTCCTCCCAGTCGCGCTCCGCGAGCATCCCGTAGCCCTCGAACTGCTCCATCACCCCGTTCGGGAGGAAGCAGACCCGCAGCCGACGTGCGATGTGGTCCCACTTCTGCAACTCCGCGTCGCTCAGGTGCAGCCCCTGCCACAGCTCGTCACCGTGGTGCCGGCCGAGGAGCTCGTGGGCGTCACGGGCGCGCGCCAAAGCCCACGCCGTCATGATGTTGACGTAGGCGCTGTTGTCGATGCCCTCACCCGGTCTGTCCGGATAGCCGTCGTGGAACTCGTCCGGCCCCATCACGCCGCGGATGTCGTAGCGGTCGTCGGTGGGATCGTAGGTGGCGAGGCTGGCCGCGAAGCGCGAGGTCTCGAACAGCAACTCCGCCCCGTACGCGGCGAGGAAGCCGAAGTCCGCCGTGGCCTGCCAGTAGTGCCACACGTTGTAGGCGACGGCGAGATTCACGTGGTACTGCCGGCTGGAGAAGTCCTGCCGCCAGCGACCGGCGTGCGGATTCCAGGACGCGCGGGGGGTTTCCTCCCGGCCGTCGCTGCCGCTCTCCCAGGGGAAGAGCGCACCCTTCATGCCCAGCGCGGCGGCGCGGCGGCGGGCCTGCGGCAGACGGCGGTGACGGTACCGCAGGAAAGCACGGGTCAACTCCGGCAACCGGAGATTGAGGAACGGGAACACGAAGAGCTCGTCCCAGAAGATGTGGCCGCGGTACGACTCCCCGTGCAGGCCCGGCGCGGGCACCCCGGCGTCGAGGTCGGCGGTATGCGGGGAGAGCGTCTGCAACAGGTGGAACACGTGCGCGTGCACAGGGCGCCGCGCGTCGTCCTGGTCGTCGAGGCCGACATGAAACCGCTCCCACAGCCGGTCCCAGGCCAGGCTGTGCGCCGCCAGCAGACCGTCGAACGTGCTGGCGTCCTCGATCTCCTCGCGCGCCGCGATCAGTGGCGAGGCGATGGCGCGGTCGCGGGACGTGAAGATCGCGACGACCTTGTCCACGACGACGTCCTCGCCCTGGCCGACGTCGATCTCCAGCACCTGGCCGATCAGCCCCGGCTCGCTGACCGTACGCCGGTCCGCGCGGACCTCCTGTCCGCCCTGGTAGACCAGCGTGCGGGCGGTCTCCGCCGCCCGCTGCTGCGAGCTCGTCGTCTCGGCGACCAGCCACAGCAGGTCCTTGCCGTCGCAGCCGGTCTCGACGACGTCGAGATGCTGGGAGGCGAGCGCGGCGAAGGAGGAGACGTTGCCGTTGCGCACCCGGCCGTCCAGCGCGGAGCGGATTTCGATGCGGCCGGACCAGTTCTCCAGAACGATACGGGTCTCCAGGGCGGCGAGGTGCGGCGCCGCCATGGAGACCAGCCGCCGTTGCCGCAGCCGGGTACGCCGCCCGTGGTCGTCGACCACCAGCGCCTCGCGGGTGAGCAGCCCCCAGCGCATGTCCAGGGCCAGGTGCTCATGCACCATGTCCACGGCCCCCGGCGCGAACCACGCGCCACCGACCGGCCGGAAGGTCAGTGACAGCCAGTTCGGCAGGTTGACGATGCTCTCGTCCTCGCGCGCCTGCCCGTCGACCTGGGAGACGAGGCGGTTGTAGAAGCCGGCGGCGTAGGTGCCCGGGTAGTGCGTCTCGTCAGCGGTCGCCTCGGGCGCGGACCCGCGGGTGGCGGCATAGCCGTTGCCGAGGGTTAGCAGGGTTTCCCGGGTGCGTTCGCTGGCCGGATCGGCGTCGCGGTAGCTCAACACCCACTCGTCCGGCCCGCTCGACACGCAGAGTCCGCAGCCGGGGTCCGCACCCATGATTTACCTCCGCTGTCGTCGCCGTCAGCCGTGTTCCCCCGGAAGCCGTCGATACACCTGCCAACCGACGCCCGCGTTCGCCAGGCCCGGCGCGCGAGCGCACCCGACCCGTCCGGCGACGGCCAACTGCCGGCGCGCGAGACGACGTGCGGTGGCCTATCCGAACGAGACGTGGTCGAACCCGAACACGTGGTGCCGGTGATCGTGGCCGGAGCGGGCGGGCACTCCTGCGTGCCGGCCGACGGGCTGTCCAGGTCGGAACAGAGGAACCGCTGTCCCGCCCGGGGCACGGGGCGGGACAGCGGTGTGGTTCAGTGGTGGTTACTCACGCTGGGCGTGGCGAGCGGGGTGTGATGCCCGCCCGGCGGCATCTTCCCCTCCGCGTCCAGCACGTGGAACATCGTTGCCATGCCTCCGTCGGAGTGGAACTGCATGTGGCAGTGGAGCATCCAGTGTCCCGGCCCGACCGAGTCACCGGCGACCACCTGGAAGCCGAACGAATCGCCGGGGCCGAGGGTCCGGTTGTCGACCAGCTCGGTCGAGTCGGCGAGCGCCCCGTCTCCGTGGACCAGTCCGGTCCGCGTGTTGGCCCACGCGTGTCCGTGCAGGTGCCAGGTGTGCATGTCGTTGCCGATACCGAAGTTGATGAACTCCACCCGCTCCCCCAGCTTCGCCACGAAGCAGGTGGGTCCGGGCTGCGGGTTGGCATGGTCGCAGGTGTCGGCCGCGGCGGACTTCCGCAGGTTGATGGTCTGGCGGTCACCGAAGGCGGTCACAAAGGTGCGGTCAGGCTTCGGATCGCCCGGCCGGCGCACCACCACGCCGCCGAACAGCCCCGAGCCGATGCCCTGCGTTCCGTGCTCGCCGCCGACCACGTGATCGTGGTACCACCAGTAGCCGGCCGTTCCCGCGCTCTTCGTGTCGCGCTTCTTGGCGAACCAGGTGTAGGTGCGCGACTCCCCCGACGCGACGTAGGAGCCGCTGTGCGTGGTGCCGTCCGACTGCTGGGTGTACTTGACGCCGTGCACGTGCAGCGATACGCCGAGCGGGTGGGTGGGATTGGTGCGCAGCGCGGCCAGGGTCTCCGCGGACACCCGGTTGTGCAGGGTGATCGCCAGACACTGCCCCTCGACCATCTCGATCGTCGGGCCGGGGTACGACGCGGCCCCCGGCGTCGTGCCATAGCCCAGTCGGACCTGGCCGGTCACCGCGTCCTTGGGAAGCTCCATGGCGTACAGGTCCATCCGGCGGTTCGGCTTCTCGCAGCCGTCCGGGCGCTCGGCCCCGAAAAGCTGCGAGCCGGCCGCCGCTGCCAGGCCACCGCCCCCGACGACAGTCACCAGTACGAGCAGCGTGACGAGCATGGCGCGGGTCGTGAACGGTCTGACGCCCGGCGGAAGTGGCTGCGGCTGGTCGGGGTCGTTCACGGCGGTCCTCTCTTCCATCACTTCTCGCCCCGCAGGTCGCGCATCCGGCGGTAGCTGCGGTCAGCGGCCCCGAGGGAGCCGGGCGGGTTCGGTTGCACGCTCGGCGCGGTGTCCTGCTCCCACAGGTACTCGTGCCGACCACGGCCCTTCAGCTCGCCGAAGAACTCCGCGAACGGGATGACACCCTTGCCGAACTCGACGTCCAGGTAGGAGTTGCCCTGCTGCGGATCGGGCAACGGCACACCGTCCTTCACGTGGAACATCGGGTAACGGTGGGGGTGGGCGTTGACGTAGTCGACGGGACGGAAGCCGGGGTACTTACGGGCGCCGCCGTAGGCCCAGAGGATGTCCATCTCCAGGAAGACCAGCCTCGGATCGGTGTGCTGGAGGAAGACGTCGTAGAGCCGCACGTTCGGCTGGTCGGTGGCGAAGCTGAACTCCTCGGTGTGGTTGTGCTGGTAGATCTTGATGCCGCGCTTTGCCGCCGCCGCGCCCCAGGCGTTGAACTGCGCCGCGGCGGCCGTGTAACCGTCGACCGTGCGGATGTTCGTCGGCGCCTGGGCGGTGCCCAGGTAGCGGGTTCCGATCGTCTGCGCGACGTCGAGCTCCCACTCCAGGTTGGTGCGGAAGTCGTTCAGGCCGCGGTGGCTCCCCGCCGCCTTGAGGCCGTTGTCGCGCAGCAGGCGCCGGATCTGCTCCGGCGTGATCGGACCGGCGCTGCCCTGGGTGTAACCGGCGAACTCGACCTCCTTGTAGCCGATGCGGGACAGCTCCTCGAAGACCCGGCCGAAGCCGAACTCCGCGATCTTGTCGCGCACGCTGTACAGCTGGATCCCCATGTTTCCCTTGGGGATGAGCCGGCCACCCTCGCGGTCGTGCGACGCGGCGGCCGGCAATCCGCCGGCGAGGGTCGCGGCGCCGACCGCGACCGTGGAGCCCGCGAGTCCCCGCAGCAACGCGCGGCGGTCAATGCTTCTTCTACTCATGGTCCCTATGTCCTTTCGAGGTTCCCCAGCAGTGGCACGCGCCGGATGACGCCGGCCGGTCGTCGCACTACGAGAGTTCGGCGACCCGGACGTTGCGGAAGCTGATCAGGTCATCGCTGCCGTGGTTCTGCAGGCCGATGAACCCGCTCGGACGCTGGCGGCCGGCGCCGCCCGGATCGTCCGCACGCGGCGGGAAGAACACCGCGTCGGGCTTGTTGACGTACTCGTTGATCAGCTCGCCGTTGCGGAACACCGAGTAGTGCTGGCCGACCACCCGGATCTCGTAGTCGTTCCAGCTCCCCTTCGGGGTGACGTGCGCGCCCGGCAGCTCCACCCGGTCGAAGCCGTAGACGGATCCCGTCTTGTACTGGTCGCCGTCGGTGCGGTCGAGGATCTGCACTTCGTGCCCGTACTTGATCGCCACCCATTCCGGACGTGACTCGTCCGGATGCTGGTTGACCCTTGGGAACCGCACGAACACGCCGCTGTTGGCGCGCCCGTCACCGGGGGCGTCGTCGCGCCACTGGAGCTTCAGCGAGAAGTCCTTGTACGGCTGCACCGGGAACCACAGCATCCCGAGCCCCGGCTGCGCCCGGCTGGTGATCGAGCCGTCCCTGTTCAGGGTGAAGCCGCCGGCACCGACCTGCCGCCACTTACCGAACGACGCCCGCGAACCGTCGAGGATCGGCTGGTAGCCGTCCTGCCCGGCGGGCCTGCCCACGCCGGAGCGCTCCGCGGCGCCGGTGAGCGCGTAGCGTTCCTTCGAGCTGATCTTCCCGTTCCAGTAGAGCTGGCCGGCCACCGTCTCGACGTGCGTCACGAACTTCTCGTGGGTCTTCCACTCCCGTTCATCCTTGATCAGGTTGTTGATCGTGCAGGAGCCGCGCACCGCGCGGTTACGCACCCCGCTGTCGACCGTCCCGAGCACCACCGTGGACCGGGTGTCCGGCACGGGGCATGTCGCACCCGGCCCGCTGGCGACCACGTCGAACGTGACCGACCCGGCGCCGGAGGTGTTGCCGGCCTTGTCCGTCGCCCGGTACGACACCGTGTGCGAACCCGGATCGTTCACCGTCACCGGCGTCGAGTACGTGCCGTACGGGGCGCCGTCGATCGCGTATTCGATGCGCGCGACGCCGGATCCCGTGTCGGTGGCGGAGAGGGTGACCGTGGCGCTACCGACGTAGTCGTCGTCGCCGTTCTGCTGCCCCGACACGGACGCCGTCACGGTCGGTGGGGTCGTGTCGTCGGCCGGCCGGGTCAGCACGCGGAAGGAGACCGACTGGGCGGCGGAGGTGTTGCCGGCCTTGTCCGTCGCCCGGTACGACACCGTGTGCTCGCCCGGCTGGTTCACGGTCACCGGCGCGGAGTACGTCGCGTAGGCGGCCCCGTCGAGGGAGTATTCGACGCGTTCGACGCCGGACTGGGTGTCGGTGGCGGTCACCGTCACCGTCGCCGCGCCCAGGTACGCGCCGTCAGCGTCCCGCTCACCCGACACCGCCGCCGACGCCGTCGGCGGGGTGGTGTCCTGCGTCGGCGGCGACACCACCGTGAACGACACCGACTGCGGCGCCGACGTGTTCCCGGCCTTGTCCGTCGCCCGGTACGACACCGTGTGCTGACCCGGCTGGATCACCGTGACCGGCCCCGAATAGACCGCGTAGGCAGCGCCGTCGAGCGAATACTCCGTCTTGTCCACACCGGACTCGGTGTCGGCCGCGGTCACCGTCACCGTCGCCGCCCCGACATAGGCCCCGTTGGCGTCCCGGTCACCCGACACCGCCGCCGACACCGTCGGCGGGGTGGTGTCCTGCGTCGGCGGCGACACCACCGTGAACGACACCGACTGCGGCGCCGACGTGTTCCCGGCCTTGTCCGTCGCCCGGTACGACACCGTGCGCTGCCCGGGCTGGTTGACCGTCACCGGCGCGTGGTAGTGCGCGTAAGCCGCCCCGTCGAGGGAATACTCCACCCGTTCGACGCCGGACCCTTCGTCCGTGGCGGTCAGCGTCACCGTCGCCTTCCCCACGTAGGCCCCGTTGGCGTCCCGGTCACCCGACACCGCGGCCGACACCGTCGGTGGGGTGGTGTCCTGCGTCGGCGCCGACACCACCGTGAACGACACCGACTGCGGCGCCGACGTGTTGCCGGCCTTGTCCGTCGCCCGGTACGACACCGTGTGCTCGCCCGGCTGGTTCACGGTCACCGGCCCGGCGTACGTCGCGTAGGCGGCGCCGTCGAGCGAATACTCGCGCTTCTCCACCCCGGACTCCGTGTCGGTGGCGGTGAGCGTCACCGTCGCCGCGCCCACGTACGCCCCGTTGGCGTCCCGCTCACCCGACACCGCCGCCGACACCGTCGGCGGGGTGGTGTCCTGCGTCGGCGGCGACACCACCGTGAACGACACCGACTGCGGCGCCGACGTGTTCCCCGCCTTGTCCGTCGCCCGGTACGACACCGTGTGCTGACCCGGTTGGTTCACGGTGACCGGCCCCGAATAGGTGCCGAACTGGCCACCGTCGATGGCGTACTCGGTGCGTTCCACGCCGGAACCGCTGTCGGAGGCGGCCAGCGTCACCGTCGCCGCGCCCACGTACGCGCCGTTGGCGTCCCGCTCACCCGTCACCGCCGCCGACACCGTGGGCGGCGTGGCGTCTCCACCGCCGCCGGCGGTGACGATGAGTTCGCCGCTCATCGAGCCGTGACCCGGCATCGCGCAGAAGTAGTGGTACCTACCGGGTGTGAGCACGACGTCGACCTGGTGCCGTCCGCCGTTGCTGTCATAGGGGTCGGCCAGGATGTCCACATTGACGTCCCGGTTGTACGCCGGGTCGGAGGTGGTGAAGGTCAGCGTGTGCTGCATCCCGGTGGTGTTACCGGTCGCCACGCTGTTCTCGAAGACGATGGTCGTCGGCCCGGCGACCGCCGTGGCCGGCGCCGACCGGTACGCCGTGAAGCTGTCATCCGCGGTCCAGGTGAGGACCTGCGGCGCGAGTTGGGTCTGCTGCCGGGCCGCCGGCCCGGTCCTGGCGGGGGCGGCCGTCGCCGGCGGGGCCACCAGCGCGAGCGTGGCGAGCAGGGCGGCCATCGCGATCAGCGCGACGCGCGGTGATCGCGTCGCGCGCGACCACGTGGACGCCCCGGAGAAAATGGGTCTGTACATCGGAGGTTGCCTCTCCTGCTCGACGCGGCGCCGTCGGGGCCACAGCTGACCCCGACGGCCCGCTGCCGTCGTCAGAGTTGTGTGATCCGGATGTTGCGGAAGCTGATCACGTCACCGGTGCCGTGGTTCTGCAGTCCGATGAACCCGCTCGGGTGCTGACGTCCCGACGTGCCGGGGTCGTCGCCGCGGGGTGGTGAGAACACCGCGCCGGGCGCGTTGACGTATTCGTTGAGCAGCTTGCCGTTGCGGAATATCGAGTAGTGCTGACCCACCACCCGGATCTCGTAGTCGTTCCACGTCCCCTTCGGGGTCACCTGCGCATCCGCGAGATCCACCCGGTCGAAGCCGTAGACCGATCCACTCTTGTACTGGTCACCGTCGGAGCGGTCGAGGATCTGCAGCTCGTGCCCGTACTTGATCGCCACCCATTCCGGACGCGACTCGGCCGGATGCTGGTACAGCCACGGGAACCGCACGAAGACCCCGCTGTTCGCGCGCCCCTCACCCGGGGCGTCGTCACGCCACTGCAGCTTCAGGGAGAAGTCCTTGAACTCCTGGGCGGGGAACCAGTGCATGCCCAGGCCCGGCACGGCCTGGCTGGTCATCGAGCCGTCCGCGTTGAGCGTGAAGCCACCGGCGCCCACGTGTTCCCAGCGCCCGAACGAGTACTTCGACCCGTCGAAGAGCTTCTGACTGCGCTTGTAGCCCGGCACGCCGCGCACCAGGTCCTCGGGCGCCGGGGTCGCCGCCCCGCCGATGTAGCTCACGCGCCACAACGCAGATGCCGCGTCAGCATTGAAGAACCCGTTGCCGTAGTTGAGCACGTACAGCGCGCCGTCGGGGCCGAACCGCCACGCCATGAGGTGGCGGATGGCGTCGTTGGCCGCCGGAACGATCTTCTTGAGGTTGTCGGCGTGGATCGGCAGCCCGCCCTGCCCGGCGGTCTTCGGGTCCATCAGCACCGCGTGCCGGGGCTGGTCGCCGTTGTAGAAGTCGCCGACGAACCACTTGCCGTCCCAGTACTGCGGCCACTTCGTCTGGCTGGCGCTGTCCTTGTCGTACCGGTAGACCGGACCGTTCATCGCGGCCTGGCCGCCGCCCTTCAGCCACGGCAGCAGGAACCGCTCATCCCCCGTCTTGTACGTGGGGACGCCGTCGGAGAAGCGTGGATAGTCCGGCGCGCCGCCCTGCGGCGAGTACCAGATGTTGTTTCCCCGGGCCGGCGGGACACGGGTCAGGCCGGTGTTGTTCGGCGACTCGTTGCGCAGGTTGTCGCAGTCGTACCAACCCAGCGGCTTGGTCGGGTCCGGCAGGTTGCGGTCCCGGTAGGGCTGCTTGTTGCCCATGCAGTACGGCCATCCGTGGTTGCCCGCCTTGGTGATCACCGCGAACTGGTCGTACTTCGCCGGGCCCCACGTGGTGCTCGGCGCACCCGCATCGGGACCGACCCAGCCGACGTAGAGGTTGTCCGTCTTCTGGTCCACCCAGAGGCGCGACGGGTTGCGCATGCCCATCACGTAGATTTCTGGCCGCGTCTTGTCCGCGCCGGCGGCGGTGGACTTGAACAGGTTCCCCGGCGGGACCGCGTACGTGCCGTCGTCCTGCGGCGTGATCCGCAGGATCTTGCCGTTGAGGTCGTTGGTGTTGCCGGCCGTGCGGCGCGCGTCGGCGAACGAGACGCCCTGGAAGTTGGGCTCCGGGTTGTTGCCCGAGTAGCCGTCGCTGAAGCCGGACGAGTTGGTGTCACCCGTGGCGATGTACAGGTTGCCCTGGGAGTCGAAGACCATGTCCCCGCCGACGTGGCAGCAGCTGTGGATCTGCATGTTCCACTTGAGCAGCACCTTCTCGGAGGCGAGGTCGAGCTGGTTCGTGGTGTGGTCGAGCGTGAACCGGGAGACCCGCCGCTCACCGATGTGCGTTTCGCGGTTGATCTGCGAGTGCGGCGTGTAGTGCAGGTAGACCCAGCCGTTCTCCCCGAACTTCGGGTCCAGGGCGATGCCGAGCAGCCCTTCCTCGGACTTGACCAGCTCGTTACCGCCGCCCTTGTTGCCGAAGACGTCGAGGGTGGCGACCTGGCTCACCTGCTGCGTGCCGGGGTGCCACAGGTGGATGGTGCCCTTGCCCTTGCCGATGTCCGGGTTGTTCCAGTCGGTGATCGGCGCGGGTCCGCCCGTCATCGGTCCGCCGCGCCCGATGTAGAAGACACGTCCGTCACCGGCGATCGCCAGCCCGTGCGGCTCGCCGATCTGGTCGAGCTGACCGGTCTGGTTCGGTTGGGTCAGCCGGGTCGCCTTGTAGTTCGCGGTGATGGTCGCCTTGCAGTCCGCCTGGGCCAGGCGCGCGGTCCAGAGCAGCGCGCCCTGCAGGTGTGCCCGGAACTCGGCGTCCCGGAAGCTCTGCGCGGTGTGACCCATGCCGGTGTAGAAGGACCGGCCGCCGTCGTAGTCACGGCACCACGAGATCGGGTGGTCCGCGCCGTTGGCGCCGGCGCCCGGCTGGTAGCTGGTTTCGCGGACCGAGGCGACGGTGTGCACGGCGCCGGAGGGGTTGCTGCTCCAGTTCAGCCAGGTGTCGGAGCGTTTCCACTCGATCGGCAGGGCTCTGGTCGCCGGGTGCACGCGGTCGCCGACCTCGACGACCGCCGGCTGCACGTCCGTCGGGCTGGTGCCCGGCCGCGCGCCGATCAGCTGGGTGAACCACTCCGAGTCGGGCTCGACCCGCGCGGCGTCGCTCACCCCGACGAAGCCTCCGCCGCCCTGGATGAAGCCCTTGAAGGCGTCCTCCTGCGCCGAGGTGAGCACGTCGCCCGTCGTGCCGAGGAAGACCACCGCGTTGTACGTCCGGAGGTTCTCGGCGGTGAACGCGGTGGCGTCGCCGGTGGCCGCGACCTCGAAGTGCTGCCACTCGGGGCCTTCACCGCCGACCTGCCTGATCGCGTTGACGCCGGCCGACACGGCGTCGCCCGGTGTCCTGCTGCCGTGGAACACCAGCACGCGGACGGGCTCGCGCGCGGTCGCCTGCTGGTCGGTCTGGGCGGCGGGCTCCTCGGGGGGCTTCGCCTGGCTGGGCGGGACGCCGAGCAGCGTGAGACCCAGTGCGCCTACCGCGGCCGCGGCGATGTAGCGGCCGGGTCGTCTGCGAATCGACGGGCGGATTCGTCTCGCGGGGAATCCAATGTCCAGCATGGATCTCCAATCGGATTACCCGGCCGCGTGTCGCGCGGGCCGGGTCGGCGGGGTCGCAGGGACGCCGTTGCGAGATCGCCAAGACAGGGGCTCTTCGTCAACTTTTGGTCGCCGAACCGAAAGTTGGTACGAACGTAGCCAATCTTTTTTCGGTTGTAAACGCACTACTCTCAGTAGTGGATAAAAGATTCCCGCCTGAAGTGGTATGGAAAGCCGATGCACGCCGTCGATGACCAGTGTGTCCGCACGTCGCCGGGGTTGAGCGCGCGGACGGTCGGCAGCAACGCAGCCGCCCGCGTGCCGTCGCGATCCACCCGCGGACCACACGATCGGTAGCGGTCACGACCCGCTGGCGGGCGACCGGCGCCCGGAAGAGTGAATCCGACGGGCGACTACATCGTCGTTTGTAGCTAATCTTCTTGACCACATATCGATACGTAGGTAAGTTTCGGGCCACCGCCGGGACCCGGAGGGCGCCCCGTGAAGACCCGTCTCGCCGTCGCGACCGCTCTGGCGGTCACGCTCGCGCACCCCGCCGCTGTCACCCGGCCGGCCGCCGCCGGCCCCGGCGAGCACGGCTGGATCACCTCGACGTTGCGCCACATGAGCCTGGAACAGAAGGTCGGGCAACTCTTCGTCACCTACGTCTACGGCGGCGACGCCACCGATCCCGCCACCGCCGACCGCAGCGCCAACCGCGCCGCCTTCGGAGTGGAGACGCCGGCGGACGTGGTCGCCCGCTTCCACGTCGGCGGGGTCGTCTACTTCTCGTGGTCGCACAACCTCGACAGCCCACGGCAGATCGCCACGCTCTCCAACGGACTGCAACGGACCGCGCTCGGCGACGGCACGAAGGGACGCGTTCCCCTCGTCATCTCGACCGACCAGGAGCAGGGCGTCGTGCAGCGGATGCCGGCGCCCGCGGCGCAGTTTCCCGGCGCGATGGCGCTCGGCGCGTCCCGGTCCGTCACGGACGCGTTCACCGCCGCCCAGGTGACCGGCCGGGAGCTACGCGCGGTCGGCATCCACCAGCCGTACGCGCCGACCGCCGACGTCAACGTCAACCCGGCGAACCCGGTGATCGGGGTACGGTCCTTCGGCGCCGACCCCGCGTTGGTCGCCAGGCTGACCGCGGCCCAGGTCGCGGGCTTCCAGCACGGCGCCGGCGCGACCGCCGTCGCCAAGCACTTCCCCGGGCACGGGGACACCGGCACGGACAGCCACACCGGGCTGCCGGTCATCAACCACACCCGCGCCGAGTGGGACCGGATCGACGCCCCGGCGTTCCGGAGCGCGATCGCTGCGGGCGTCGACTCGATCATGACGGCGCACATCGTCGTGCCGTCCCTCGACCCGACCGGCGATCCCGCGACACTGTCGCCGGCGATCCTCACCGGCGTTCTCCGCGGCGAACTCGGCTTCGACGGCGTCGTCGTCACCGACTCGCTCAGCATGGCCGGCGTACGGCAGAAGTACGGCGACGCGCGGGTGCCCGTGCTCGCGCTCAAGGCCGGTGCCGACCAGCTCCTGATGCCACCGGACTTCGCGCTGGCGTACGACGCCGTGCTGCGGGCTGTCCGCGACGGCGAGCTGACCGAGCGGCGCATCGACACGTCCGTACGGCGGATCCTTGCGATGAAACACCGCCGGGGCATCACCGCGTCCCCACTGGTCAATGTGGACGCGGCGGTCGCGACGGTCGGCTCCCCCGCACACCAGGCCACCGTCACCCGGGTCACCGACCCGACGCTCACCGCGATCCGCAACGACGCCGGGCTGCTTCCACTGGCCCGCGCCAATCGATCGGTGCTGGTCACCGGCGCGGACAACGCGGCGTTCACGCCGATCGCCACGCTGACCAACGGGTTCGCCGCGCGTGGCGCCCGCGCCACGGCCCGCCCGGCGACGCTGCCCTCCGATGCGGTGATCGCGGCCACCGCCGCCGAGGCGGCGACCCACGACCTCACCGTCGTCCTCGTGAACAAGGCCTGGGACACCGCCGCCAGCGACCGGCGGGCGACGCAGCAACGGCTCGTCGCCGCGCTGCTCGCCACCGGGAAACCCGTGGTCGTGGTGGCGGTCCGCGACCCGTACGACATCGCCTACCTGCCCGGCGTGCGGACCTACCTGGCGACGTACACGTACACCTCCGCGGCGATGGAGACGCTGGTCCGCGCCCTGCACGGAGAGCTGTCGCCGCACGGCCGGCTACCCGTCACGATTCCCGCCGCGAACGACCCCGGCGTGACGCTGTACCCGTACGGCCATGGCCTGACCTGGTAGGAGGAGCCCGTGATCCGCAGAAATCTGCTTGCCGGTGCGGTGGGTGCCGCCGGTGCCGTGGGCGCGAGTGCCCTGCCGCTCCCCGCGACGGCGGCGCCCGGCCACCGGCGGGTGCGGACCGGGCTCGACGTGCTCGTCGACTCCGGCTTCGCCGCCCTCGCCGGCCAACAGGTCGGGGTGCTCTCCAACCCGACCGGGGTCGACTCCGCCTACCGGCATCTCGTCGACCTGATGCACGGCTCCGGCCGGGTGCGGCTGACCGCCGCGTTCGGTCCCGAGCACGGTTTCCGGGGCTCGGCCCAGGCCGGCGGCAGCGAGGGGACCGGGGTCGACGCGCGCACCGGCGTCACCGTCTACGACGCCTACGGCGCGTCCCAGGCGAAGTGGGCGGAGCTGATCACGAAGGCGGGCGTCGACACGCTCGTCTTCGACATCCAGGACGCCGGCGCCCGCTTCTACACCTACATCTGGACGATGTACGACTCGATGGTCGCCGCAGCCCGCGTCGGCCGGCGCTACGTCGTCCTCGACCGCCCCAACCCGATCGGCGGGCGGGCGTACGGACCGATGATGACCACCCCCTACACGTCCGGGGTCGGCAAGAAGGAGATCGTCCAGCAGCACGGCATGACGGTCGGCGAGCTCGCGCGCTTCTTCAACGCCGAGTTCCTGCCCGCCGAGGCCGGGCGCCCGGTCGACCTGCACGTGGTGGGTTGCAAGCACTGGCAGCGGGACACGTTCGCCGCCGACACGGAGCTGCCGTGGGTGATGCCGAGCCCCAACATGCCCACCCCGGACACCGCCCTGGTCTATCCCGGCACCGGCCTCTTCGAAGGGGTCGCCTCGATGACCGAGGGGCGGGGCACGACCCGCCCGTTCGAACTGATCGGGGGGCTCGCCACCGACTTCGACTACCACTGGTGCGACCGGCTCAACGCGCGCGACCTGCCCGGGGTCGAATTCCGCGAGGCGTACTTCTCCCCCACGTCGGCCGGACAGAAACCGCAGCTGCTCAACAAGCTCTGCGCCGGCGTCGAGGTGAAGGTCGTCGACCGGCGCGCGTACGACCCGATCCGCACCGCCGTGGCGATGCTGATCGAGGCCCACAAGTACCCGGCGTTCGCCTGGCGCAGCGACTCGTGGGACACCACCCGGCCGTACTGGGTCGACAAGCTCACCGGCTCACCCCGGATGCGCACGATGATCGACGCCGGCGCAGACGTGGACGACGTCGTCGGCGCCTGGTCCGACGAGCTGGCGGCGTTCAACCGGCGGCGCCGCCGGTACCTGCTGTACTGACAAGCATCGACGCGAGGAGTCCCCGCCGTGATGGTCCCGCAGCACCGTCTGCTCGGCACGCTCACCGTCGGGCTGGTCCTGACCACGCTCGGCCCGGCCGCGCCGGGCCGCGCCGCGCCCGCGGCGGCCGAGTCCGGAAACCCGACGTACGCCGACGGCGACGTCGCCTTCCTGCACGCGATCGCCGA